>CAZLSU010000015.1:0-51707 GCA_964562225.1 uncultured Sphingobium sp.
AACCTGTGACATTTCTATATGGCACAGATTGTGACTTCTCTATTTAGCAGGAACAAAAATATAGAGGGGGCGGATTCTAGATTGAAGTGCGAATTCCTTGGATTTCTATGGGGTTTCCCCTTTTCAAGGAATGCAAATGATGGGCAGATATCATCAACTCGGATTGGACGAGCGGCGAATATTATATCGTCTGGTGCAGACTGGGCGAAGCGTCAAGCAGGCGGCGATGGAACTGGGGCGTCACCCCTCGACGCTTTATCGCGAGATCAAACGCAACCGACATCTTGACGAGGAGCCGCTGTTCCGCGGCTATTTCCCTACGATCGCGCAGACCAAGGCTACGGGTCGCCGTGTGCGCGGTGCCAAAGTTGCGCCATCCTGAACTGGCCATCTATATCATGGATCGTCTGGCGGCGGCCTGTGACGTGCGCCCCTGATTGTTACCAGTTAGAGGTAGAGTCCGGCTCCTTCATGATGGTTGGTTGAGGGGATGGCAACGTGCCTGGGGGCATGCCCCCAGGCACGTTGGCCGGCGATCTCGGCGGGGGTCTTCCCGCCCAGTTTCGAGTGCGGTCGCACGTGGTTGTAATCGTGCCGCCAGGCATCGAGCACGAACCGGGCATGGGCCAGCGACGTGAACAGCGTCTCGTTGAGGCATTCGTCGCGCAAGCGACCATTGAAGCTCTCGACGAAGCCGTTCTGCATCGGCTTGCCCGGCGCTATGTAATGCCACTCGACGCGCCGTTCCTGCGACCAGCGCAGGATGGCCGACGAGGTCAGTTCAGTGCCGTTGTCGCTGACCACCGTGTGCGGCTTTCCGCGTAGTCCGATCAGCCGGGTCAGCTCCCGAGCGACCCGCACGCCCGACAGCGACGTGTCGGCCACCAGCGCCAGGCATTCCCGGCTGTAATCGTCGACCACGCACAGGATACGGAACCGCCGGCTGCACGTCAGCGTGTCGGAGACGAAGTCCAGCGACCAGCGCTGGTTCGGGCCGTCCGGCAACACCATCGGCGCTCGCGTGCCCAACGCACGCTTGCGGCCACCGCGACGGCGGACCCGCAGGTTCTCCTCACGGTAAATCCGCCGCAGCTTCTTGTGGTTGGGCGTCATCCCCTCGCGCGCCAGCAGATAGCCCAGACGGCGATACCCGAACCGGCGGCGCTCCGCCGCCAGCTCACGCAAACGCGCCCGTAAGGGCGCATCATCGACCCTCGTTGGCTGATACCGGATAACCCGGCGGCTCACGCCGACAAGACTGCACGCCCGACGCTCGCTCAGGCCGTGATGCTCACGGGCATGGGCGACGGCTTCCCGCTTGGCGCCGGGCGTTACCATTTTTTTGAGGCCAGATCCTTCAGCACCACGTTGTCGAGCATCGCCTCCGCGAGAAGCTTCTTCAGCCTCGCGTTTTCGTCCTCCAGCGCCCTCAGGCGTCGCGCCTCGGATACCTCCAAACCGCCAAACTTCGCCTTGTACTTGTAGAAGGTCGCACCGCTGATTCCGTGTCGACGGCATACCTCCGCCGTCGGCATCCCCGCCTCGTGCTCCTTCAAAATCGCTATGATCTGCTCTTCGCTGAACCTGCTGCTGCGCATCTTCGTCCGACTCCTTCGCGTCGGACTCTACCGAAAATCGGTCACATTTCAGGGGTGCACGTCACCTGGTCACCCGAACAGATCGCTGGTTATGTTCGCCGGCATCGCCTGGCCGGTCTCTCGATATGCCACGAGACGATCTATCAATATGTCTATGGTGTGGATCGGCGTGCAAAAGGGACCCCCTTAGCGGGGTGATCGGCGTCCAAAAGGGACCCCTCATTTCGATGGTTTAGACAGCGGCCTGGGTATTCTCAGGCGGCGAGATCGGGATGTTGGTGGTGGAGACGGTGGTACGGATTCGGCGTGAGTACGCCGGCGGCAAGCCCATCAAGGAGATCGCACGGGACCTGCGGCTATCGCGCAAGGTGATCCGCAAGGCGATCCGGGCGCCCGAAGGCGCGTTCGACTATCATCGTTCGGTGCAGCCGCTGCCGCGGATCGGACCATTCCAGGAGCGGCTCGATACGCTGCTGGCCGAGAACGAGACGCGGTCGCGTCGTGACCGGCTGCGGATGACGCGCATCCATGATCTGTTGCTGCGCGAAGGCTTCGAGGGATCGTACGATGCGGTCCGGCGCTACGCCACGCGCTGGGCCGAGGCGCGGCGCAAGGATCCCGGGGCCGGCGTCGCGGCGTTCATCCCGCTGCTGTTCAGGCAGGGCGAAGCGTACCAGTTCGACTGGAGCCACGAAGACGTGGAGATTGCGGGCAAGCCTATGCGCGTGAAGGTCGCGCATGTGCGGCTGTGCGCGTCGCGGGCGGTGTACGTTCGAGCGTACCCGCGCGAGACGCAGGAGATGGTGTTCGACGCGCATGCGCGCGGCTTTGGCTTCTTCGGAGGGGTGCCGCTGCGCGGCATCTACGACAACATGAAGACCGCGGTGACGACCGTGTTCGTCGGCAAGGAGCGCGTGTTCAACCGTCGCTTTCTGGTGATGGCGGACCATTATATGGTCGAGCCGACCGCGTGCTCGCCGGCGGCCGGCTGGGAGAAGGGCCAGGTCGAGCATCAGGTGCAGACGATCCGGGGTCGCTTCTTCAAGCCCCGGCTTCGGTTCACCAGCCTGGAGGAGCTGAACGGCTGGCTGGAAGCCGAGTGCCTGCGCTGGGCGGCGATGCAGGCGCACCCCGAGCACAAGGAGATGACGGTCGCGCAGGCGCTGGAGCTGGAGCGGCCCGCGCTCCAGCCGATGCTCTCCGCGTTCGACGGCTTCCATGAGACGCAACATGCGGTGACCGGGACCTGCCTGATCAGCTTCGATCGGAACCGCTACTCGGTTGCCGCCAAGGCGGTGCGTCGTGCGGTCCAGGTCCGGGCCTATGCTGACCGGATCGTCGTGCGGATGGGCGACGAGATCATCGCCGATCACTCCCGGTTCTTCGGCCGCGACCGAACGATCTACGACCCCTGGCATTATCTGCCGGTGCTGGTGAACAAGCCTGGCGCGCTGAGGAACGGGGCGCCGTTCCAGGGCTGGGATCTGCCGCCCGCGCTCGCTCGGTTGCGGCGCAAGCTCGGCAGCGACGACGATGCCGATCGACGGTTCGTCCGCGTTCTTGCAGCCGTCCTCAGCGATGGCCTGGATGCCGTCGAGGGCGCCGTTCGCGAAGCGCTCGACGCCGGTGCGGTCAGCGACGAGGTCGTGCTCAACATCCTGTCGCGTCGGCGAGAGCCGCCCCGACCCGCATCCATCGTCACGCCCGAGGATCTGGCGCTGATGCACCCGCCGGTCGCCAACTGCGCCCGTTACGACAGCCTGCGAGGTCTCGATGCAGCGGCATGAGATGATCGACGCTATGCGCGGGCTTGGGCTCAAGGGCATGGCGGGTGCGTTCGACGAGGCGGTCACCACCGGCGTCCAGCGCAAGCGCACCGCAATGGAGATCCTGAGCGATCTGCTTCGCGCCGAAGGCGCCCATCGCCATGCAGCCTCGATCCGCTACCGCATGACGGCTGCCAGGCTGCCGGTCGTGAAGGACCTCGACACCTTCGTGTTCGAGAACACCCCGATCAACGAAGGGCTGGTGCGCTCGCTTCACGCAGGCTCGTTCCTGCCGGGGCGCCGCAACGTCGTGCTGGTCGGGGGCACGGGCACCGGCAAGACCCACCTCGCCAGCGCGATCGCCGCCAGCGTCATCCGTGCCGGTGCCCGCGGTCGCTACTTCAACACCGTCGATCTGGTGACGCAGCTCGAGGAGGAGACCCGGATCGGCAAGGCCGGCGCGCTCGCCGCCCAGCTGCGCCGCCATGAACTCGTGGTGCTCGACGAGCTCGGCTATCTGCCGTTCGCCCGCTCGGGTGGCCAGTTGCTGTTCCACCTGATCAGCAAGCTCTACGAGCAGACGTCGGTGATCATCACCACCAACCTGACGTTCGGCGAATGGCCCAGCGTGTTCGGCGACCCCAAGATGACGACCGCGCTGCTCGATCGCATCACCCACCACTGCGACATCGTCGAGACCGGCAACGACAGCTGGCGCTTCAAGAACCGCAGCTGACGCCAGACAAAGGATCGGTTCGCGCTGCTTGCGCCTCCGGTCGGGCTACGCCCTCCCTACGCCGCAAGCAGCGCGAATGGCGCGTCCATCATCGACGCCCGCCAGCGCCATTGGGGGGTCCCTTTTGGACGCCGATCGGGGGTCCCGGTTCGACGCCTATTTACATGTCTATGGCGGCGTAGGTCGTGACCAGGGATTGTGGCGTTTCCTGCCTCGCGCTCGCCGATCACGACGTCGGCGCTATGCCCGCAAGCCGCCCGGCGTCCATATCCCGCTGGCCAACACGATCAAGGCGCGGCCTGCGGAAATCGGTCGCCGGACCAGCTTTGGGCATTGGGAAGGCGACTTGGTGGCTTTCCGGCAGGAATTTGGCAAAACGAACCTGACGTCGCTGGTCGAACGGCGTAGCCGATTTACGATCCTGACGCGCAATCCGAGCCGTCACTCGGCCGGTGTCATGGCGGGTATCGACAGGCAGTTGAAGGCCCTGCCCCCTTCCCTTCGCCAAAGCATAACTTTCGACAGGGGGACGGAATTTGCCGCCTTTCTAACCCTGCGAGAGAAACTCGGCATGACCAGCTATTTCTGTATGCCATCGGCGCCATGGCAAAAGGGCAGCGTCGAAAACAGCAACGGCCGGATACGGCGCTTTCTACCGCTCGATACTGACATCGCGCTGGTGTCGGACAGGGAGCTCCAGGCGCTGGTTGACCGGCTCAACAACACGCCCCGCAAATGCCTCGACTACCGAACGCCGCAGGAGGTGCTGGGAGAGCAAATTGCCATCCTTCGGGCAGGGTAAATTTGGTCAGCCATGGTTGGGGCTCGCCCCAACCATGGCTGAAGTGCTATGCAAGCCACGGAAGTCGCACTTCAAATGGAAAGCGCAAGGCCCTCCTGAATTATCCTTAAGAGACTTGTCTCTGAAGATCCGGGGTTTGAAGCGCATAAGTTCCGGCCAGCTCGTCAGTGGGCGGGTGCGAACTGCCTTTGAAGGAGACCCTGGGCGTTGCGCTCTTGCGCACCCTGGGACGTGAGAGCGGAGAGGATTATGGACGCCAGCCAGAATGCCGTCAGGCCCAGGAAAACGCCCGCCGCAATCTTGAGGACCTCCCGAACGTCCGCACGCATGTCGTCTCCTCCCAACCATTAGCGCACTACAGTCTGATCCTTGCGAACAAACCTCGAACGCACTATACTGCCGGCCGTTCGGAGCTGTCACCCATGTACGATCTTAGAACCTATATGGCGACGAAGGATCTGCCTGGCGGTCCCTTTTATGTCCCCGAAGAACATTTGGGACATGACAGGATTGCTGAGCGCCTTGATGATCGTCCTCTGACCGTCGGCAAAGCTATTGGCGGCATGATCTCGCTGTTGCTTCTTGTTGCGACGGGTGCCTACCTTTTCGTCGCTCTTTAGATCTACGGTCACTTGCGCAAGTCGGGATCGTTAAAGAACCCGCGATTGTGATCCCTTGATACCTCTGACTGTAGGTCAACCGTTGCCTGCGCGCGGCTCGTACGCGCAGCCGCGGCAACCGCCCTGTCGTCATCAAGTTTCCCACGGCCCTCATCGATGATTTTGGCGGCGGCAGCGGGATCACCTCCTGGACTACCACCACCGATCCGATCGACACCGTGTGGATGATAGGACGAGCGTACCGCAGCAGCGCCTCCGACGTCGGTCCGATGCACATCGACGAGAGAGGGCTCCGGAAGATTTCCCTTAATCTCTTCCCAGAGCGCATCGCGCTTCTCCTGCGACCATTGCTGGATCATCTCGTTGCGCACGGCCCGCTGATGATCGGTCAAGCCGGTTGCCCATAGCTCCGGCGCATCCATGTTGGGATGCATCGCCTGTTGCTGCCGGTACCACTGCGCAAGATCCTGGCTCATATTCTCACTAAGCTGCATGCCGTGCGATTCTGCAAAGCTCGCGTCACGGGACAGCGACTGAGCGAGCTCCTCCATTCGGCGTGCGGCCTCGGAGTAGGACCTTGCCTTGGCCAGTGAATCTTCCGTGCTTTGAGAGGACGACGAAGTTGACGATGCTCGGCTAAAGACGCCCGAGCGATCGTAAGTACCGTCGGAGGTTGAGGCGCCGCTACCGCTGGAATGTTCATCCCGGACTCCGCTTGACGAAGAACTAGCGTTGTCAGTCGAACGAGTCTCTTCTGTTCCATACCGCAGACCGTCAGTCTGTTGGCCGGTTCTGCTCACACCCAAGCTGCCGCTGCTACTCGGAAGAAGGCCGCCGAGGCCACCTTTTCTACCCGCAGTTCCCCTGCCAGAGCCACTACCCGACCCTGCGCTCAGGGACCCGGTGACCTGGTCGTTAGTTGCCGCACCGCGATCATGCCCTTGGGAAATCCGCTGCCCTTGGCTGGTCGAAGATCGCTCCTCCAGGCCCTGCGAGCTGGATCCGGTGGTCCTGTCGAACTGCTCGATATTAGTATTCGCCGACCGGCCGCTCCCTGACTCGAAGCCCGACGAGCGTTCCGATGACGTGCCGAACGCACTACGGTTCGTGTGCGTGCTGGTGAGGATATCCTGCGCCGCATTTTCGAACGCCTCGGCCTGCCGGTGTGCCTGGCTCGCCATTTGGCGCCACTCAGCCACCGTTCCAGAGTTCATGGTCGGCGTGAAGCCGAGCCGCGAAATCGCGCTACCCATGTCGATAACGTCCTGGCCATTGCCGAACCCGGACACGACTGCACCATTGTCCTGGCGCCAGCCGACGCTCGTAGCACCGCCCATGAAGCTCGGTGCCGTGGACCATTGATCGCTCTGGCGCATGTTCGAGGTGGCGTTCGCCCAGCTTACGTTTCCATAGGAATAGTTGCCGGTGGTCTGCTCGAGCGCCGCTGCCTCTGCCGCGTTCTGCGCCGGCGCCAGCATCGACGTTGCCTGCCCCGCGATCGACATGGCGCCGCGCGCCAGACCGGCAGCTAGAAACGGGATGCTCATCAGCATGAAGCCGGCGATCGTCGCGGTCTCGCCATTCACGGCGGCGATGCCGGCATAGCTCCCCAGAGTCACGCCGCCATCTGCCACGCCCGTGGCCGCTGCCTCCGCCCGGGTCATGCAGATCATGTGGAGGATGACGTAGAGCGGTCCCCATGCGGCAAGGTAAAAGAACCCCATCGCATAACCCTTGAGCGTGCCGAGCCCGGTCTGCGGCATCAGGAACAGGGGAAAAATCACCGGGAACATCGCGAAGAACACGACGGTTAGGACGATGTTCAGGATAGGGACCCACGCCATCGCCTGCTGGGCGATCGAGTTATAGGTGTTGCGGGCCTGGATGTCGGCGCGGGTCTGAGCGAACGTATCGATCGTAGCCGCGCCGGAACCACCCGCCATGCTATTGCGTGCCTGCATGAATGCGTTGATCGCGGTGTTCTGGCGCATCGAATCCGAATAGCTGCTGGCCGAGCCGGTGAACGCCGCGTTGGCGATCGGCAGGTCGTGCTTCAGCTTGTCAGCCGCCAACGTGTTGCTCAGCTTCGGATAAAGCTCCTTGCCCCAGAGCGGCGTGTTGGCTTCGATCATCGGCGCCCATTGCGCGTCAAGCATCTGGTAGGCCTGCCGGCAGGTGACGATGAAGTTGTTGACGGTCCCGTCGCCCTGTCGTTCAAGCCACTCCTGGGAGCGGGCCTCCGAGCCGGGTCCGATGTCCGCCCACAGATCCTTGGACTGAGCGAGATTGGTCAGGGATTTCTGGTAGAGCATGACATCGCCGAAGAGGCACTTCTTGAAATGCTCCTCGAGGTTCGTCGAAAACTCGGCGTCGCGGACGACGAAGTTGCGCGTCGCGTCGAACAGGCGCGCGCCGTAAACCATGCCGTTCGTCGTGTAATTGAGCTCACCGGGCATCACGAAGACCGTTTCGGCCGTACGAGTGAGCCAGTCGCCGATTTGGGTGGTGAAGCTTGCGAGGACGCCCAGCCCGAGCGGAACGTTGGCGACCGTCGCCGGCGCGAGCGACGGGTTGATCCGGTCGGTAACCTTGACGTCGATCGTCGGCACCATGAGGCAAAGATAGATCAACGTCGACTGCAGGAACCAGTTGAACCACACGCGAAAATTGAGCGTGAATGCGACCACCAGCAGCGAGTAGATAAGGCCCATCACCATCACGACACGGAGGAGCGAGCGGTATCCCCCTCCCCCCGACCATGCCGCGACGGCGTTGAAGGTATTGACGAGATACTCGCCGCCGCCGACCGTGAAGACCTCCAACATCGCTTTGGCCCCTACCCCGCTTTACATGAGCCCCTGGGCGTTCAGCCCGCGCGAAAAGTTGAGCGCCGACGACATGCCGGGCGTCATTGAATTCTGCAGGGTGGACTCGAGCATGATGCTGCGGTTGATGATCTGCATCGTCACCTGCAGCTTGTTGTTGAGCTTGACGTCCCGCTGCGAGAATTTCTGCCGGGTTGCCGCGATCTGCTGCTTCCATTGGGTCGCAGTCGCCTGATCGAACGTTTGGTAATGGGTCTGTGCCTGCTCGACGCGATCGAGCATGTTGTCCAGCATCGCTGCCAGCAGATCGACCGCAACGATCTCCGACAACGTCTCAATCTCGCCATCGGTCAGCGCGTAATGCGCGTACGCTTGCACGGCGAGGATTTTGTAGATCGGCACCGTTGCGAGATTCAGAAGCTGCTTCTCAGCCGCATCAAGGGCGGTGTCAGACCGGATCTTTCCGCTCATCGACTTGATCATGCCGGCGATCCGAGGTCGCAACGCGGCCGATGCCGGCACGGTCAGGGTCTGTTCGCCGACATCGTAACAGTTCGTGTCGTTGCACTTGAGGATCTTCACCGCCGGCGCGTTGGCCGTGCCGTCAAGAAGGGCCGTCACTACCGCTTCCTCTGCCGGGCCGAACATCACGACCTTCCCGCCGACGGTCGGGTCGGTCGATGGCGTCGTTACGACCGTGCCGACCAACGTCATGACGAACTCGGAGAAGGATTGATCGAATGCGCCAAATTTTGCCGATTTCTTCAGCGCCTCCCAAGTGTAATTGTGCGGCTCGCCGACGAGCTGGTCCTTCATGCTGCCGTCGGTGTTGCCTGCGATCGTCGCGTCGCGCTTATTGCCGTTATTGCAACCTTGGCGCGATGCCGCCCAATCCGAAAACACCCCCTGGCTGTTGCCGACCGCCTCGCAGATCGTCGAACGCGTGGAATCCATCTGCGGCCAAATGCCGCCGACGAGCGCCTGCGCGGTTTCGCAGCTCGATATATTCATCTGGTTGAGGAGCTGTGCCTTCTGGCTGAATTCATCCATGACCTTGCCGATTTCCGGCGACACGGAATCGATCGCGAGCTTGAAAGCAAAGCCAAGCGCATTGTTAGCCGTCGCCTTCAGCATTGCGACGATCTCAGACGCATTGATGAACGAGAAGCTGCCGCTGAAGAGGTCGATCCCGCCGCAGCCGGCGCGCGCGGATGGCAGCTGCAGGTTGAAGGGCGAGACACTCTTCTGAGGGAAGCGGGTCCACACGTTTCCCAAGGAGTAATAGCCGGCAGACTGCCCCTGGAACGCAGTCGGACCGGTGACATTCGCAGCGCCGCCCGCGTCGTTGAAGAAGCCGTTCATCTCCGATGCAACGTCGGCCCTGGCTACGCCGACAAGCGCAAGGTGCGACGCGGCTACCAGGGCCAGCCATGCCGCGGTTTTCCGGCGAAGGACGCGCACCCATCCCTGCTCTATTATCCGTTCCATCAGTAGTCGCTCCCTACCTTGGTGTTGGTCAGCATGAAGATGCGATCCATGATCTCATCGGCGCTGAGCACGCCGTACCCGACCGGGATCGTCCGTTTGGTCTGCGTGTCGAACAGCACGAGCGCCGGCGTTTCGTTGCCGGGGACACCCATCCGTGATCGTTGCCCGGAATCGACGACGTAGTTGGGGAAGTCCTTACTCGGCCCGCCATCCATAGAAACCGCCATCACGGTCATGCGGTGGCTGTCGGTCACCGACCGCAGGATTGGCGCGAAGACTTCGCAAGCACCGCAGCTCTGCGCGTAGAAGTAAAACAGACCGTAGCGCTGCCCGAGGTTCGTCAGCACGGCGTCACGGTCCGCCTTGCGGTTGTCGAGCCAAAGCCTCTTACCGACAGTCGAAACCGGCCGCTGCAGGGTGTAGTCGAGGTCTGGGTTTTGCCACAAAGCCCGTTGCCAGGTATCCGAAAAAGTCGATGCGCGATCCAATTGCTCGCGCTGGAAACGGACGTAGGCGATCACATTCGCCTCAGTCGGCTCGAGGATCGCGCGCGCCTTCAGCTCGTCCAGCTGCTTGGTGATCGCGGCGATCCGCTCCGCCGCGCTCACTGTGGGCTCCGGCGCCGCGCTTCGTGCGTTTTCGGTCGGCTTGGGCTTGGTGCAATAGAACCACTGCCCGAGCTTGCGCTCA
Source organism: uncultured Sphingobium sp. (assembly GCA_964562225.1). Classification (GTDB taxonomy): domain Bacteria; phylum Pseudomonadota; class Alphaproteobacteria; order Sphingomonadales; family Sphingomonadaceae; genus Sphingobium. The sequence continues at coordinate 10,526 of CAZLSU010000015.1, forward strand.
CCGCAATAGAAATCATCCGGCGCGTCATGCTCGATCGCATCGCGCGCGGTCGTGGCCTCCTGCGCCCGGGTGGCAGTGGTGGCACCGACGGGTGACAAGATCAGCAGAAGCAGCGAAAGCTTAGCGTTTCGTGACATCCTGTATCGTCCTTTCATCGTCGGCTCGGGTTCGCGGGGTAGAGGTGAAGGTCGAAGAGAGCGTGGACTGGCCGTTCCAGATTGCTAGGTGAAGGCAGCAGTCGAAGCCGTCGGGAACGCGCCGGCCACTGCAATGATCTGTCGGTGGAGTGACGGGCCGTGGTGGCACCGTGTTGAGCATCAGCATCGCGATCAGCATAGGCATCTCAATCATCGGCATCGCCCAACTCCTCTCTGGTGAGCCTCAGCACGGCCATCATCAGCGCGACGTCGATGAGCCTCGTCCCCTGGTCGAACATCCGGATGATTCCGTTCACCAGGTGGCGCGCCACCCGGCGGCCGTCTTCGGTGGCTTTCAGCTTCCCGCCGACCACGACCAGCCAGCCTCGGCCAACCATGCCGGCTGCCGCCGCTGCGATGTCGTCGGGCGCGATGAAACATTCGAACCAGCGGCACAGGATCTCGGATATGACGTCGGTATCGACCGGCTGCACGGCACGAAAGACGGCGATGAAGATCGCCAGCTCGAGCACCGTCATGGCCCAGTCGCATGCCGGGCTGTCGCCCGATGGAGGCGGATCATTTGCCGTGCAGATCATAATAGGCCTGAATCTTGTCCTGGATGTCGGACATGGTCTGGACTTCGTCGGGCAGCTTCGCCGCATCCATGAAGTCCGAGTACACCTCGGTGAAATCCATCACTGACAGGTCGAGGGACGCAAACTCCTCGATAGTGAAGCCTTGGCATTGCTCCTTTTTGGGGCTGGCCCATGGCTTGCGCAGCTGCACTCGTCCTTGCTCCTGAAGGATGCGCGACAGCTTGCTCTCGAAGCAGCAGTAGGCGGTGCGCTTCGTCGAGCAGATTCCCAGAAAGCTCGATGAGCAATAGGTGCCGACATTATGACAGAAGCCCATCCTGTCCTTGATATCGAGTTTCATTTCGTCCTGAGAACAGGCGAACAAGACGAGAAACGGCGTAGCAAAGGCGGCGATCGCCGCGGGCCCGCCGGCGAGCGCTGCGGCGCCGGCGGCGACGGGCACGGCGCCTGAAACCTTTCCTGCGCAGCAGTTGATCAGCCCGAAAACCGGCTTGTGACAGGTCTCGCGTGTACCGCTGAACACCCTGAGATCGGTTTCGTTGAACTCCTTGCCGGCCTGGTCGAGCGCATGGAGACCGACCAGGGCATCCTTGAACTCGGTCGATGCCTCGCGAACGATCGGCTCGCAGTCGCCGTTGATACAGTAGACGTCGTTGCCGCAGATATACTGCTTGGTGTCGGCAGATGTGCCGGCAGGCGTCTCGCACTTGTAGACCTTCGTGAGGGTCTTGCATGGGCCCGGTCCGGCCTCATCCGGATCATCGAGGCACTCGTCGCGGACGTACGAGCACTTCGGATTCGCAGACAGGGTGCCGCAGTCGTTGCCCGTGCCGACCGTGTTGCAGGTGTAGGTCCGGTCCCACGCCCAACAGGGTTGCGTTATCGCGACGCCGTTCACGACCCGCGTCTCCGGGTCGCTCGATGTACAAACTTCCTCCGTTACCGAGCAATTGCTGTTTCCTGCCCAAGCCGAGCAAGCGGTTTCGTCTTTCACCGAACCGGCGTAGACATTCTCGACGCCGATCAATGTCCCTGGCGCCGCGGTCCTGTTCCAGGATCCGAACCTCGCCGAGCCCCCTGCCGGGGACGCCGTCTCACTCGAGCAACTGTAAGTTCGTGTCGATGTCGTCGAGTAATAGTTTGCATCTCGACCGACGACGTAGCGGCGATGGTTATCCGCCAGAGCCTCGTTGGTCATGGAGCAGGATGGAGCGGCCGCGTAGCCGGTACAGCTGTCGAGCGAACTGGTGACGGTGACGGCGGTAGAATATTGAACGCAGGTGCGACCTTGGTAGCGCACGCAGCTTGTGACCTCGTGCGTCAGCTTGGCCGTCCCACAGGTGTAGGTGTAGCTTTGGCGGACGCTATGGCTCAGGCCGACGGAACATGCCCCTGTCGTCGTGTCGACCTTGGCCCCAACGTTGCATGTCGCCTCGTAATAGCCGGCGGTTCCCGCGCCTGGCGGCAGAGGCGTACAACTGCCGCTCGAGGAGCCGATCGCCTCACCCTCAAGGTAAGTCGAGGGATCATTCTCCACCGCCGTGGCCCGCGTTGTAGTCGCCAGGATCTCAGCGTTACTGAACGTTGGTCGGACATTGGCGCTATCTGTCGTGACCTGATACTGTTCGTTGGTGGACTTCATTGCCTGGCTATCGGCAACCAGCTTGTCGGGATCGTCGTAATAGGTGCTCTGAGGTTGGTTGGTCCCGGTATATCCAGGGACCGACGCTGCCTGTGCGTCGCTGGAGGGGACCAGCGAGGAGTCGTTCCTCTTCTCCTGAGCCATCGCCTTGCCCTCTTTGCGGGCCTGCTCGACGGTCATTTGCTGCGCGGCGATCGGTTGCGTGACGAGCAGCATCGCGCACAGACCACTGAGGACGCGGCGGGCGATCATTGCCGTTCCCGCTTCATGTTGGAGAGTGCCACCGCCGCGATCCGCGCGCCCGGCCCATTGCCACTGGCGAACGTCGAGAGCGCGTAATCGACAGTGACGTTGCCGACCATGCGATCATAAGGTGGAAGCTTCGTCGTGCAGGAGAAGCCCGCGCACAGATCGAAGTCCGACGATACGGCGACGTAAGTTGGGACTGCCTGCACGTCGAACGCGCGGAAGAGCCGCGGATCGATGCCGATGTTCGCAAACTGATCGCGCTCGACCACCTTGCTGATCCGCCCGACGAACTCCTTGGCAGAGTTATTGGGGAAGCCTCTGAACACGACCACGCCGCCGGCGCTCGCCGTGTCGCGCACCAGCTGCTTGAGCGCGGGGTCGGGCATCGAGAGGCTGGCGAACACGATGAACTGCGGAGCTTCGCCGCTGCGGGCACCGACATTTTTCGCTGCGCCCTGCACAATTTCGTCGAAGTCCACGGCCCCTGTCGGGCCTTTCGGGAGCTCGGTCCCGGCAACCCGCCGCATGTTCTCCGTGCCACTCGTCCGAACGGTTTCAGCGTCCTCGCGAAACTGATCGCCTCGGTCCTTCACCTGGTCGACGAACGCTTGAGCCTCGGCGGCGAGATCGGCCGCGCGCTTCTTGACCGCCTGAACGTCGACGCCGTCGACGGATCGAGCGAGAAGCGCGGAAAGTCCCGCCGTTCCGAGGAGCGCCAACACGCCCATGGTGAGAAGGCGCATCGCAAGTCTCCTAAAACACGCAGCAATTGCGCTTGCGCCACACGAGGTAGCCCATGTCCTCGCCACCAGCGGGATAGGCGCGCCCCGCGTCGGGCGGCATGGTGGAAGCCCCGATCGCCGAGCACGCAAAACGGCCGCTGACGGTCGGTATCGGATTGACCATCTGGAAGCGATATTGCTGCTTCCGCATGATCGGCATCAGGTACTTCTTGCACAGCCCGGCCGAACCCATCGTGCCCCAGGCGAGCGCTTCGCGGTGCATCTTGTAGGCAAACCGCGACAAGGCGAGCCGTGACGACTGGACATGCCCGATCGACGACGGGATGTTGCCGTTGAGCGGGTACATCGACCCCTGACAGCCAGCGCACCAGAAAAGCGGATCGAGCGGCAGGTTCACGGTACCGGCGATGCAGTCGCCGGCGCAGGCCGCTTGGGCGATCGGATTGGCGAAAACGATCGCCTCGGGATTGATCAGCGCCGCGAGCGAGTCATCCTGCCAGAGCGGATCGACCTCGGTCATGTAGGCGATGTCGAACGACGCCTGCTCGAAGCAGGCGAAATCGGTCAGGATTTCCATCCAGTACAGCAGCGGATAGACATACCAGTGGACGTGCCATTTGGCCGTGCTTTGGGAGCGGCCGCCCACCATTGACGGTCCCGTCAGATAGCCCTGGCCGATATCGAACCCCGGCGCGATCCTGATGCCGCCGAGATTTGGAAAGCACCACGGCTTCATGGTCACGTCGGCGAGGCGCGCAGGCTCCCAGAATCCGACCGAGATACCGATCCGGGGAAGAGGGTCGGCGCACGCGCAGATTGGCGACGCGGGATTGCTGGGATCAGGCCGGCTGCTCGGCCAGATCTTCATGGCTCCGACGGAGAGCGGGAACAGGCACGACCAACAGACATCCGTGATCGGATTGACGAACTTGCCGTTGCATGTCGGTCCAGCGGCGGCCGCTGGCGGTGACATCGCGACCATGGCGAGAATGAACGCGACAAGGCCGAACGCGCGGGGAATCAATCGAGTCACTCCGTGCCTCCGACGCTATCGAAGAAGGCCTGATCGGCCCGCTGCTTTCGCATAAGGTAGAGGCAAGTGTATGCCGCGGTGCCGATCAGGAGGACGGCCGCACCGATCGGCGCGGCGCGGCCGACAGCATGCCGGATCGACGAGAAGAATCCGATCGCCACCGCACAGGTGAGACACATCGCCTGCCATATGTAGCGCATGCGGCGCAGCGTGCGTGTTTCGGGCGCTGCCATCGGAGTGCAAAGCAGATCGAGCCACAGCGGCATCAGCCGGCCCTCCCCGTCTTCAGCACTTGCTCAGTGACGCGCATGGCACGGCCGTTCTGCCGGACCACCGCCGGCGTATGCTCAATTCCGAAACGCGACGTCAGCTTGCCAGCCTGGTCGAAGTAAAACCGCCGTTTCCGGTTCGTCATCTCCTCGAGCGGCGACCCCCTGACGAAGATGATCTTCGCGTTGAGATCGGTGTAGTGACTGGTCGCCCATGCGAGCTGGCCAGCGTCATCGCCGTCAATGAAAACGAGGGCCTGCTTGATTGTGACAAAGTCGAGCGGGTTGATTGTCTGTCCGGCCGACGCGATCAAATTGCCTTTCTGGTCGTGGATGTCGCGCTCGAGCCGGACCGATGGATCATAATCCCACTCGCGGGCAGTGATCGCCGGCGACATGCCGGCGACCGGCGTCGGGCGCCGCACCTTTGCTTCCACACGCTTTGCGAACATCTCGTTCGTCTGCGCGAGTTCGCCGGTCGCCTCGGCTCGTTTCAGCCGCGCTTCGATTGTCGAGAGCAAGTCGGGCTCAATCACGGGGAATGCCTGAGCCGCTTGGCCATAGTCGCGCGCTACCGATCGTGTCGGGCTGGCGAGGAATGCTGTGACACTGAGCAGTGCGATCCCGGCCGCACCGGCGAGGATCCGGATCACAACACTGGCTCCCCGATGCCGATGATCTGACGGCCGCAGACAAAGCCGACTTCAGCATATCGGCTGTCGAACCCATCGGGGTGCGGCGAACCCGCATAGTAGCAACCGGCGGGTATCCGCCCCACGCCCCCCGGCGTGAGCGGTTCTCCCGCCTTGGTTCGTGGCTTCATGCGGCTGACGGGCGTTCCGTTGACTGTGACAATCGGACCGAGATGGGCCACCACATCCCCCGGCATCCCGTAGACGATCTTGCCGAACATCTGCGGTTTAGCCCCAAAATGGCGTCGCAGCAGCGCGCTGGCCGGCGGGTCGAAGAAAAGATAGTCGCCGCGCTCCGGTCGCTGATAACGACGGATCAGAAACGCCCAGTTCGGCAGCGAGTCCGTCGTATTGATCAGCAGCAGGTGGCTATCGCGCCAGCTGCTGATTGCGCCAAGCGCCACCGTTCCGGCGATTGCCAGTCCCAAGAGCGCCCATAGGCGCTTGCGCGGCCGCCAGCGCGCGATCGCGGGTTCACTGGCCGCCGTTGCCATCGGGTCCTCCAAAGGTGGAGACTGACGCGCCTCGGGCCGCGGGAAGCATCTCCTGTGGCGGCGCGCGCCCTGCCGACGGAAGCGCCTGCGCGGCGGCCATGGGGTTGAGCGTGTCCTGCGGTGCCAAGGTCGCCGGCTGGGCCGCAGCGAGGGCTGCCTGCGCGGCGGAAAGCTCTTGCATGCGCTGCAGCTCTTCGACCGAGATGCGCTTTGGGACGGGCACGCCGGATGCGAATACCGCCTTCTTCAGGCTGTCAGTGATGTCCGGCACATTCTTGGTGAGGACCGCTTCGCCGACGAGCACAACCTGGCCGTTAGCGCTGCGCCGCTGAAGTTCCTTGTCGAGCGAAGCCATGAACGCACGCATCTCGGCTTGGACCCGATCGGGCGGAGAGCCCGAGAAGCGCTGCGCCTCGACATAGTCGCCGACCAGTGCCGACAGGCGCGCCGACGCGATATGCTCCTCCTTTGGCGCTGTGAGTGCCCTCGTCACCCACATACCCCAGACGATCATGGCAAGGAGAACGAGCCCAACGAAGATCTGCTGCCTGCTAAATCCACCGAAGCCGGTTCTGCGTGTCGCGGGTGCGACCATAGGGGGAGATGCTGGGCCGGGCGGGAGATCGAGTTCGGGCTGCTCAGCCATGACGCTACACTCCTTCGTGGGTCCGGTCGGGGAGGATCCTGTCTCGGCGGAAGGCGATCACGGCCGTAGAGAGGATCATGTGCGCGATCGCGAAGATGTTGAGGAAGGCACCGGTCCGTGCTGCATCCGCCGCCACATAGCGCGTTGTGAAATTGTTGAGCTGGTGGATGAAGCCATCAAACGCGAAGCCGCCGATGGCGAGGAAGAACAGAAAGAACAGTCCCCAGGTCATCAGGAGCGTCGAGCCGACGAACCCGAAACCGTGAAGCGTGAAGTACAAGACTGATCGCCACTGTGAAGACCGCCTGGCGTCCGCTGCGAGAGCCTCAGTGGGCCGGGTGATGTCCGTCGCCATCTCGCTACTCCGCGGCGATCGCGATCTCGTCCGCAGGGGCGAGATTGCTGACCCATTTCTCGGGATTGTCGGGAAAGGCGATCCGCTCGATTGCCTCGTCCATGCTCATGCCTTCGGCGATCAGCGCGTCGATTGCGGCGAAGGTCGTCGGGCTCGACGAGAATAAAGTCGCCGAATAGGGATCGAGTACCAGACGCCCGACCGCGAGCGTGTCGGGACCCTTGATCATGATGTCGGAATATTCGAATCCGTTGCGCTTGAGCGACCGCAGAAGGGCGTCGGTATAGTCGTCCATCTCGAAGCGATCATGCTTCTTGAAGTCCGCAATCGTCTCCGGCTTCTGCTGCAGGATGACGAACCAGTCGGAATTCTCGAGCGCCGCGATCGAGCCGGCCGATTTGTAGTAGTCGTTGAGTGACTGGGTCGCCGTGACCAGTGAGGCGCCGTACTTGCGGCACGTGCGGGCATAGGTCTCGATAAAGTCGGCCATCGCGCCACCCCGGAGCATCTGCCACGCCTCGTCGAGCAACAGCGCTTTTGGAATCGATCGATCGAGCTTGCGCATCATCTGTTGCGACATGAACATGATCGCCGTCAGCACGACGCTGCGCAGCTCCTCGCGCGCCGACAGATCGGAGAGCTCGAACACCGTGAGCTGCGCTTTCAGCTCGAACGATACCTGGCCCTGAAAGAACCTCCCATAGGTCCCGCCCGACGAGAAAGGCCGCATGGCGATGCCGAGATTGGAAGCAAGCGGGTTGCCGGTCGCCTCCAGCGCCTCGATCACCAGGTCGATCGACCCTTGGCTGCCATGTTCCTCCCACACCTGGTTGACGGCGCCGTCGATCAGGCCACGTTCGGTATCGTCGAGCAGGTTTATATGGCGCGACATCTGATTGATGATCGCCTTGAGCATCGCCATGCAGTCGAGAAGATAGTCTTCGTCCTCGGCCGCCTGCTCCTGATCGATCATCGAGAAGGGGTTGAGGCAGAATCCCGAGCTCATCGTGAACTCGACGAACGCGCCGCCCTGGAGCTTTGCAGAATGCTCGAACGATCGGCCGTCGTCGATGACCACGACCTTCGCGCCGGCGCCACACAACGAGCCACAAAGTTCCTGGAGCGCGACCGACTTTCCCGAACCGGACTTGCCGAAAACCGCGACATTATGATTGCCGGCGGCGTTCTCGAAAGGGCTCCAGAAGAAGGGCTGTCCGCGCCGACCGATCAACAGCAGGTGCGGCACCGTGCCCCCAAGATATTCTCCCTGCAGCGGCGCAAGGTTCGCAGCCGTCGTGGTCAGAAGCGTACGCATGCGTTTCATGCGCTCGAGATCCTTCGACAGCCCGTTGGCCATCGTCATCGGCATCGCGCAGAGCAGACCCATGACCTGCAGGTATCGATCGTCGAGAAGATCCCAGCCGGCTGCCCGGTAAACCGATTTCAGAACCCGCTCGTTGCTGTCGCCCTTGCCCTTGGGCGAGAACGCAGTGACGCTGAAGAACACGCGAACGAGCTTGCGGCCCTGCCGGATCTCCTCGTTGACGTAGCGCCACTCCTGCGATTGCTCGCGCAGCTGCGGCAGGAATTTCGACGATTTGGAGTCGGCAAGGCTTGTCGTCCGCATGAACTTGTAGCTGGCCTTGTTGGTCGAGGCCTGCGCGTCGGGGAAATCGATGCACAGGTTCGTTGCGACCGGGCACGGCATGCGCAGTTTGTCCGTGAACATGTCGCCGATCAGACGTGCCACATCCCAAGGTGCCCAGCGGTTTGGCAGGTTGCGCACCGAGAAGGACCGGACATCGAAGACGTCCGGGTAGATCTCGCCGATCTCCGGCGCGCCCTCCAGCGTCTTGCCCGTCGGCCTGAACCGTTCGGTCCGCAGTAGCATCCGATCCGGCTCGACCAGGAGTTCGATGTCGCGGCGAATGGCCTGGTCCGCGATCGGGTCGAGTGGATTATAGCTGACGGCGTCGTCGCCGGCGGCGGTGGTCGGCGAGGTAATGTCGTCGATCCATCCGATCAGTGCGACAGGGTCCATTTTGCGGGCCGAGACGTTGATCGACTGCAAGGAAGAAATGATCCCTTCCATCACCGAGACAATCTGCTCGACCGAGACGCTTGATGATTCCGGGGTGGAATAGGAGATGGCGACGCGGTGGTTGCGCAGACAGAATGGCGCGTCGGCGGAGAGCGATTCCCAGACCCCGTCGGTCAGGAAATCAACGCGGTGCTTCGCCATCCGTTCGTAGACGCCGCGCGCGGAATAGCGTGGCAAATACCATTTCGACAGGCGCTCGCCGATGCGCGGCGACATCCACTGGTGAAACTGCAGGCAGCCCGGAGCCGGTATCCCCTCAGATAGGAACTGCGCGAGAATCTCGCCCGTTCGCTCATCGGCGCCGACCAGCGGCGCCGCTTCAATCACGAAGCCGCGCGACGCGCTGTTGTAGAAGATGCCGGTCTTCGGATCGTGGCTGCGGTAGGGAAGCCAATGGGCCAGCATGGGCACCGCAAGGTCCGGCCGCTGCGTATCCGGGCGCTTGCTGTCTCCAAACACGCCGGCGAGCAGTTCGTCGAAGAATCCGCCCGCCATGTCAGTTGTCCTCCGGGACGGCGCCCGGAAAGCCGGCTGCGCGGACCGTCGCCTTCGAGGTCGGCTTCGGGTCGGATTGCAGCGCCGTCGGCGCACTGCCCCGCGCCGCTTCTTCGACCTGGGTGGCGCCCGCCTGGAATTGCGGAGTGGCCTTCACCCGCGCCGCGGCCTCCTGACTGACCGCGGTCTTTGAGGATGACGCGGCAGCCGACGCGACAGCTGGCTTCTGGGCTGTGCTGGCGCCGGTAACGGGCGGCGGCGCGCTCATTGGGCCGGTGCGGACATCGCGGTGCTCGGGCATCCTTCCCTGTGCCGCCGGCGACTGGTGCGCCGACGGCGTGCGGCCCGTCTTGGGGGCGAGACGGGCCGCAACCTCGGATTTAATCGCTTCAACTGGGTCGGCCGCCCGCGCCCGGGCGGCGGCGACAATGGCCGGATCCGGAAGATTGGGGTCGATCGCCGCAACCTCGCCGTTCGCCGGGTCGGCGCGGTCGACGGCTTCGGCGAGCGATTCCGGCGCCGACGGCGCGCCCCGTGCGTTCCGATCGGGAATGGCGGTCGCGCTGGCCAGGACCTGCTGTTGCCATTCGCCGCTCTGGACCACGGCGTGGACGGCGCTTGCTTCGTGCAACCGGCCCTGCTCGTCAATATAGGGCTGGAACACGATCCGCAGCACCCGTTCCTGGGTTCGCCGCGGATCTGCCTGGGCAATGGTCAGGCGTTGACCTGCCGCCGATGTCCGCCAGGCCTTCGCTTTTGGCCGCGAGTCCATATAGGGACCAGCCGGCGAGGCATCGCTAGCGGCGTTGTCGCCGGCGATCATCGCCAGTGCCCGATCGTCGATGGAAGACGAGGGCGCGCAAACACCATCGGGCGCCGCACAGGAAAAGCTGCCCTTCACATTGCCGCCGAACGTCGCGCATCCGCTCAAAGCTACGAGCACGACGGTGGCGATGATCGCCCGGCACCGGATCGCCCGAAGGCGTCGCGCGATCACGACTTGGCCCCGTTGAGCCAGGCCTCGAGGAATTCCCTCGGACGATATCCCTCGATCATCGCGCCGTCGCTGCGGACGATGACCGGCGTCCCGCTCAACCCATGCTGGTGCGCGAACTTCTCATTCGCATCGAGCCCCTTCGTGTCGCATGCGCTCGGCGCCTTAAAAGGCTCGCCGGCATAAGCGGCGTGCAGGGCCTGTTCCTGATTTTTCGAGCAATAGACCCGATCGGCGATGTCTCGGCTTCCGAGGACCGAGATTGGCCGCTCGACCACGCGCACGTCCATGCTGCGCAGAACATTGGTCAACGCGCGGCAATATCCGCACCGGAAATCGGTGAAAACAGTGACGGTCTGCTTGGCAGCCCTGTTGCCCCATATGATGGCACCGTCTGCCGGCAGGCTCGCAAGATTCAGCGCCGCTGGCCGCACCGGGCCCGTCGTCCTTCGCACGCCGCCACGCGCCAGCGAAACTTCCGGGCCTGCCTCCTCTGGTCCGTCGGCCGCAGCAGCATTTGCTTTGGCCGCGCCGCCGACCAACATGTCCGGGTTGATCTCGAGAAGGCGTGCCGCGGTCAGGTCCTGGCGCGTCTCCATGTCGTACACCCGGCCGATGATCAGGTACCGCGCGTCGTGGCTGACGTAGAACAGATTCGAGCCGGCGGTCACCTCGCACAGGCCGTCGATCTTCTTGCATTCGACCTTTGTCAGCTGGGTCTTCGGCAGTCGGGTTTTCAACAACCCCGTCACCTGTGCCTCGTCAGTCCCGGCGACGTCAGCCGCCAGCGCGATGCCGGCGACGCCGATCGCTCCGATCGCGATGATCGCAGGAGCGGAACGCGCAAGGGAGCCCAGCCCCCGCAAGCGGTCAATTACGAACATACACACCCTCCAGGAAGACGATTTCGACATCGATGCCGGTCGGCATCTCAATCACCGGCTGATATTGCTCGGCGCGCTCGATCAGGTATTTCGAGACCATGTCCCCGGTCTGGGCAACGCCCTCACCAAGGCCTCCCTCGAGGATCTCGCCGCCGGACAGCTTGTTGCGCTGACCGTTGGTGCTAATGTTGGTGCCTTGGAACACCGAGTTGGCATTGGCCGAGAATCCTCGCCCGAAGCCGCCAGCAAGGCCTGCGATGAAGGCTTGGGTCACGAGCGACCCTTCGCGCGAAACCACGCGTCCCCGGACGCCCGTCTTGCCGCCAAACGCGATGAAGCCCTTGACCTCGGATACGGCGTAACGCCCCCCCGGCTGGGGACAGGTCATCTTCTGGAGTTTGACGTAAACCTTCTCGCTCGAAAGCTCGCCGCGGGCGGCCCCGTTGATCAAGCAGCCCTCAATCTTTGTCGTGAGCAGCCGGCCGTTCTGATAGACCGATCGCGCCGGGCCGGTGACGCGCAGGACGACCGGCAGCGGATCGGTCTGGCTGTTCACGCCGGCGCTCGCATCGACACCGACGATGACCTTGGCACTCGCGAAGCTATTGGGTGGGAGATAGTTTATGCTGTCGGTGTAGGTCGTCGTTCCCTTTGCGACCCGTGTTGCCATCCCCGCGTCGGCGGTTTGGAAACTCACCATCTTCACCTCGGCCCCGCTCCCGATCGGCGCAATCTTGGGCGCAGACGTCCCATCCGGCCGCTGGTAGCCCTGCGTGCCGTTGGGGCCGTACATCGCAGAAGGACCGGGCGTTGGCGGCGGAGCAGCCCGGCTGGACGCAACCTCCCGCCTCAGCTGCTCGTTCTCCTGCTGGTAAGCGGTCAGCACTCGCGCGCCGTCTGCCTGCATCGCCTGGTTTTGGCCCTTGAGCAGCTCGATCTGCTGCGCGAGCTGGTCCATTCGCTGCTGCTGGCCGTTCACCGATTTCAGCTGGTTCTCGACCGACTGCATCTGATTTTCAGAGAGAGCCATCCACTCTTGCTGGTTGAGGTTCTTGTTGACCATGTCCTTGGTCGAGACCTCGACCTTGGCAGGCTCGTCGCCAGAGGACGCTGACTTGCTGCCGTCGTCGCCGAAGATCCAGAATGAAGAGGCGACCAGCCCGACGCCTGCCACCCCGGCGAGCAAGAGCCGCTGCCTCTTTCGAACGCTCTCGTTGGCGGTCAGGTCGCTCGACACCGGCGACACGCCGTCTTCGCCACCGTCCAGGGGCAGGCGCTTGCGCCTGAGAAGATCACCCAAGGCCATGTCATTGCCTCCCGTTTTGCGAGACGAGGTAGGCCGTCGTGACCTTCCCGGGATCGAGCTTTGGCTCCGCGATCGACACGGCGAGCGCGCTGCTCGGCGCCACCGTCGCTTCGGTCAGCGTGACTGGCGCGGCACCCTTGTTTTCGATGCGCAGCACGCGCCCGGTGAACTCAGCGCCGCGATATTCGGCGATCATCTGGACCTTGAGGTTGCCGACATAGACCGGCCGAAGCGCCCGCTGGCGCATCTCGTACCCGTCGACGACCTGGTTCGAATACATCGCCTGCACGAGTTCGACCGCGCCGTCCTGCGGATTCACTGCAGCCGTCTGCGGCGTCGCCTCTCCCGCCTTGTCCTTCGCGATCGCGGGGTTCGATATGAACACCTGGACGGCTTGCTCGCCGGCAATACGGCACACAAACTTGTAGACGTAGCCCCGCTTGCTGGTCGCAAAAAACGAAAGGGACTGGCGTCCGAAGCCCTCGGGCACCGACAGGTAGATGTCGCCTCGCACCGGCTCGTTCACGACCGAGAAATCGTCCTGCGGATTGCCGGTCGAGATCTTCGACACCGAGGCGAACTCATCCTCGACGAGACTGATCCGGGTCAGATCCTTGGCGGACGCGGCACAATCGACCTGGCTGCCGTCTGCGGCCATCACCGTCTGGTCCGCCCAGGCGGGCGCAGCGGTGATCATGAAGCTCATCACCAGCAGTGCCGCGCCGATGCACCGGCTCAAGAGGCAGTAAAAGCGGGAGAGGAAGACGGCACCGATCGCGGCGCTGCCGATGGCAAAGACCGACATCACTGATCCTTTTCCTTGCCGGTCGTCACCATGCCGAAGCCGACGAGCTTCAGGGACAGTCCGGAATATTGCCAATCGAAGCGGAAGGTCCGTCGCTCGTTCGACACAACCTTGTTGCCGACGATCGTGTGCAGGTCTCCCGTGACGGTGGACCACAGATTCTTTGGGTCGATTTCCATCGTCTGGATTGTGAAGAACTGCGAGATCGACGAGCCGCGCTGCTCGTTCACGATCTTCATCAGGTCCGCCCGGATCCGCCCCTGCGCACTTGGCGCCGTGATATCGAGGACCGACTTCATCCAATATTCGAGATTGGCTGGGCTGCGGTCGAGCGTGAGCACCGCGGTATCGCGTGTGATCAGCTCCAGATACTCCCGCGACACGCCGGCGCTATTCACCGTCAACGCTGAGCCGAGTACGGGTTGCAGGATGACCTCCCGATCCCGCGTCGCTGTAACCAGGAGCAGGATCGCCGACAAAGTGCCGAGCCCGGCTGCCACCAGCACCAGCAGGTTGCGCTGCCGGAGAACGCGCTGGCTTTGCGCGTGCGTGTAGGAGATCTCCATCTTACCCCGCCATCAGTCGAAGGTACGAGGGTGGTGTGGCCTTCATCCCGGTGAAACCGGCAGGAAGATGCCAATAAGCCATGTGAAGCAGCCAGGAAGTCGCCCGACCTGCCTTAGCCTTCTTCAATCCCCACCAGCCTGCGCCCGCAAGCAACATGCCGAGAAGGATATGCTGAGACAGGATTCCCCAGACGAATGGGATGACCATCGCCAGGAATTCATCTAGCGTCCACAGCCCGATTAGCTCCGGGTCGTCTAGATGAGACGGTATGACATACTTGTCCGCGGCCATTGCACCACCCCCTCCAAGAGCCGGCCGGAACTGCTATTCCGACCGACCATCGGACTCGTCAGATCGTTGCCGTTACCGTGGAGGTGACGATTGGAATGCCCGTCCCCGCGCCGACGCCCACGCCGACCGGGATCGCGATCTGGCCCATCGAGAAGCGCCCCGACGCGAGCGCCACGATGCCGCCGGCCAAAGAGAGGACGGTGATGATCTTGCCACCCGACCCTTCGAGGAAGTCCGTGAACTTCGTCAGGGCCGTATCGAAAGTCGTATCGGCGCCGGCGAACGCCGGGCCAGCGAAAAGGAGAAGCGCGAATGCCAGTGCGACGAGGGCGAGGATCGCCAGCTCCGCACGACCGCTGTACTTGGCGACAGACTGCATGAGAGTTTCCCTTCAAATCGAACGCGACGGATCCGCGCCCGAGTGAAGAGTGGGGGCCGCCAAACACGGCGGGCAACAATGCGCTCCGAGGACCGATCAGAATCAAACGAAAAATATAGGCTTGTCAGCGATTTCGGGACGACTCGTCCTTCATTCCGGGACACGCCGTCCGGCGTTCCGGGACGCCGCGTCCCAAACGCGCGGACACGATGTCCCAATCGCGGGACAGCCAGATCTCGCAAATCGGAGCCCGACATTATTCGCCGAGTCGTTGTTTGGACTCGAAGCGACTCGCCTTTTTGCCTATCGTTACACTGGGCTGCTCGACGGATGTACGTTGGCGCGGGGATCGACGGGTAGGAACACGAACATGAGTGCGGACACCCGCAATTACGTTCTGGATATTTCTACGGACCTCTTCCGTCTGTCGACCGAGAGTCTGCGCCTTCGCTCTAACGAAACGCTGGTCTACGCAACACTCGAGAGCCTCATTGATTCTCGCGCAGCTTCAAGCACTTACAGCGACGAGCTTAAGCCCGAAACGCTCCGAAAGCACCTCCGGGTGGTCCCGACCTCAGGCGATATCCGGATAAACCTCAACATTCGTAAGACCAGCGCGGAGAGCCTGGACGAGGCCCGCGCACGTCTCGGCCAGAGACTGGGATCGAACATGACGCTCGCAGATGCGATATCGGTCCTGCTATTCGACTATGTGGCCGAGAAACGGGCCGCTCAGGTACTGGATCGCGCCGGGTTGGGAGAAAACCTCCAAAATGGAGATGAATCGCCCGCGGGCGAAACGAACGCCGGAAATGTCGTCCCTCTTAGGTAATTAACCTTAGTCGTTTGCATTGCTTCGGATTCACAATATCTTGCCAATTTCTGGACCCTGTGATCTGCTCGACTTAACCGACCTTTACAATCGGGGGCAGTGTTATGTCATCCCTTGCCAGGAGTGCGGCGGGAACGGACGACGCTCATCATCTGACCGATGTTGAGCCCCGTGACTATATCCCGCTGATCCAGCAAGCGATGGCCGAGCGAGGCCTGCATATCCGCGAGCTCGCCCTGAAGACGGGCATAAGCAAGAGCCGACTCGGCCTGCTGCTGCATAGTGACCCCGCAAAAAGACCGAGCCTGTCCCTCGTTGAGTTTCAGACGATCCTGAGCGCCTTGGACATCAGCATAATCCTGGCGATCATCAGCGTCGAATCCGCCATCGATCAGAAGATCGTTCACGATGAACGCTTTGCGACGCTGCTCGCTATGCTGTCCGAACTCTTCAGCGGCCTGCCCTCCATGCTCATCCAGGCTCTCGACGAAATTGAGGGCATCGACGGTACGGAGATTCGGCGCGAGTGGGCCGCTCCCCTTAAAGAGGCAGTCGTCGAAAAGCTGGTCAAGGAGGTAACAAAAATCATGGCCCGCCGGGCCGTCCTCAGCGAAACAAGCCGAATCGGGCTCTGAGCCAGCCGCCCTAAAACATCGAAACCGTGGCTGAACGACCTGTCTTGGCCCGCCACCCGGCGGGGGGCCGCACGGCAATGCTTTGGCCCGCTACGGTCGTTTCCAGGCCGGCCAGCCGCTGCCAATTCAAAAGCACGTTGTCGACATATGCCTGCGTCTCAGCGATCCGCGGCAGGACACCGTTGCGCACCCTTCCAGGGCCTGCATTGTAAGCCGCCAACGCCAGATGCACCTGGCCGAACCGGTCCAGTTGCTGTCGAAGATACTTGGCTCCGCCGCGCAGGTTCTGCTCGATATCGTAGCGATTGACGCCCAGTCCCTCGGCCGTGTCTGCCATAAGCTGCGTCAGGCCGAAGGCGTTCTTTGGTGAGTAGATCGACGGCTGATAGCCGCTTTCCCGGATGATCATAGCGTCGAAGAGCCCGGTCGGGATTCCGTACTCGCAAGCAATGCCGCTCATCAGGCCATAATAGCCGAACCGCCTGTTTTCGGCGGCCGCGCTGAGGAAACCGGCAGGTCGATATGCACTTGTCCCACAGCCCGAACGGTAACTCGACGCGGCGGCCGCGAAGGCCAGACCGCCCCTCATCCACCCCGGGACAGATATTGGTGGCGCCAGCGGAACCGCGGCTGCTCGCGGGTCGGCTTCGAACCGCGCAATCCCGACATGAGCGAACGGATCATCGTCGATGGTGGGCGCCATCGCCGTCCCGGTCGAGGAGAGAAAGCTGCTCTTCATCTCAAATTCAACCCAGCGACGACTCAAGTCATGCACGCGAAAGGCGGCGTCGAGCTTGCCGGTCCCGGGCGCAACGGAGGTGTCTGCCTTGCTTCCCGCTTCATGCTGCTCCTCGGCCGCTTCGGGAGGCATCAATGGCGAGGCAACCCCCGACATCGAAATGACCTGGGCCACTCTCACCGGCCTGACTGCTTGTGCAGCTGCCTGACCTCCCGTCGCGCTCGCGACAAGCAGCACCGCACATCCCACTAAAAGTGATCGCATCCCGACCTCCAAAGCGACTGTTCTGAAAAGTTGAGATCAAGCGAATGAGGATTGTCAATCCACCAGCACTCGGCGAGCATGATGCGAAATCCCGCTTCGACAGGCTCGTTCATGTGGTTGATCGATCGCCATAGCGACGGGCTTGGCAAAGCCCGTATCCCCCTCCCCGGCCCACTTCGGGCCGCGCTAGTGCGCTGGTACGCCGGCGAAGGCTCCCGGCCGGACGAAGAGGCGGGCATCATGCTTGTCCAACAGGCTCGCATCGGCGAGAAATGGATCGCTTGCGACTGCCTTGGCAGCGATCGCGAGCCCCCGATGCTCACGCCGGCATTCCTGTCAGAGGCAGAAACCTACTATCTGCGCCGGCTTACTGGCTCGAAGCGCGCCGAACACCTTCCAACCTGCCCCTTTTTTCGTGACCAGGCGACCAACCGCATCAGCGAGGTCCGCAATCCCGAAACTCCGGCCGATCCGCCCGTCGGCTACTTCGAGGTCCTTCGGCCCGCTCCCGAGAAACTCGCTCAGCGTCCGGACGAAGACAGCAGCGACGATCGTACTCGGAACGCTTCCCTGCCGAGGTTGGCGCGGCTGCTCTGGCGCCTTTTGAACGTCTCCGGTCTCAATCTCTCCGCGCCGATCTCAGAGGAGCCGCCCGACCGCTCGATCACACATGAATTCGAAGCGTTGACCGCTGCGGCGGGAAAGATCGAGATCGCGCCAGGCATCGAACTCGGCCGGGCACTGTGGACACACGCCAAGGCTCTCCACAGCAAGCGCGCTTACGCTGGCATCCGCGAGCTGGCCCCAACATGGCCTCGCGGGCATGCGCCCCAGGGCTTTCTGACGGTCTTCGCAAAGGGGTTCTGCGGATCGACGATCTTTCCAGCAGGGTCGGATCCGATTTCCGTCGCAAACCGAATTCAGTCCCCATCGGTACGGGGCAATCACATCAAGGGCCCCTTTCTCGTTATCGTGGTGATCGGCGAATATCCCGAGGCACATGGCTATGCGCCTTTGAGGGCCTATGCTCAGCCCGTTTTCTCCGGCAACCGCTTCATCCCCGTCGATTCAGAATTTGAGCGAAGCATGTTGCGGGCGCTTCTCGGTGCGCGCTACGCCTTCGACCGTGGAGGCGTCGACATTGCGATCGAGAAACCGGTATTCGACAGGCTAACGCCGCTCGGCTCTTGCCGACCTGATTTCATGCTTGAGGCGCGCTCGCGGCGCACAGGCGAAATCCGGACGCTCATCGTCGAGGCGATGGGATTTTCCAATGAGGAGTACCTGGCCTCCAAGGCCGCCACCCATCCGAGAATGGCGCAGATCGCCCCCGTCGTCTGTATCACGCCGGAGGATCTGGAAGCTGGACATGTCGGCAGGATCCTGTCCGACGCGCTGCTGGGTTGAAGCGAGGACGGCCGCAGCCGTCAGGTCCAAGTCAGCGTCGCGGCGAATGATCCGACGATGAGCAGCGTCACAGGCGTCGATAACAAGTAGCTCTTCTGCCAACGCCACCAGGTTCTTGGCAGAAAGCGCAGCACATCCCCTGTCGACTTCAGCCCGAGCCAGGCCCGTTCGCGATACAGATCATAGATTGACGTCGCGACAGACAGTATCACGGCCAGGCCGCAACACACACCTGCCGCTGCGTATAGCGCGAGCCAGTTGGCGATCTCTGTTTGAGACAGAGCTGTCATAGGCAAAACTCCAATCTCCACACGCGCAATGCCTCGACGTTCTCATTCGAGGATCGATTCCGCCGCAGGCGATCGCCGAAACGGCAACACGGCTGACCTGACTGATGTAACAACCTCATTTTAACAATGCGCTGGCCACGTCACCATAGCGAAGGGGGTGAACCCGATCTCGCGTCGGAAACCGACCCAGATCCAGCGTCTCGTCGCCGAATATGAGTGCTACCGAAGCCACCGCATAGGCCGCAGGCCGAGAATGTGGCAGCAGCCAAATCACGCGCCGCGTGCTGATGCGTCGCCTGATTTCGGCGAGACCGCGCTGCAATGTCCGTCCTGGTGGGTCGTTGGAGCCAATTGCCATGATGGTCATACCGTAGTTCTTGGCCGGTTTGCGCCATGCCCGGATCTGCTTAGCCGACGCGCGCTCCACGGCCATGACGTCGCAGTGCAAGGCAGCCCGCGCGTTGATCGCTTGCGCCGTACCTACACCGATGCTGTCGCCGAGAATGAGGCACTCGAACATTTCTCTATGCCCCAGGGCCAGGCGCCTTACCGCCTGGAGCGGCGCCGCGACGGGTTCGCTCAAAAATTGGCACATTTACCTCGACAAAGCGACTCGAGCTGCGCCTCGAGGTCGTCCAATTCCGTCTCGGCGATGATATAAAAGTCTTCCTCCGCAGCGAAGAATCGCTCGATATGGTCTTCTTCTCGCGCAGCCATCACGGCGGGCCTTTCCCCGAGCTGTTCGGGCCATCGACTGACGACGAAATCCACGAGAGCGGTGTGCGCCGCCGCATGGTTGTCGTGGATCGTAATGAACTCCGCGCCTTGGTGTATAATCACCAGAACGGTCGCCTCCATAGTCTCGCTCCCTAGCAACCAAAGCCGATCGACAAAAAGGCGGTGCGCCGCAATTCCCTGAGGCCTCGCACGGTACGGCGCCTGTCCGAGGCCGTGGATCCTGCGCGGCGGATCAGCGCCTCGAAAAGGGTGACGGCTATCGCAGCCTCTTTAGAATGATCGCGACCGCTCCTCAGGAGCGCCAACAACGGATCCAGATCCTCCATGTAGCCTCCAGCGCCTAATTTCTAATACGCAGCCCGAGGAATGATCCCTCATGGAGCTGCGGCATCGTTCACTTCCAACGGAACCGACGGCTGCGCCGGCACCATTTTCGACAACTGATCGGCCGGCGGCGCATCGATAGTCCGGCAAATGCCCGCCTCACTGTCGACGACCGTCATGCCAGCAAGTGCTGACCACCATCGACCGGGATGATCGTGCCGGTGATGCGGTGAGCTGCGTCGCTCACCAGAAACGCGGCCAATGCGCCGACATCTGCGATATCGACGCGGTGGCGGGCCGGGGCGCTGGCGGCGGCGCGTTCAAGCAGTTCGTCGAATCTTTCCAGGCCGCTTGCCGCGCGCGTCGCGATCGGTCCGGGCGAGATCGCATGCGCCCGGATGCCCTTGGGCCCGAGCTCCGCCGCCACATAGCGCGTCGCACTTTCCAGGGCAGCCTTCACCGGCCCCATCAGGTTGTAATTCTCCACGACCCGTTCCGAGCCGTAGAAGGTGACACAAAGCAGACAGCCGCCATCGGTCATCAGCGGTTCGGAAAGCCGTGCCATGCGCAGGAAGCTGTGGCACGATACGTCCATCGCCGTCGCAAAGCCCTCGGCCGAACTGTCGACGACGCGGCCATGAAGATCCTCGCGTGGCGCATAGGCGATCGAGTGCAGCACGAAGTCGAGCCCGCCCCAGTGCGATCTGACCTGTTCGAACAGCGCTTCCAGTTCGCCCGGAACCCGCACGTCGCATGGTGCCATCCACTCGATGCCGAGCCGTTCGGCGACCGGGGCGACATGGCTTTTCGCCTTCTCGTTGAGATACGTTGCGGCCAACCGCGCACCACAATGTGCAAAGGCCTCCGCGCACCCGGCCGCAATACTGCTTTCGTTGGCGATCCCGACAATCAGCCCGCGCTTGCCCGAAAGGTCGACGAGCGGCTTCATAGCTGAGCCCCTGTATCAGGTCCGAGAAGCGCGACGACATGATCGGCGATCACGCGTTCCTCGTCTGTTGGGATGACGCGTACGATCACCCTGCTGTCCGGCGCGCTGATGACAGGCGCGTTCGTCGCATTGGCATCGGGATCAAGCATCACCCCAGCCCAGGCCAAGCGCTCGCAAATCGCGGCCCGGATCATCGAATCATTCTCGCCAATGCCGGCGGTGAAGACGAGACCGTCGAGACCGCCAAGCGCGGGGATGAGAGCGGCGGCTTGGCGGCCGGCTTGCTGGACGAAGAGGGCGACCGCCTCCTGCGCTTCCGGCGCGTCGCTTGCATGCAACGTACGCATGTCGCCTGAAATCCCGGACACACCGAGTAGGCCCGACTGCTCGTAGAGCAACGTCTCCACCGCCTGTGTGGCCATACCGAGCTGAGTCTGAAGATGAAGCACCACGCCGGGGTCGATCGCGCCCGAGCGCGTGCCCATCATCAATCCATCAAGCGCCGTGAAGCCCATGGTCGTATCGACGCTCGCGCCGGCACGCATTGCGCACATGCTCGCGCCGTTGCCGAGGTGCGCCGCGATGACGCGGCCTGCGGCCAGTGCAGGGTCGATCTCGCGGAGGCGGCCCGCGATATATTCATAGGACAGACCGTGAAAGCCATACCGGCGCACGCCCTGGCCGTGAAAGGCGCGCGGAATCGGCAGGCGCGTCGCCAATGGCGGCATGCCATGGTGAAACGCGGTATCGAAGCAGGCGATCTGCGGGAGCAAAGGCGCCAGCACACGCAAGGCCCGGACCGCGGCGAGGTTATGCGGCTGATGGAGCGGCGCCAGTGGGATAAGGGCGTCGAGCGCATCCAGCAAAGTATCATCGATGATCTGCGGCGCGGCGAAGCGAACGCCGCCATGGACGATACGATGGCCGATCGCGGTGACCTTGCGGTCTCCCAATTGGGTTGCGGCCCAGGCAAAGAGGTCCTCGAGCAGATTCTCGTGGGAGAGTGCGTCCCCGCCCGGCCACGTCTTTTCGACGATGGTCTCGCCGCCCGCGTCGCGCGCGATTAGCCGGGGGCTGGAGCCGATCGCCTCGATCTTGCCACCCGCATCGAAGTCGAGCTGTCCGCCCGACAAGCGATAGAGCGCGAACTTGATGCTCGACGAGCCGGCATTGAGGCTGACGATCGCCTTCATGCCGGGCTCGCAATCGGGCCGGGCGTCGCCTTGGGAGCGGCGCGCGCCAGCAGGACCGCGACGGCGCAGGACGCCAGGCTGGTCCGCAGCGAATCCGCCCGGCTAGTCAGGATGATGGGCACGCGCGCGCCCAGCACCACGCCGGCAGCGTCGGCGCCGCCGAGGAAGGTGAGCTGCTTGGCGAGCATGTTGCCGGCTTCCAGATTAGGAACGACGAGGACTTCGGCGCGCCCTGCAACGGGGGAGACGATGCCCTTGTCCTTTGCCGCCTTCTCGCTGATCGCGTTGTCGAAGGCGAGTGGACCGTCAAGGACGCCCCCGACGATCTGTCCGCGATCGGCCATCTTGCACAAGGCGGCCGCATCGAGCGTCGAGCGGATCGCCGGATTGACCGTCTCCACGGCCGACAAGATCGCGACCTTCGGACAGGCGATGCCGATGACATGCGCGAGGTCGATCGCATTACGGATGATATCGGCCTTGTCTTCCAGGCTCGGCTCGATGTTGATCGCCGCGTCGGTGATGATGAGCGGCGCTGGATGCCCGGGGACGTCCAGCAGATAGGCATGGCTGATGCGGCGCTCGGTTCGCAGGCCCGTCGCAGCCGGAACGACAGCACCCATAAGTTCGTCGGTGTGCAGCGATCCCTTCATCAGCAGCAGTGCTTCGCCCGAGCGGACCAGTTCGACCGCACGCTCCGCGGCGGCATGGCTGTGGGGCACATCGATCAGGCGGAAGGCACCGATATCCTTGCCGGCGTCCTTGGCAGCCGCACGGATGCGAGCCTCGGGGCCGATCAGGATCGGCACGATCAGGCCGGCTTCGGCAGCGGCTGTCGCAGCCAGGATCGCGGCTGCGGTGCAGGGATGTGCGATCGCCGTGGGAACGGGCTCGACGCTTCTCGTCATCTCGATCAACCGGCGAAAGCCGTCATGATCGGAGAGCTGGATATCGGGCAGCGCCATGCGCGGGCGCCTCACTTTCTCGGTCGGCGCCTTGACCTCGGCCTCGCCGTTGATCACCTCCTCGCCGGCCTGGTTGACGCAGCGACAGTCGAAGATGACGATATGATGTTCGGCGCGTTTCTCGCGTACCGTGACCGACGCGATGATCGTGTCCCCCAGCCCTACGGGCCGCTTGAACCGAAGGCTTTGGCTCAGATAGATCGCGCCGGGCCCAGGAAGCTGCGTGCCGAGCACGGCGGAGATCAGACCACCACCCCATAGGCCGTGCGCGATCACCCGCCCGAACATGTCGCCGGCGGCATATTCGGCATCGAGATGCGCCGGATTGACGTCGCCCGAGACCAAGGCGAACAACTGGATGTCCTGTTCGCCCAAGGTCCGCGTCACGCTCGCCGTCTCGCCCACGACGATCTCGTCGAAGGTCCGGTTCTCGATCATTTCGAGGCTGCTCATTGCTCAGCGCTCCAGCACATAATGGCCTGGCGCGTCGCAGAGCGCTGCGAGGCCCCTGTCCGGATTACCCATCGGCGGCGGGGCCTGCGGCGCGCCGGAATGATCGCCGAGCCATGCCACCCAGTCCGTCCACCACGGTCCCTCGCGCGCCTCGGCCTGGTCCAGCCAATCGTCCGGATCGAGCGCGGGGCCGTCGAGGACGCGGGTCGCGACATGATAGCTGCGGTGGCGATGCCCGGGCTCGGACACGATGCCGGCATTGTGGCCGCCGCTGGTCAGGACGAAGCGGATTTCGGCGCTGCTTAGCCAGTGCAGCTTGTGGACCGACTGCCACGGCGCGACGTGATCGCGCTCGGTCCCCACCACGAAGATCGGCTGCCGCAGCGACGAGAGCGTAATCGTGCGCCCGTCGACCTTGAACCGGCCTTCGGCCAGATCGTCGTCGAGAAAGAGCGCGCGCAGATATTCGCTGTGCATGGCGTAGGGCATGCGGGTGCCGTCCGCATTCCACGCCATCAGGTCGGTCATGGGCTCGCGCTCGCCCATCAGATAGGTGCCCAGGATCTGGGACCAGATCAGGTCGTTGGACCGCAATATCTGGAAGGCGCCGCCCATCTGGCTACTGTCGAGATAGCCGCGGCTCCACATCATATTGTCGAGCAGGTTGAGCTGCGCCTCGTCGATGAACAGGCCAAGCTCGCCCGGCTCGCTGAACTCGGTCTGCGCCGCGAACAGGCTGAGCGATGCGAAGCGCTCGTCGCCGTCGCGGGCCATGGCGGCCGCCGTGATCGCCAGCAGCGTTCCGCCGAGACAATAGCCGACGCCGTGGACCTTGTCCGAGCCTGTGATCGCTATGACCGCGTCGAGCGCCGCCATCGGCCCGAGGCGGCGATAGGCGTCGATATCGAGGTCGCGGTCCGCGCTCTGCGGATTATGCCAGGACAGGACGAACACGGTATAGCCTTCGGCCACCAACCAGCGGATCAGCGAGTTCTCAGGCGACAGGTCGAGAATGTAATATTTCATGATCCAGGCGGGCACGATGAGGACCGGCTCGGGGCGAACCGTCCCGGTCGTCGGCGCAAATTGGATGAGCTCCATCAGCGCGTTACGGAAGACCACCTTGCCGGGCGTGATCGCCACCGTCTCGCCGGGGCGGAACGCCTCCGTCCCCACGGGCGGCTCGCCTCGAGCACGGCGCTCCGCATCCTCCATCCAATGCTTCGCACCCTCGATCAGGCATTGGCCGCCGGTTTCGACGATCTTGCGCTGGAGCACGGGATTGGTCGCGAGGAAGTTGGTGGGCGCGACCACATCCAGCATTTGGCGCGCGGCAAACGCAACCATCTCTTCGTGATGCCTGGACACGCCGCTGATCCCGGTGGTCGCGGCGTGCCACCATTGCTGGGTCAGGAGGAAGGATTGCGAGATCAGGTCGAAAGGGAACCCGCGCCAGGCCGGATCGGCAAAACGCCTGTCCTGCGGCAGCGGCTCGATCGCCGGCGCGGCATCGCCCTCTCCTACACGCCGCGTCGCATAGTCGGCGATCCGCTGGACCTTGCGGCCCGCCTTGCCGACAAGCTGCAGTCGCCTGCCCGGCGAAATGGCGAGGTGGGCACACCAGTCCAGCCAGGCTTGCAGCATCGTCACCGGCGACAGGCCGGAGGTCATCTGCGCGATCACCGCGGCCGAGGCATGGTCGAGCGTCTGGGCGATGCCATCGAGCGGGTCGCACTTGGCACAGTCTGCGGACGTATCGATCATGCAGCGTTTCTCCGTGGGACGTCGCGGCATGCCCGGCATGCCTCGAAACAACATTACGTAATGTCCCCAGATGCTTGTCCTTTGACGGGCGCACACGCAGAATGACGGCCATGTCTCCCGAGGCGCGGCTCTCCCAACCCGCCCGTCTCGGTGACCCGTCAGGCTCCGGAGGGCCACCGCCAGTCGCGAACGGCAGGCATATCGATCCCGTGTGCCGCAATGTACCGCTTGTGCTCGACCAGTTCATCATCGATCGTCTGCTTGGCGTAGGCGGCCGCGCTATCGGGCAGCTCGACGTGGTCGATAACCTTCCCCATGAGATGGAAGCGGTCGAGATGGTTGCGGACCACCATGTCGAAAGGCGTCGTCGTCGAGCCCTCCTCTTCGAACCCGTGGACGTGGATATTCTGGTGGTTGGTGCGCTTGTAGGTGAGCCGATGAATCAGTGCCGGATAACCATGATAGGCGAAGATTACCGGCTTATCCGTCGTGAAGAGCGCGTCGAACGCGCTGTCGCTGAGCCCATGAGGGTGCTGGCTGTTGGGCTGCAAGGTCATCAGATCGACGACGTTGACGACGCGGACCTTGAGCTCGGGGAGCTGCACGCGCAACAGGCTGACCGCGGCTAGTGTCTCCAGCGTTGGAACGTCGCCAGCACACGCCATGACGACATCCGGCTCCCCGCTGCGGTCGTTGCTGGCCCAATCCCAGATACCTATGCCGCGCGTGCAGTGCTTGATCGCCGCATCCATGTCGAGCCACTGGGGCGAAGGCTGCTTGCCGGCGACGATGACGTTGATTCGGTCCCAACTGCGCAGGCAATGGTCGGTGACATAAAGGAGGGTATTGGCGTCGGGCGGAAAGTAGACCCGCACGATGTCAGCCTTCTTGTTGACGACATGATCGACAAATCCGGGATCCTGATGGCTGAAGCCATTATGATCCTGGCGCCAGACATGAGACGTCAGCAGATAATTGAGCGAAGCGATCGGCCGACGCCAAGGCACCTCTTTTGCCGTCTTTAGCCATTTGGCGTGCTGGTTGACCATCGAATCGACGATGTGGATGAACGCCTCGTAGCAGGAAAACAGGCCGTGGCGGCCCGTCAGCAGATAGCCCTCCAGCCATCCCTGGCAGCAATGTTCGCTCAGCACCTCCATGACGCGTCCGCTGGGATCGAGATGGACATCGTCCGCAATCGTCTCCGCGTCCCAGCTGCGGTCGGTGGCTTCGAAGATCGTCTGCAACCGGTTGGATGCCGTCTCGTCCGGACCGAAAACGCGGAAGTTGCGGGCCTGGGCGTTCTCCCGCATCACGTCGCGCAGGAACTTGCCCATCACCTGGGTCGCCTCGCCGTCGCTCTGGCCGGCATGCGAGACCGGCACCGCGTAGGAAGCGAAGTCAGGGAGGCGGAGCGGGCGCATCAGAGCCCCGCCATTGGCATGCGGATTAGCACTCATCCGCCTGTCGCCCGCCGGTGCCAGGGCCGCGATTTCGGGTCGAAGCCGCCCGCCATTATCGAACAGTTCTTCCGGATGGTAGCTGCGCATCCATTCCTCGAGCAGCCCAAGATGCTCGGGCCTGTCCATCGTGAAGGGGACCTGGTGGGCGCGCCAGAAGCCTTCGCTCTTCTGCCCGTCGACGATCTTGGGCCCGGTCCAGCCCTTCAGGCTGCGCAGGACGATCATCGGCCAGAGCGGACGCGTCGTGATTCCGCCCTCGCGCGCGGCTTTCTGGATCGCGTGTATCCGATCGACCGCCTCGTGGAGCGCGGTCGCCATCGCCTGATGCATCGCGTCCGGCTCCTCGCCGTCGACGAAGATCGGCAGGTAGCCATAACCGCGAAACAGCGCGTCGAGCTCAGTGTGCGAAATGCGCGCAAGGACAGTCGGGCTTGCGATCTTGTACCCGTTGAGATGCAGGATTGGCAGGACGGCCCCGTCGGTCGCGGGATTGAGGAACTTGTTGCTGTGCCACGAGGTCGCAAGCGGCCCGGTCTCCGCTTCGCCGTCGCCGACGACGCAAGCAACGATCAGATCGGGATTGTCGAAGGCGGCGCCAAACGCATGCAGAAGCGAATAGCCCAGTTCACCACCTTCATGGATTGAACCGGGCGTATCGGGTGACGCATGACTGGGAATGCCGCCAGGGAAGGAAAATTGCCGGAATAGCTGGCGCAGGCCATCTTCGTCCGGACCGATGGCAGGATAGACCTCGCTATAGGTGCCCTCGAGCCATGTGTTGGCGACGACACCCGGTGCGCCATGACCAGGCCCGGCGATGAAGAGCGCATTGAGACCGCGCGCCTTGATGACACGGTTGAGGTGCACATAGAGGAAGTTGAGCCCGGGGGTCGTACCCCAGTGTCCAAGGAGCCGCGGCTTGACGTGATCCATCTTGAGCGGTTCGCGGAGCAGTGGATTATCGAGCAGATAAATCTGGCCAACCGAGAGATAATTGGCGGCGCGCCACCAAGCGTGGATCAGGCCGATCTCATCGCTGGAGAGTGGCTGGCCAGTCGCCTCGGGCTGCGGGTCCATGGTCATTCTTCCTGAAACTGAAAGGGCATGCGTTCCCGGCCGCCGAGCCGGAGCGGGTGTTTGCCGGAACGCTGATGCGCCACCGCGCAGCGCTCGAACGGCTTGCGCACCCATGAATGGCGCAGGCCGCTCGCAACATGCGTATTGATACGGATGGCAGTGCCGCACAGTCTGCAAGGCAATCACGTCGCCACCGGCGTCAACTCAGAGCCCTACTCCGATACCGTCCGGGTTCGGCCGCGTGCGCGTGCTCCGGCCGCGAGTTCAACCACCTCGGCGGTGATTTCCTCCTGGCGCGTCAGCCGTTCCTCGCGTTCAAGCGCCTGGAGTCTGGCGTCGATATTGGTTTTCGCGGCAGCCATCGTCGCCATGCGAGCCTCGTTTTCAGCGGCGAACGCCTCGGTGGCCGCTTCGCATAACTGGGCGAAGACATATTCCTGGGCCAAGCGCTCGACGAGGTCGCCGGCGGGCAGATTAATCAGGGGTATCGACCCCGTCGGTTCCGGCGGAAACATGTCGGGATCGAGCGGCAAGAGACTACGGCGGACGACCGATGCACCATGCCCTGCCGTCCAGACCGGATAGATCATTGCGACCGGGACCGCGCCGGCCACGGCCACATAGTCGTAGAGGGCGGCGAGCAGCTCGGTTGCCATATCGGCAAGCGCAGCGGCGCGACTGGGAAGGCTGGTGGCCCAAGCGACGGGCAGTGACCGCTCGGCAGCAAGCGCGGCGGCACGGTCGCCGACGAGGAAGATGTGCGCCACTTGGGAATCGCTCGCAGCTGCGTTCAATATCTGCTCTGGAAAGGCGCCCGCGAACCCCTGCTCCGCGCCGAAGACGATAAGACCGGCCTTGCCCTTTGGGGTGTTCAGCGGGGGTGCAGAAGATCCTGTTTGTAGCTGCCGCGCCTTCCCAATCGCATGACCCGCCGTCGCGGCATAGGCGCGGATCGCGGGCAACAACGCGCGGCCCTGCTGGGCACGGGCGCCGGCGATGCCGCGCATCGCATTGACCACCGCACCGAGTTGCCGCACCGTTGCAATCCGTCGCCCTACATCGGCCAGACGATCGCTCATATCGCGGCGCCGGCGCTGGAGCCGGCGTTCATCCGCTGTAGGGCCGCCAACAATGCGGCGCGCAAGTCCGCATCCATTGTCCCCTTATCCTCGACCTGCCCGACGAGAGCGGACGCATTGGCATCGAGCCATGACGGCAGCGCCGCGCGGATCGCAGCGATGTCGGGGATCGCCACGGCATCCAGGAGGCCCTCGGTGAGCGCGATCGCCAGCGCCACCTGATCCACGACCCGCAGAGGCTCGAAGCGCGGCTGGGCGAGCAATGCGCGCAGCCGCCTGCCACGCTCGATCTGGGCCTTCACGCGCGGCTCCGGCTGCTCGCCGAAGCGGGTGAACATCTCGAGCTCGAGGAACTGGGCATAGTCGAGCCGCATCGTGCCGCTCGCGTCCCGCAACGCCCGGGCCTGCGTCTTGCCGCCTACGCGGCTGACGCTGGTGCCGACATCGACCGCGGGTTTGTGGCCTTCGGCGAACAACCGGGTGTCGAGCACGATCTGCCCGTCGGTGATCGAGATCAGGTTGGTCGGGATATAGGCGCTGACATTGCCGGCATCGGTCTCCGCAATCGGCAGCGCCGTGAGCGAACCGCCGCCCTTTTCGGGCGACATCCGGGCGGCGCGCTCCAGCAGCCGCGAATGGAGGTAGAAAACGTCGCCCGGATAGGCCTCGCGTCCGGGCGGCTGGCCGGTCAGCAGCGCGATCTCGCGGTGCGTGGCGGCATGCCTGGTGAGGTCGTCGAGCACGACGAGCGCATGACCGCCCTGATCGCGGAAATATTCCGCCATGGTGAACGCGGCAAATGGCGCGACCCATTGCAACCCCGGTGCGGAAGCCGGGCTCGCGACCACGAAGATGCAGCGTTCCGGCGCGCCATGGCGGCGCACCTGATCGATCACGCGCGCGACACTGGAGGATTTCTGGCCGATCGCGACATAGATGCATATCATGTCGCTCGACCGCTGGTTGATGATCGCATCGACGGCGAGCGCGGTCTTGCCGGTCGCGCGGTCGCCCAGGATCAGCTCGCGCTGGCCGCGGCCGAGCGCGAACATCGCGTCGATGACCAATATCCCGGTCTGCACCGGCTGAACGACGAGGTCGCGCTCGATAATCGACGGCGCGGGACGCTCCACCGGCTCGAACCGCTCGGCGACGATCGCCGGCCCGCCGTCGAGTGGCCGGCCGAGTGGATCGACGATACGGCCGAGCAGTCCCCGCCCCACTTGCGTGCGCACCACTGCGCCGGTGCCCGAGACGATGTCCCCCGCCTCGATGCTGTCAGCATCCTCGAGCATCACGCAGCCGATGCGATCGCGGTCGAGCGTTTGTACGAAGCCCGCCTGACCTCCGGCAAACTGCAGCAATTCGTCGAGCCGGGCCTCCGCCAAACCCGAGACCAGCGCTACGCCATCGCCGATGGATTCGACGCGGCCGATCTGGCGGACCTGTGCGCCGATTTCCGCCGCGGCCACGCGCGTCGCGGCCCGGGCAAGCCATTCATCCGCGGAGCCCGGCATGATCGTCCTCCTTGAGTGCCGCCAGCTGCGTGTCGAGATCGGCTCGCCAGCTGTTGCGGACGAGCATGTGCGGTCCATGGAGCTCGAACCCGGCAATCAGCGCGGGATCGACGGTGAAAGTCGGTGCTGCAAGCCCCGGCAGCGCCTCTGCGAGCTTTTGCACGCACCGCGCCTGGGCCTCCCCATCGAGCGCGGCCGGCGTCACGATGGCGAGAGGAGCGTCACCGGCCAGGGCCCGGCGTTCCTCGATCGGCAGGCGTTCGATCCGTTCGAGCAGGGCAGCGAACATCATATCGGTGGTGGCCCCGGCCGGTAGCCGGTGCAGCAACGCAGACGCCATCTGTCCCGCGAGCACCGCCGCTTTTTCCTCTAGCTGTATCGCCATGCCCTTTTGCGCGTCCTCGACAGAAGCAAGCGCCAGCTTCGCTTTTGCATCGGTCTCGGTCCTGGCCGCATCCAGGAGGCGGCTGCGCTCGGCCTCTATGCTGGCCAGCAAATCTGTCCGGCGTGCGTCTCCATCGGCGGCGAAGGCGTCGCTCTGCGCCTTGAGGTCCGCTTCCTGCTTGAGCGCAGCTGCCTTTGCAGACTCCGCATCGGCGAGCAGCTGGTCCATAGCGGTCTGGCGCGCGGCGATAGCCCCCATCACCGGACGAAACAGAAAGCGTGCGAGCAGCCAGACGAGGATGACGACGTTGATCGCCTGCAGCGCCAGCGTCCACCAGTCGATACGCATGTCAGGCGAAGGGATTGGCGAAGAGCAGCAGCAGCGCGATCACGAGACAATAGATCGCCATCGTCTCGATCATGGCCAGGCCGACGAACAGGGTGCGCGAGACGGTGTTCGCCGCCTCTGGCTGGCGGGCGATCGCATCCATCGCTGCGGCGACCGCCTTGCCCTGGGCGAGTGCCGGCGCGATCGCGCCGATGGCGATGGCGAACGCCGCGCCGAGGATGCTGACGATGTGGATCCAGTTCATGAAGAGACCTCGTGGTTCGGCGCTTTCGGGGATGGGTTCGCTTCGCTGATGGCGCTGCCGATAAAGACCATTGCGAGCGCGCCGAAGATGTAGGCCTGGACGGCTCCTGTCAGCATCTCGAGCGCCATTAGCGGGATCGGTACGAGCAACCCCGCAAGGCTCAGCACGACGCCGATCATGAACACGCCGCTCATGACATTGCCGAACAGGCGCACCATCAGGGAGAAGCTGCGGGTAAACAGTTCAACGAGATTGAGCGGCGCGAGCAGAATCGACGGCTGCGCGAAACTGCGCAGATAACCGCGCGCGCCAAGCGCCCGGACACCGAACCAGAGCGTCGCGCCGAACACGATCAAGGCCAGCGCCGCATCGGTTTCAAGGGCCGCCGTAGGCGGTTCGACGCCCGGCAAGAGCGATGACCAGTTTGCGACCAGCAGGAAGATGAAAAGCGTCCCGATCAAAGGCAGATAGGGCTGGGGTTCCGCTTCCATCGTCTCGCGAATCTGGCGCGCGATCACATCGACCACCAGTTCCAGCGCCGCCTGGGTCTTGGTGGGACGAAGACCGAGCCGCCGGGTCAGTAACCAACAGCCGATCGTCAGCACCGCCATGATGCCCCATGTCGTGACGACCGGCTGGCTGATCGGAACCGGTCCGATCGTGAACAGAATATGGCTTTCGAGCGGCGAGGCGATCTTCATGACACCGCTCCCAGTCGGTGGAGCACGACCTGTCGCGCCGCCATGAACCCGGCCGCAGCCGCAAGTAGGTCCCCCCAGCCCTGCCTTGCGGCAACGAGCAGCACGCCGAGCGTCAGAAGCATCCGGCCGAGCCGCAGGCCGAGCGACAGCATGAGCGATCCGCCATGGACGAGCAGGTCAGCATCCTTCGCGATAGCGAGGTAATGTGCTGTTCCGGCAGCGGCGCCGAGCAGCAGAAACAGGAGGACGGCCCAGGGCGTCATTGCCGCCCGATCCACTTCCAGGCCGACCAGCAGCCCAGGCTCACGCCCAGGATCAGCAGCGGCGCGGTCCAGAAGATGCCGCTGGACAGCCGATGGTCGAGCCAGCGCCCGATCGCGAGCGCGATCAGCGCCGGCACGACGACCTGCCAGCCAAGCACACCAATCTGGCCGAAATTGCGCGCAAAAGAGGGCAATCCCCGCGCCCTGCGTCGACGTTCGGCGCGCTGTTTGACGGCGTCCACGAGCCGTTCCTGCTCGGGTGGCAGATCCTCGGTCATAGACCGATCTCCGCCGGCCCGCCCTGCAGCGCCTCGACCATGCGCCGGATCGCGCGCATGCGCAGCCGCGTCGCAGCGGTGCGGCCGCTGCGTTCGGCGTCGCCGCGCTCCCGGTAACCCCTAAGCACTACGGTCTCGAGTTCGTCGAGATCGTCGCCGACATGCGCCTCGCGCGTCGCGATCTCGACCTCCTTGCCGCCACTCACCGTCAGAATGCCGTTGCGCACCGCGCAGTAGCCGGCGCGACCTTCCATGTCGCGCCAGGAGACGACCGAGATGTCGAGCGCGGTCAGGAAATCGGCGTGGCCGTTCAGGATGCCAAAGCTCCCCGTGGCATCCTCCGCGCGGATCGCAGCGACCTCTCGGTCGACCATGATCGCGGTGGGATCAGTGATGCGCAGCCTCATGGCCTGGGCCCCACCTTGCCGCGTGCCTCTTCCAGGTCTCCGACCATATAGAAGGCGCTTTCGGGCCAATCGTCGGTCTCGCCGGCGAGGATGGCGCGCACGCCTTCGAGCGTGGCGTGAAGCGGCACGGATCGTCCGGGCTGGCCTGTAAACGCCTGCGTTACGGCAAAAGGCTGCGTCAGGAAGCGCTGGAGCCGGCGGGCACGACCAACGATTAGCCGATCCTCCTGTCCCAGCTCTTCCATGCCGAGCAGCGCGATGATGTCCTGCAGCTCGCGATAATGGGCTATCGTCTCGCGGACTTTTTGGGCCAGCGCATAATGGTTCTCGCCCACGACCAGCGGATCGAGCAGGATCGAGGTTGACGCAAGCGGATCGATCGCCGGGTACATGCCCTCCGCGGCCATGCTGCGCGACAGGAGCACATTGCTGTCGAGATGCGCCGAGATCGCCGTCACGGCCGGATCGGTGAAATCATCGGCGGGCACATAGACCGCTTCAATCGCGGTCACCGATGCTCCCGCAACCGAGGCGATCCGCTCCTGGAGCGCCGCGACTTCGCTCGCAAGCGTCGGCTGATAGCCCACCCGCGACGGCATCCGGCCCAAGAGTCCCGAGACTTCGCTGCCCGCCTGGACGAAGCGGAAGACATTATCCATCAACAGCAGCACATTGCGCTTCTGCTCGTCGCGAAAATATTCGGCGATGGTAAGCGCGGTCAGACCGACCCGCCAGCGCGCGCCCGGCGGCTCATTCATCTGTCCGAAGACCAGCACGGTCTTCGCGATCACGCCGGACGTGCGCATGTCGGTGAGCAGTTCATGCCCTTCGCGCGAGCGCTCGCCGATACCCGCAAAGACAGACACGCCCTCGTAGCGCGCGACCATGGCGTTGATCAGTTCCATCACCAGCACGGTCTTGCCAACCCCGGCGCCGCCGAACATCGCCGCTTTGCCGCCCTGCGCGAGCGGCGCAAGCAGATCGATCACCTTGATCCCGGTCTCGAACATCGTCGTCGCTGTGCTCTGGACATCGAGTGGCGGCGGTTGGCGATGGATTGGGCGAAGCGGAACGTCCACGGGAAGCGCTGCCCCACCGTCGCCGAGGACGCCGGTGGCATCGAGCAGGCGGCCCAGGACCGCATCGCCGACCGGGACCATGATCGCCGCACCCGTGGCCTCGACGTGGACGCCGCGCGCGAGTCCGCTGGTGGTCTGGAGTGCGACCGCTCGGACGGTCCGCGCGTCGACATGGCTCTGCACCTCGGCGATGTGCATTCCCGTTGGGGTTGCGATGCGCAGCGCATCGTTGACTGGCGGGAGCGAGCCGGCGGCAAATTCCACGTCGAGCACGGGACCGCGGATCGCGCAGACGCGTCCGCTCGCCTTATCGATGTCGGTTGCCGCGCTGCTCATCTCAAGCTTCTCATAACGGGAGCTAAAGCGAGATCGGGCGCCATCGATATGCGGGACAATACGGATGCTCGTCTCTGCGCCGCGGCTTCGCCGGATCGCTCATGCAAACCGGTCTGGCGAAGTTTGATGCGTCCCGAATTCCAGGACGCCAATTCCGATGCTCTGTCCGGCTCACGCCTCGCCGGTGGCGCACCTGTCGCAGTCCTGCGACGGATCGCCGCCGCCCGTCAGCAGCACCGGCGCGAAACCACCACCGGCGGTGCGCATATTGGTGGTTTGGCCCTGATATAGTCGTGCAGCGGCAACAAGCGGCTCCCCATCATAGGTGTAGAGACGGACGTCGATCTTGCGCTTGACCATCTCTCCATCCAGCCGGATGGTCCGCTCGCTTGGCCGCACATAGGCTTGGGCGACGTAGTCGCTCTCCAGTATCTCGGCCCATACCGATTTCGTCAGCTTGTCGCCACGATACGCCGCTTTGCTTCCATAGCCTCCCGCTGGCTTGAAGAAGAATTGCCTGCGGCCGGCCCAAAGCCGCTTGGCGGAAGCCTCGTCGACCCGTTCGGTTGCCGGAATGCCGGTATCAAGCGTGTCGACTATTGCCTGGTCGAAACCCCATTCCCGCAGCAGCGCGGTGTCGGACAGCAGGGTGAGATTGCGCTTGTCCGCGAATTTCGCGTGGACATGGGGATTGGGCGTTACGACCACCGAGCCGTCAAGATATGCCGCTCGCAATGCCGAGTGCTCGGGTCGATCGAGCGAGAAATCGACGAGCCGGTTGTAGATGAGATCCACATTCCGGTCCCCATAGCGGAGAGTGCCGGACGCATAGTCGAATTCAGAAGGATCGGCGATGCAGACGCTATGGCCGGCCCGCTCCAGCATATGGCGGGTCAGCAGAAATTCGGGAAACAGATATTGCGATACGGGATCGTCATCGACGATGGCGATGGAGACCGGTTCGCCGCTGCCGCGTTGATAGCGCCATTCCTTCGAGAACATGGCCGCGACCACGGCCTCGAACGAATCTGCGCCAAGAAAATCTGTCGACTCGGAAGGGCAGCAGACTCGTTGTGCCCGCGCGAGCACGGCATTCAACATTGCTCCGCCAGCATTGGTATTTATTTCGATCAGGGCCGGGCCGCGCTCGCTCAGATGGAAGTCATAGCCCATGAAGACGCCGTGCGGACCAAAGTCCTGTCGAGCACTCGGGGGCGCCCAGTCCATGGTGGCGGCCAGATAATCCGGGTGGCGCGCGACCGTCTCGATCGCGGCGATGATGCGCCGCATCCCGGCGAGCTGGGATGCATTGATGAACACCGCCACGTCCGAAAACAGATGCGGGCGCGTTTCCAGAAATGACGCCCCCATCGCCAGATCGCCCGTCTCCAAGATGAGCGCGTCGCTCAAGGCGAGGCGATCCAAGGTCAGACACACGCATTCCAGACATCCGTTCTGCAGGCTTGAGATCCTGGTTTCCTCTAGGCTCGGCACGCTATCGCGTTCCCTGGAATAGCGACGGGACCCAGCGACATAGCCTGATCCTTCTTTGGCTCATGCAAATTTCATTTCACGTGAGCGACGACGACCTCGCCCGCCGCGTGATGACGCAAAAGGCCCGCTCACTGCGCGATCAGCCCCTGTTCTCGGGCGGCATCGTCATAAAGGAAGGCGGTGTTGGGATCAGGGTGGCCATAGCGATCAGAATCCGTTTCCCCCAGCCGGGTCAGCAGATCCCTGATCAGTGCGAGGCGTGCCTGATGCTTGTCGTCCCCGCGAACCACCGTCCAGGGTGCCGCGATGCTGTGCGTGCGGGCGAGCATTGCATCGCGCGCCTTGCTGTAGGCCTTCCAGCGCTTGTTCGCCTGGTCGTCGATCGGGCTGATCTTCCACTGTTTGAGCGGATCCTCGCGGCGGGCGGTCAGGCGCTTCTTCTGCTCCTCCCTCGAGATATCGAGATAATATTTTACCAACGTGACCCCGCAATGTTCGAGCAACTGCTCGAACATCGGCACGGTCGTCAGGAACTCCTCATATTCCTTATCGGTGCAAAACCCCATCACGCGCTCCACGCCGGCGCGATTGTACCAGCTCCGATTGAACAGGACGATCTCGCCGGCAGCCGGCAGATGAGGGACCCAGCGCTGGAAATACCAGGACCGGCGATCGTGATCCGATGGCGGCCCGAGTGCCACCACGCGGGTTTCGCGCGGGCTCAAGTGCTCGACGACACGCTTTATCGTGCCGTCTTTGCCGGCCGCGTCGCGCCCTTCAACGATGACCAGCACCTTGCGGCCATCCTCGATAATTCCCCGCTGCAGGGCGGTGAGCCCGATCTGGAGCGCGCGCAGCTGCTCGGCGTAACGGGGCTCGTTCTTCGCCTTCACCACCGGTTCTTTCTCCTGTCGGCAATCATACACACCACGGTAGCGGGCCGCGAGGGGCCGGGGCCGCACTCGTGGGCCGGTCTCAAACAGCGGCACCAACGGCATTGTGCTCCACCGCTGATGCCCGACTCATGCCGCCCCGACTGATACCCGCCAGCCGGGTGCGCTTCAGCAGCAGCGCGTTGACCGCGACGAGTGCGGAGCTGCCCGACATAGCCAGCGCAGCGACCTCGGGGCTCAGCAGCACCGGATAGAGCACACCTGCCGCGAGTGGAAAGGCGATCACATTGTAGCCGACCGCCCACCACAGATTTTGGTGCATCTTGCGAAGCGTGGCGCGTGAGAGCGCTATGGCACCGACAATATCATAAGGATCGCTCTTCATCAGGACGACATCGGCGCTTTCCATCGCGACGTCAGTGCCCGCCCCGATCGCAAACCCTACGTCGGCCTGGGTAAGCGCGGGGGCATCGTTGACTCCGTCACCGACCATGCCGACACGCTGGCCCTGGGCCTGCAGCTCCTTGACCTTCTCCGCCTTTTGACCGGGAAGCACGTCGGCAAGGACGATGTCGATGCCAAGCTCATCGGCGATTCGCTTGGCCGTGCCGGCGTTGTCGCCGGTAATCATCGCGACCTTGACGCCGCGCTCCCGAAGCGCCGCGACGGTCGCCTTCGCGGTTGGCCGCGCCGCATCCGCTATGGCGATCAACCCGAGAATCTCGCCGCCGCGCGCAACATGGACGACGGTGCGCCCAGCCCCTTTCAGGCGTTCGCCAGGTTCCTCGAGGGCACCCAGCGCGACTTTTCCTTCATCCATGAGGCGCCGGTTGCCAAGCAGCACGGTTGCGCCCTCGACTTGGGCGCTGGCGCCCTTCCCCTCGATATTGGCAAAGTCGCGCGTCTCAGGAAGGGTGATACCGGATGCACCTTCGAGGACCGCGATCGCAAGCGGGTGGTCGGAGTTGCGCTCGATCGCGCCGGCGATGCGAAGCACCTCGTCCCGGGTTATGCCTTCCGCTGTGACAACCTCGACAACGTTGGGCCGGCCCATGGTGAGCGTGCCCGTTTTGTCGAACACGATGACGTCAAGCTTGGTCGCATCCTCGAGCGCGCTGGCATTCTTGAACAGGATGCCGTTCATCGCGCCAAGGCCGGTGCCGACCATTATCGCCATCGGCGTGGCAAGGCCAAGGGCGTCCGGGCAGGCGATCACGAAGACCGTGATCGTCATGGTCAGCGCAAACAGCAGTGTCCCACCCAGCATCCAGTACCAGATGGCGAACGTCGCGAGACCGATCAGAATTGCCGCGAGCACCAGCCACTGCGATGCCCGGTCGGCGAGCAGTTGTGCCGGCGCCTTCGAGTTCTGCGCTTCCTGGACGAGCTTGACGATCTGGGCGAGCGCGGTGTCGGCGCCCACCTTGGTCGCACGGTAGCGGAAGCTGCCGCTGCGGTTGATCGTCGCGCCGATCACTGTGTCGCCGGGCGCCTTCGACACCGGCATCGATTCGCCCGTGAGCATCGACTCGTCGACCTCGGATTTGCCTTCGAGGATTTCGCCGTCGACAGGAATCTTGTTGCCCGGCCGGATCAGCACGACATCGCCGGCCAGTACCTCCGCGGTCGGCACTTCGACGTCCTTTCCGTCGCGCTCCACGGTCGCCATAGGCGGCGCCAGATCCATGAGCGCGCGGATTGCCTGGGACGCGCCGGCGCGGGCGCGCATCTCCAGCCAATGGCCGAGCAGGATGAAGATGAGCAGGACCGCGGAAGCCTCGTAAAATTGCTGGCCCTTGAACAGGAATGTCGACGCCACGCTGAACAGATAACCGGTACCGACGCTCAACAGGACGAGCACCGCCATGTTGAGCACACCGTTTCGAAGCGCGCGGATCGCGGCGACCACGAAGGGCCAGACCGGATAGAGGATCGCGGCGCTGGCAAGCAGGAACAGGGTCAGGTCGAGACTGAGTCCGAACATCGGTTTCAGCAGGGGATGGTCCAGGCCCATTGGCGACAGCGCGAAGATCGGCAGGCCAAAAACGAGGCTGACGATAAACCTGTTGCGCATGTCGCGCGCCATCGTCGCCATGTCCTTGCCGTCGCCATGGCCCATCTCGTGCGCCATGGCGTC
Organism: uncultured Sphingobium sp.; assembly: GCA_964562225.1. Taxonomy (GTDB): domain Bacteria; phylum Pseudomonadota; class Alphaproteobacteria; order Sphingomonadales; family Sphingomonadaceae; genus Sphingobium. The sequence continues at coordinate 49,461 of CAZLSU010000015.1, forward strand.
GTGTTCGGCCGTCACGGGCTTGCGATCGGGAGCAACCGATTTGGCGGCGACTCCATCGGAACGATGATCGGCAGGGTGCGTCGCGGCGGGCAAGACAGAGGACAGGGTTGTGCTTCCGATCACGCACACATGCCGCGGGACGAGCCGGCCGCCGCAATGGAAGCCGCAATCCGCGATCTTCTCCTCTATCGCGGCTTCGCTGGTGCGCGCTTCATCAAAGCTGACGGTGACGCTGTCGGAGGCGGCGTTCGCGGAGACCCGCGTCACGCCGGGAACCCGCAGCAACTGCTTTTCGACCCCGAGATGGTCGAGTGTTCCGAATGATCCACGCAGATCGAAGGTCGACGTCTTCAAGGCAGGTCTCCGAAATCGAGGCAAGGCGCTGCCGACGGGTCGGCAGCCATAGATGCGCCCGCCGCGAAGGCCTGCGCGTGTGGGCCAGTCATCACGGCTGACCTATTGCCGCCGATCACCCATGAAGCGCAGCAGGAACAGGAACAGGTTGAGGAAGTCGAGATAGAGCGTCAGCGCTCCCATCACGACCGCCTTGCCGCGAAACTCGGTACCGGCCACATCGAAGTAGACGCTCTTGATCTTTTGCGTGTCAAACGCGGTCAGGCCCGCAAACAGAAGCACGCCGATCGCGCTGACGATGAGATCCAAAGTGGACGACCGCAGGAACATGTTGACAATCATGGCGATGAGCAGGCCGACGACGCCCATGATCAGGAAGGTCCCGAACGCCGACAGGTTCCTCTTGGTAGTGTACCCCCACAGGCTCAGGCCTCCGAAGGCTGCGGCCGTAACGAAGAATGTGCGTGCGACACTCACGCCGGTATAGGCGAGAAGGATGGTCGACAGCGACACGCCCATCAGGATCGCATACGTCCAGAACAATGCCTTGACGGTGGGTTCGGACAGCCGGTTGATACCGACGCTTAGCGTGAAGACGAGGGCGAGCGGTGCGAAGACCGCTATCCATCCGAGCAGTGTCGGAGTGCCGCTCGCGGCGAAAAACACGGCGCGTACCCCGGCGCTGTTCGCAACCAACATCGCGACGATCCCGGTCAACAACAGACCGCTGGCCATGTAGTTGTAGACTGCGAGCATATATGTTCGCAGTCCCGCATCGGAGGCGACCGCGGGGATTACCGGATTCCTGCCAGCAGTAAGCGGCGATGTGGTCGGTTTCAGCGGATCTGCCATAGCCAGTGCTCCTTCTCGGTGTGGCGGTTTCAAGGTTCAGTCACTTCGGCGAGGCGACCGGCACCGTACATGCAGCCGCGCCAGTCTGTGCGCCGCGTCCCGATGCCGGGCGGACGGCTGAGCGGTTCCCTCGGGATTTGCGCCGGTCGGCTGGCAGGGAATTCATCGCTGACCCGCTCCTGCGTCACGCTTTGCCCCGAACAGGCGCGCGAGGTGGGGCACGAACGGTGGAACGGTCTTTGTGTAGCGACGATAGGCATCGCCAAATTCGGCCAGCGCCTCACGCTCCTCGGTCCGCGCCAACCGCAAATACATGACGACGAGCACCGGGAACATCGCGAGCGTCAGGATCGTCGGCCATTGCAGCAGGAACCCGAATATCACCAGCACGAACCCGACATATTGCGGGTGCCGCACATAGGAATAGATGCCCTGGGTCGCGAGCTCGTGGACCTTTTGCGCGTCGTACAGCGCCTTCCAACCTGTCGAGATCAGAATGAACCCGCCGCCGATCAGGAAAAAGCTCATGATATGGAATGGCCCGGCATGCGGATTAGCCCGCCAGCCGAAAAGCATCTCAAGCAGATGCCCGGCATCATGTGAGAACCAGTCGATATTGGGATAATGGCTCTGCAGCCACCCGGACAGGACATAGAGGGTCAGTGGGAAGCCGTACATTTCGACGAACAGCGCCACAAGGAACGCGCTGAATGCGCTGAACGATCGCCAGTCCCGAGTGGTTCGCGGCTTGAAGAAACTGTAGGCGAACAGGATGAACACCGCCGCATTGACGACGACGAGATCCCAAAGGCCATAGGCTTGCGCATGGCCCGTCACTGGCCCTGAACCTCATGGGGCGAACGATCGGCCCCCGGCTGCGGTGTTCCATCGTGACTATGCCCATGTCCGTGATGCATGAAGAGGTGCATCAGGGGACACGACAGCAGCAGCAGAAAGGGCAGCGCGCCAAGTACATGCGCGCGATGCGTACGCATCCGGTGAGGACCGCAGCTGGACACCCGCAAAAACCGGCACTTTGAT
>CAZLSU010000016.1:0-45486 GCA_964562225.1 uncultured Sphingobium sp.
AGTGAGTATACGCCAAAAGCGTATCCAGGGTTCGAATCCCTGCCGCTCCGCCATTCACGCCGCAGGCCGCCATGTCCTGCCCACGCGCCGCAGTGGCTATGCCTTGCGCCTTGGCCTCGGCAATGGCGGCCGCGCCATCGGATACGACCGCCTATTCGGTAAATGTAGCCCGTGGCCTAAGCAGCACGCCTTGCTGCCTCTGCTCAAGCGCATGCGCGACCCAGCCCACGGTGCGCGCCAGCGTGAACAGCGCTCCGCCACAGCCTGACGGCAGCCCAAAGGCCCTGATGACGAGGGCGACCGCCAGTTCATGGCGCGGGAAAAGCCCCGCATGCTCCCGCAAGGCATCGACATATTGGAAAACGGGCTGGCAATATCGGTGCCCGTCAAACCGGGCGCGAAGAAATTCGAGCAGATAGGCGCATCTTGGATCACCGTCGGGATACAGCGGATGGGTGAACCCGGCTGGCGAGAGTCCGCGGGCGATCTGCTGCTTTGCATGCTCCAACAGGCTATCGGTATCGGGGCAAGCCGCCAAATTTGTTTCGACGGCATCATATAGGCGGCCGATATAGATTCCGGCGTTGGTGCTGACCGCTGCCGCAACGCAACAGGAAAGGGGTGAGCCGCTCGATGCGGCGATGCGTGCCGCAAAGGTGCCAGGGGACAGCTCATGATCGGCCTTCGCGCCCAGCTTCCTGTCCAGGGACGGACCAATATCGTCCTGGGGGCCACCCCGCAATTGAGCGTGGTGCTCAAAACCTATGCAAGTGGCGGCGAGAATGAACTTCACGCCCATCCCTATGAGGATCATCTCTTCGTCATCCTTCAGGGCAGCGCCATCTTTCATGGGCCGAACGGGGAGCAAAGGACTGTCGCAAAACATGATTGCGTCCTCATCCCGCGCCAGGCGCTCTACTGGTTTCATGCCATAGAAACCGATGAGCCGCTGGTTCTGCTGCGCATCGGCGCAGCGGTCGATCCGGCGCTCGATCCGCTCGATCGCGTGGATGAGGCCGGCAATTTTTTCGACGGCTATTCCGACCTGAATAAGGAGGTGCCGGTCATCTTGTCGAGCCAATGGTTTGAATAGACGCGACGGCGCACGATGGCCCGGTCGAAGACATGATGCTCATCATCTGCGTCGGGCAGCCCCGCCAATCACTTGATTGGATATTTTCCACACTTCGCGCTGTCCTACACGCCCCCTTCATGCCATGCCTTATTCCGCATCATTCCGGCGGCACCGCCCGGCTCTTTCATCGCGTCGATCTCCAACCCCGCACCGTCGCGATAGGATCGGGCCGACGCAATAATATGTCGCATCCTGCGGGAAATATGCGAAGCTAAGCGCACAATCTCCGGCAATTCAGGCAGACATATGGCCCGCAAATATTCCCGACATGGTCCCTATGAAGACCTGCATGACACCCCGGAAGATGCCCCTGCGCCCGCCGCGCCCTGCTGGCTCTGCGGCCGACCCACCGGGACCACCATCGTCTGGCACCATCCCGTGCCCAAAAGCCGGGGCGGGCGCGACGTCGTGCCGATGCACCCGATCTGCCAGCAGACGTTGATCGCCAATTTCACCAATGCCGAACTGCAACGCCACGGCATGGATGTGCAGGCCCTGCTGGACAATCCCATCATCCGCAAATTCGTCGACTGGGTCGCAAAAAAAGACCCGGACTTCACCGCGACCACGGCGAAGAAACAGCGCTGACTCAGTTGCCGTCCGCATCGACCGTGAACACCATGGGCTTGCCCCGCGATCCCGGCTCCCACCCCGCCGCCAGAGCAGCGCGAATGCCCCGGCAGACGATGGCATCGTTGATCTGGAGCCGCCCCCGCTGCATCCCCTTCAACAGGCGCTGCGGCGGCGGAAACTCCAGCACCGCGCCACGCTTCGTATCCTTCTGCAACAGCGCGATCGTCATGCCCCGCCAGCCATCGACATCGCTCCACTGCGGCTCCTGCCGCAGCTCCCAGGCATAGGTGTCGCCGTCCACATCGACGGTTCCGGTCAGGTTGCGCATATTTTGCATGGCCGCCCCATAGCATGGTTGGGCTGCTTCTCCACCCATGGCGCTCGCTAATAGGCTCGATGGCCGGGCGCGGCAAAAGTGCCGGTTCGCCAGACCCAAGGTCCGATTGCCGGACGTCAATCACCCATGTTGTGACCGATGGCGATATCGCCTAGCATCCCCAAAAAACGCGGACGCAAAAGCTATCAAGCGCCGTGCGCACAGCCAAAGCTGTTCCGGCGCACAGGGGGTCTGGGGGGTCGCGTTATATGGTGCCTGAGTCGGTCGAATTTGCGCTGTTGTGGCCCCATCTGTCCCGCACCAGTCTGTTCGGCGGGCTGGATCCCGGATGCTCGAAACCTGCCTGTCCGGCGCATCGCTCATCGACTTTCCGCGCGGCGCGGCGCTGATGCGTCAGGGCGAAGAGGCCGATGCGGCCTATGTCATCGTCGCAGGCACGGCGCAGGTCGTGCTGGAAAAGCCGGACGGTTCGGCGGACCTAATCGACCTGTTGAGCGCGGGCGACTGCGTGGGCGATCTCGCCATCCTGCTCGATCAGCCGCGCACCGCCAGCGTGCGGGCGATCCGCAACTGCCGGGCGATCCGCATCGGCCGATCCGATTTCCTGCAATTGCACGCCCGCGATCCTGTCTTCGCGCTGCGTCTGGCGCGCATCGTTGCGCAAAGGCTACAGCGCACCACGCGCGAGCGGGTCCGCAAGAAGACGGTGTCCGATGTAGCGATCATCGCGCTCGGCGCTTCGGCGCTTGTCCGGGCCGGGGTCGACGCGCTGGCCGCGGCACTGCCCGCCCTGCCGGGGCCTGCGGTGCGATGCCATCTCGCGCAGGACAGCGAAGCGCTACTGTCCTGCATAGCCGAGGCGGATATCGTCCTTCTGGCGCTCGAAGCCGGCGCGCGCCGGGAGGATGCCGGGATCGTCAGCCTGCTCGACAGCATCGCGCGGGTCGAACCCCGTCCCGATGTCGCGGTCATGCTCTGTCACGACGCTGCCGACATTGTGGTGCATCGTCGGGCGGGACTGGATGGCCTGCGCGTCTACCATGCGCGCATGGGCAGGGCAGCGGACGTCAGCCGCATCGCCCGGCTCGTTACCGGCCGTGCCATCGGGCTGGCGCTGAGCGGCGGCGGAGCGCGGGGCTTTGCCCATATCGGCGTGATCCGGGCGCTGGAAGACAGCGGCATCCCCATCGATTTCATCGCGGGCACGAGTATGGGGGCGATCATCGCGGCGCAATATGCCGCGGGTTTCGATCCGGCGCGCATGATCGAGGAGACCCGGCGCGCTTATGTGAGACCGCAGGGATGGCCGGACTATGCGCTGCCCACAGTGGCGCTCTATTCGGGCCGGGCGACGGACAGGAAGCTGAAGCGGATGTTCGACGATCGGCTGATCCAGGATCTGCCCCTGCCCTATTTCGCGGTCGCGGCCGACCTGTCCACCGCGCAACCCGTCGTGCTGGATACTGGCCCGGTCTGGCAGGCGGCACGGATCAGCAGTTCGGTGCCGGGCCTGTTGCCGCCCGTGGCGATCGGAGGACGGCTATTGGTCGATGGCGGGCTGCTGGACAATCTCCCCGCGGAGGCGCTGCGCCAGCGTTGCGGCGGGCGGCTGATCGCTTCGGATGTGAGCGTCGGGGTGGAATTCGACCAACTGCCGCCGCGCCATATGTGGCCCTGGTCACAACCAAGACCGCGATTGCCCGGCATAGGCCAGATCATGATGCGCACCGCCCAGCTTGCCAGCGTCCGGGACAGCCGGAATGCCGTGACACCGGCGGACCTGTATCTGAACCCTTCGCTCAACGATGTCGGGATGAGCGACTTTGGCCGCCTTGAAGAACTGGTCGAACGGGGGGCCGCCCACGCACGCGACCGGCTCCAGCATTGGGAGAATATGGCATGACAGACCGGCGCACCGGCCATTATGCGATCGTCGGCATCGGCTGCCGCTTTCCCGGCGGTGCCGACAGCGCCGAAGCCTTCTGGGACATGCTGGCGGAGGGGCGCGACGCGATCGGCCCGGTGCCCGAAGACCGGCCGGACTGGGCCGCACTCTATGATCCCGATCCGGGCGCGACGGGTCGCATCTATGCGAAACTGGGCGGTTTCATCGACGATATCGACAAGTTCGACGCGCGCTTCTTTGGCATTTCGCCACGCGAGGCGGTGCATATCGATCCGCAGCATCGTTTCCTGCTGGAAACCGTCTGGCAGGCGTTCGAGGATGCCCGCATTCCGCTGGATCGGCTGGCCGGATCGGACACGGGCGTGTTCGTCGGCATATCGACCCATGATTATGGCGATGTGCAGATGGACCCGCGCTATCACGACCGGATCGCCGTCCATACCAATTCGGGCTGCGCGACGTCGATCGCCGCCAATCGCATATCCTTCACCTATGACCTGCGCGGTCCCAGCATGGCGGTGGATACGGCCTGTTCGTCGGCGCTGACCGCGACGCATCTCGCCTGCACCGCACTGGACGCGGGCGATTGCAGCATGGCCGTGGTGGCGGGTGTGCAACTGCTGCTGCGGCCCGAACTCACCATGGGTTTCTGCCGCGCGACGATGCTGTCGGTGGACGGGCATTGCAAGGCGTTCGATGCGGCGGGCAATGGCTATGTCCGGGCCGAGGGTGCGGGTGTTGTCCTGCTCAAGGCGCTGGATGCCGCGCTGGCGATGGCGACCCGATCCATGCCGTGATCCTGGGCACGGCGGTCAACCAGGACGGCCGCACGTCCAGCCTGACCATCCCCAACGAGGTGTCGCAGCGTGCGATGCTGCGCACCGCGCTGGATCGTGCCGGGGTCGATCCCGCCAAAGTCCAATATGTCGAAGCACACGGGCCGGGCACGGCGGTCGGCGACCCGATCGAAGCGCGCGCGATCGGCGCGGTGTTCGGGCCGGGGCGCCCGGACGATCAGCCGCTGCTGGTGGGATCGGTCAAGACCAATATCGGCCATCTGGAGGCCGGATCTGGCGTTGCGGGCCTGATCAAGGCGGCGCTGGCGGTCAGCCATCGGCAGGTGCCGCCGTCGCTGCATTTCCATGAATGGAACCCCGCGATTGATCCTGCCGCGCTGAAGCTGCGCGTGCCGACCGCACTGGAGGACTGGCCGGACAATGGCGCAACGCCGATGGCCGCGATCAACTCCTTCGGCTTTGGCGGGGCCAATGCCAGCGTCGTACTGAGTGCGGCACCCGATGCGATCCCTGCCGCAGCCAGCCCGCAAGCGCCCCGCGCGCAACTCCTGCCGATATCCGCCCAGACTCCCGACGCCCTGCGCAAACTGGCGCTGGGCTATGCCGGTCGCGCGTCGGACGGCCACGTCGATCTGGCGGCGCTGTGCGGGGCCGCGGCGCTCGGGCGGTCGCATCTTGATGATCGCATCGCCATCGTCGCAAGCGATCATCAGGGGCTTGCCGATGCGCTGGACGCGGCGATCGCTGGCGACAATGCCGCCAATGTCGCGCGGGGCCGGGCATCGGGCGGCGGGGCGGCAAAACCCGCTTTCGTCTTTTCCGGCATGGGACCGCAATGGTGGGGCATGGGGCGGCAATTGCTGGACAGCGAGCCGGTGTTCGCCGCGATGATGGAACGGTGCGACACGGCGCTACGGCCGCATTCGGGCTGGTCGCTGATCGATGAATTCCGCGCCGACGAAACGGTCAACCGCATCGCCCACCCGCAATTGGCCCAGGTCAGCAACTTCGCGTTGCAAGTGTCCCTCGCGGAACTGTGGCGGCATTGGGGGATCGAGCCGGGCGCGGTCATCGGCCATAGCGGCGGCGCGATGGCGGCCGCCTATATGGCGGGTGTTCATACGCTGGACGATGCGATCTGGCTCGCCTTCCACCGCAGCAATATGCAGGGGCGCGATTCCAACAGCGGCGAGATGCTGGCCGTGGGCCTGCCCGCCGACGAGGTTGCGGCGCTGATCGCCGGGCATGAGGCGCATATTGCGATCGCGGCGATCAATGGCCCGCGCACCGTTACGCTGTCCGGCGACGGCGCGGTGTTGCGGACGATCGCGGCGGCGCTGACCGAACGCCAAGTTTTCGCGCGGATGCTGGCGGTGACGATCGCCTATCACAGCCCGCGCATGGACCCGATCCGGGACGAGTTTCTGAAGACGGTAAAGGGCCTCAAGGCGGCCAGCGCCACCCTGCCCTTCGTGTCCGATACGACCGGCACATGGGAAGACGGCGCAGGCTGCGACGCGGACTATTGGTGGCGGGCGATCCGCTCACCGGTGCGGTTTTCCGACTCGATCCGCACGCTGGCCGATGCGGGATATAGCGCCTTCGTCGAAATATCGCCGCATCCCGTGCTGGCCGCTTCCATCAGCGAATGCCTGCGCGATGGCGGACGCAGCGGCGTGGTGGTGCCCTCCCTGCGGCGGAACGAGGATGAACGCGCGACCATGCTCCGTTCGCTGGGCACGCTCTATGTCAACGGCGCGTCGCCCGACTGGTCGGCGCTCTATGCGCGCGATGTGCGCGTCCCGCTCCAGCTCTATCCGTTCGAGCGCGACCGGCACTGGTTCGACCCCGATGAAGGCGGCGCGCAGCAGTCGGTCGGCGAGGCGGACTCCAACCCGCTGCTCGGCCAGCGCCTGCCGGGTGCTCAGCCCCTGTGGGAGGCACGGCTCGATACGCCTGCGCTCAAATGGATCGGCGATCATCTGGTGCAGGATCAGGTGATCGTGCCCGGCGCATCCTATGTCGCTATGGGTCTGGCGGCGGCGCGCAGGCTCGATCCTTCGGGCACGACGCTGCTCCGCGACCTGCGCTTCGAGCGGCCGTTGATCGTGGGTGACGGCAAACCGCGCGCGCAAATTGCGATCGACGGCGATGGCGGCGCATTCCGCATCTTCTCACGCGCGGACGGCAAATCGGGCTGGACCCGTCACGCGCAAGGCCGGATCGGCCATGGCGATATCGGGCGGCCCGCGCCGATCGACCTGGCGGCAATTGGTCGCACGCTGGGCGAGGAACAGGATATCGACGCCTTTTTCGCCGCCGTCGCCAGCCGGGGGCTGGTCTATGGTCCGGCGTTCCGGGGCATAAACAGCATCCACACCAGAGGGCAGGAAGCGCTGGTGACGGTCGGGCCGATCGACGGGCTGGCGGATGATCCCGACAGCGTGCATCCCGCTCTGCTCGACGCGGCATTTCAGGCGTTGATCGCCGTGGCCAATGCCAGCCTGCCCGACGATAATCGGACATTCCTGCCGGTGAGCATTGATGAGGTGAGGCTTTATCAGCCCACCGGGGGGCGTTTCCATGTCCATTGCCGCCTGGACGCGATCCAGACCCTGTCGGCCAAGGCATCCTTCCAGATCGTCGATGATGCCGGCGAGGTGCTGTTGTCGATCATCGGGTTGACCGCGCGAATGATCAATTCGGGCGTCGGGTCAGGCGAGGCCCAGAATTTCTACGAATATCGCTGGGAAGCCAAGCCGCTACCGGCTGGCGAAGGCCCGCCGAACCGGGGAGCGCTGCTGACGATCGAGCCTTCGCTCGACGCGGCTATGCAACATGTATGTGCGAAGGTCGAAGCCGACAGCGACTGGGCGCGCTATTATCGGGTGGCAGAGCCACTGCTGTCCGATGCCGCCGCCGGGCATGTGCTGCGCGCCTTTGCCGAGTTGGGCATCGACCTTAGCATCGGTACGCGCATGGATCAGGAGACGCTCGATCTCATCCGCGGGGGCGATTCTTCGGGCGGACGATGGACGGGCCGGCTGCTGGGCCTGCTGGAGGAAACCGGCTGCATCGTGGCGGACGGCGGGCACTGGCGCATCGCACGGGTGCCCGATACGGCCGATCTGGCCGCGCGCCTGCCCGATCATGCGATCGATCTGGCGCTGCTCGACCAGGCGGGGCGGACATTGAGCGGCGCGCTGGGCGGGATTGGTGCCGGGCGCGACGCGATTTTCACCGCCGACAGCCTGCCGCTGCTCACCAGCTTCTATCGCGATGCGCCCGGATCGGACTATTATAATCGCATTCTGTCCGGGTCGCTCAAGACTCTGGTGGAAAAAGCAGGCGCGGGCGGCGTTCTGCGCGTGCTGGAGATTGGCGCGGGCACCGGCGGCGCGACCAGCGCCATGCTGAACATCCTGCCGCAGGACCGCACCCATTATATGTTCACGGACAATGCCGCGATGCTGCTGGATGGCGCGCGCGATCTGTTCGGCGACATTCCCTGCGTCGAGATACGATCGTTCGATATCGGCCGCGACGCACAGGCGCAGGGCTTTGCGCCCGGATCGTTCGACCTGAGCGTCGCGGCCAATGTCGTGCATGCGACGCCCGATGTCGCAGCGACGCTGGCCGGATTGCGCGCTCTGCTGATCCCCGGCGGTACGCTTGCCATGATAGAGATCACCCGCCACCCCTTGTGGCTCGACGTCATCTTTGGCCAGACGCGCGGCTGGTGGAGTGGCACGGACCGCGATCTGCGCCCCGACCACCCGCTGCTCGAATCCGGTCAATGGCGGGAACAATTACGGGCAGCAGGGTTCGACCGGGTCAGCCTGTCGAGCGAACCGGACGCCATCGGCGAACCGGCGCAAAGCGTGATCCTGGCGGGGTGCGGTGGCGATGTGGTGACGCCTGCACCCTGGCTGCTGCTGGGAATCGATCCGGTCGTGGCCCGCTTGGCGAGCGCCATCGTCTCGACCGGGGGCGCCGCAGTCATTGAAGCGGAAGAAGAGGCTGTTTCCCGCCATCTGGGCGATGGCGGTGCCAAACTTTTCGGCATCATCGACCTGCGCGCCCTGCGCGCGCGCGACGGAGGGGATAGCCCTGTCCTCGCGGCCTTGTCGCTGACGCAACGCCTGCTCGAAAGCGGCGCGACGAGCCTGCCGCTATGGCTGGTAACGGCCGGGGCGGCTGACGGTAGCCATGTGGCGCAGGCCGCGCTGCTGGGCTTTGGCCGCACGCTCATCAAGGAACATGGCGAAATTCCGCTGCGCATGGCCGACCTGGGCGCAAAGCCAGATGAAGCCGCGATTGCGGCCTTCGCGCGGGAAATCAGCGAACAGGATCGCGATGAGGAGATCGCCTTTGTCGGCCCCATACGCCATGTCCGCCGCCTGCGTCGGGAGGCACCGGGCGCAGTACCGCGCATATTGGCCGACCACCCGCTGGAATGGCAGGCGGAAATCGGCACCCCCGGTTCGCTCGCCTCGCTGCGCCTGCGGGCCTTGCGCGCACCGTCGCTGGGCGCGCATGACGTGCGGATCAAGGTCGAGGCCGCCAGCCTCAACTTCCGCGATGTCGTGCTGGCGATGGGCAGTATCCAGGGGCTGGAAGAGGAGGATTCGTCCACCGGGCGCGGACGGCTGGGCAGCGATTGCGCGGGCACGGTGATCGAGGTTGGCAGCGCGGTGACGCGGTTTCAGGTCGGAGACGCCGTCATGGCGATGGCCCCGGCCTCTCTGGCCTCCACCGCGATCACCAACCAATGGTGCATGGTGCGCAAGCCCGACAGTCTCAGCTTTGCCGATGCCGCAGCGCTGCCGACCGTTGCGGTGACCGCGCTTTATGCGCTGACCCGCCTGGGGCGCCTGGCGAAGGGCGAACGCGTGCTGATCCACAGCGCCACAGGCGGCGTCGGCCTTGCCGCGATCCAGATCGCCAGGGATATCGGTGCGGAAATCTTCGCGACGGCGGGGACCGAGGCGAAGCGCGAATATCTGCGATCGATCGGCATCGACCATGTCATGGATTCGCGCGCGCTGGACTTTGCCGATGACATCCATCGCCTGACGGACGGCAAGGGCGTCGATGTCGTGCTCAATTCCCTCGTCGGCGAAGCGGTCGAACGCGGCATGGCCTGCCTGGCGCGCTATGGCCGGTTCGTTGAGATCGGCAAGGTCGATATCTACGCCAATAATGCGCTGCCCATGGGCGAATTTCGCCGCAACCTGTCGTTCAGCGCCTTCGATCTCGACCAGTTGACGATGCACCGGCCGGATCTGATCTGCGACGTCCTACAGGAACTGGCCGACGCGATCGACCAGGGCCGCTTCGCGCCATTGCCGGTGGAGGCTTTTGGCATGGCGGATATGGAGGCGGCGTTCCGGCAGATGACGCTGGCGCGGCAGATCGGCAAGATCGTGCTGGTCAATGACGGCGCAAAGCCTGCGCTGCCCGAAATCCAGGCGATCGACTGCCTGCTGCGCGGTGACGGCAGCTACCTCATCACCGGCGGGCTGGGCGGGTTCGGCCTGACCGTCGCCGAGCATCTGGCGGAGGGGCGCCCCGGCGCTATCCTGTTGATGGGCCGCAGCGCGCCCGACGCGAAGGCAGCGGCGCGTATAGATGCGATCCGGCAGACGGGCGTCCGGGTCGAACTGATGCGGGGCGATGTGTCCGATCCCGATGACGTCACCCGGATCTTGGACGCGATCGCCGCGACCCTGCCGCCGCTAAGGGGCGTGTTCCACGGCGCAATGGTGCTCGACGACCAGCGCCTCGCGGGCATGGACGCTGCGGCCATGACGCGGGTGATGGCACCCAAGGCGACCGGCGCGTGGAACCTGCATCGAGCGACCCTGGACCTCCCGCTCGATCATTTCATCCTGTTTTCGTCGATCACCTTGCTGCTCGGCAATCCGTTGCAGGCCAATTATGCCGCCGCCAACGCCGTTCTCGACGCGCTGGCGCACCATCGCCAGGCGATGGGTCTGTGCGCGCTGACGATCAACTGGGGCGTGCTGGCGGGTTCCGGCTATGTCGCCGACCGGCCCGATCTCCAGCGCTTCCTCGACCAGCAGGGCTATCTGTCCTTCACCCGGCGGCAGGCGATCGATGCGCTCGACGTCGCGCTGACACGATCCAGCCCGCAGATCATGGCGGCGCGGATCGATTGGGGCCAGATGGCAAGCTACTCCGCGCGATCTGCCGCCAGCCCGCGCCTCGCCCATCTGGTTCCGGCGGCCAGCGACCAGACCGGCAAGGCGACGGTGGGCAGCGAAATCCTGTCCGCGCTCGCGGCCGCACCGGTCGAGGACAGGAGCGCGCTGATCGAGGAATTCCTGATGCGCAGCCTGGCCCGCATCCTGGGCATGGCGGCCGACGCGGTGGACGCCGAACGATCGCTCGATGCCTTCGGTCTCGATTCGCTGTTGTCGGTGGAGTTCATGGTCATATTGTCGGGTGATCTGGGCTTCGAGATGCCGGTGATCGCGCTGCTCGACGATATGAACATCCGCAAGCTTGGTCGGCTGATCCTGGCCGACATGGCAGGACGCGAGGGGGTATCGCCGACACCTGCGCCAATGCCCGCGCCCCTACAGCCAAAGGCCGATATCATACCCGCCGCCCCTGCCCCTCGACCGCCTGCAATCGAAGTTCAGCATATGATCCAATCTCCACCGCCATTGTCCGTCCCGGCCAAGGATCAGGCATGGACACCCCTGCAAAAAGGCGCACGGGCGATCAGCCGCGTCGGATTGGCCGCGCTGGGCAAGGTCGATGTCGAAGGTCTCGACAATCTGCCCGACGGTCCTTTCATCCTGGCGGTCAATCATCTGAGCATGGCGGACGTGCCGCTGGCGCTTTCGGTCATGCCCCGCCGAACCGTGCTGCTCGCCAATGCCAAGCTTCAGGGCAACTGGGTGCTGGACCAGCTTGTCGGGCGGCTGGGCGAAGCGATCTACCTGCCCAAGGCTGGCGATGTCGGACCGGCGCTGGATCAGGCATTGACCATATTGCGTGACGGCGGGATCATCGCACTCGCGCCGGAGGGGACACGCAATCGGGCGGGTCTTGGCCGGGCGGAGACCGGCATAGCCTGGCTCGCCACGCACAGCGGATTGCCGGTCGTGCCCTATGCCGCCTGGGGTCAGGAACAGTGGCGCACGCGCCTGAAGCGCGTAGATCGGCTTGCGCTCACGGTGCGCATCGGCACGCCGATCGCGCCGCCGACCGAGGCCATGGGCGCACGTGATTATGCCGACCGGGTGATGGCGCATATCGCCGCGCTGCTGCCCGAACGCTATCGCGGCGCCTATGCGACACGCGTTCCGGCGGAATGAAATTCTCGCTGTTCATCGAGGCGCAACTGGCGGACGGCAAGCCGGCGGCCGAACAAAAGCTGTTCCATGAGATCGTCGCCCAGGCCGAACTGGCCGACATGCTGGGTTATCATGCGATCTGGGCGGTGGAGCATCACGGTCTCTACGAATATTCGCATTGCTCCGCGCCGGAGGTGCTGCTCGCCTATATCGCGGCGCGGACGAAGACCATCCGGCTGGGTCATGGCGTGACCCTGTCGCCCGGCCGTTACAATCACCCTATCCGCATCGCCGAACGGATCGCCACGCTGGACATATTGTCGAACGGACGCGCCAATTGGGGATCGGGCAAAAGCTCCACTCGGGTCGAACAGGAAGCGTTCCAGGTCGATAAAGGCGAACTGGACGGCCAATGGCGCGAGGCGCTGGAGATGATCCCGCGCATGTGGCGATCCGATATATTCGAGCATCGCGGCACCCATTATGACATCCCGCCGACCGCGATCATTCCCAAGCCCGTGCAACAGCCCAACCCGCCTGCCTATATCGCATGCTCCCGGCCCGAAAGCATCGTCACCGCCGGTGAATTGGGGGTCGGATCGCTCAATTTCGCAGGTGCGACGCAAACAGTGCTGACCCAGCATGTGCGGCAGTATCGCGACGCCATCAGCCGCTGCCCGCAACCCCCGCGCCGGATCACCAACCAATTCTGCTGCACCCCCGCCGCACTCATCCTGGAGGATGACCGGGAAGCCTGCGCGATCGGCTTTCGGGGCGCGCGCTATCATCAGGAGGGGCTGGGGCATTATTTCTTTTCGCCGCTACGCTCGCTGGGTTCGCCCGAATTCAATACCGCACCGCTCTCTGCCGATGAACTGGATCGGGCGATGGCGGCGCGCAGCCATCCCGACCAGCCGCTCAACACAATCATTGGCGATCCGGCCGCCGCGATGGACAGCGTGCGCAGTTTTCAGCAAGCAGGCGTAGACGAACTCATTCTGGTAATGCAGGTCGGAACGGTGCCGCATGATGCGATCATGCGGTCGCTGCGCCTGTTCGCCGAAAAGGTGATGGCACGGCTGTAGCGGAAGGGGGGGAAGGGGCGCATGGGGGTGACGCGAAAGCCAATGTTGATGCTGTCGGCGCTGGCGATGCTGTGCGCGTGCGGCGGGGTACCCGATCATGATCCACGGACCGACGCGCCGCTGGTGTCGTCCGCGCTGGCCGTGGCCGCGGCGCCGCGATCGGGCGGCTTTACCGGGGTGGTGGCCGCGCGGATCGAAAGCGACCTGGGCTTCCGGGTCGGCGGCAAGATCGCCCGACGGCTGGTCGATGCAGGGCAGACCGTCCGCGCGGGGCAGGCATTGATGCAGATCGACGCCAATGATCTGGCGCTCGGCGCCACGGCACAGAACCGCCTGGCGCAGGCGGCGGCGGCGCGGCTCGACCTCGCCCGGCGGGATGAACAACGCATGCGCCCCATCGCGGAAAAGGGTTTTGCGTCCCGCCGTCAATATGACGCGGCCCGCGCGGCGCTCGACGCCGCCACTGCCGATTATTCAGCGGCGCTGGCGCAGTCCGGGGTCGCGGGCAATGCAGCGGGCTATGCGCTGCTGCGCGCCGATAGCGACGGCGTGATCGCCGCCGTGCTCGCGGAACCTGGGCAGGTCGTGGCGGCGGGCCAGCCCGTCCTTCGCCTGGCGCGCAGCGGCGCGCGCGAGGCGGTCGTCGCGATACCGGAAAATATGCGCGCCGGCATCGGCACATCGGCCATGGCGTCGGTCTATGGCGGGCGGGGTGCCATGCCTGCCACGCTGCGGCAATTATCGGCGCAGGCAGACCCGGCGACCCGCACCTATGAAGCGCGCTACATATTATCGGGTACGGCGGGGTCCGCGTCGCTCGGTTCGACAGTCACCATCTATCCGGGCGACAAGGCTGGGTCGGTCGCCGTTTCGGTGCCGGTCGGGGCGCTCCATGATCCCGGCGCGGGAACAGGCGTGTGGGTGATCGGGTCTGGGCGCGATCCTGTGGTGCATTTTCGCCCTGTGCATATCGCGATAGTGCAGGAGGAGAGAGCGCTGATCGACCGGGGCCTGCGCCCTGGCGATCGGGTGGTCGCGCTGGGCGCGCACTTGTTGCATGAGGGCGATCGGGTGCGCCTGGCGCGATGACCGGCGATCGGTTCAACCTGTCCGCCCTGGCGCTGCGCGAACGGACGGTGACGCTGTTCATGATCGTCGCGCTGGCGCTCGCCGGGGTGAGCGCCTTCCTCAATCTGGGCCGTGCCGAAGACCCCAGCTTCACGATCAAGATCATGACCGTGTCGGCGGTCTGGCCCGGCGCGACCGCGCGCGAGATGCAGGATCTGGTCGCCGATCCGTTGGAGCGCCGGTTGCAGGAGCTGCGCTACTACGACCGGGTCGACAGCTATACCCGCCCCGGTTTCGCCTTCCTGACGCTATGGGTGAAGGACGATACGCCGCCTGCATCGGTGCCGGAGCAATTCTACCAGGCCCGCAAGAAAATCGGCGACGAAGCACGCAACCTGCCGCGTGGCGTCATCGGTCCCTTCGCCAATGACGAATATGGCGATGTCAGCTTCGCGCTCTACGCGCTTCAGGCAAAGGGCATGCCCGGCCGCGATCTGGTGCGCGCGGCGGACAGATTGCGACAAAGATTGCTGCACGTCGCGGGGGTGCAGAAGGTCGAGATATTGGGCGAACAGCCCGAGCGCATCTTCGTCGATTTCGACCTCGACAAATTGGCCACGCTGGGCCTTGATCCGCGCGCGATCATCGCGTCGATCCGCGAACAGAATGAAATGGCGCCGGCGGGCGCTATCGATACGCAGGGACCGCGCATCCTGTTGCGCGTCGATGCGGGCTATGGCGACGTCGCGGCGGTGCAGGATACGACCGTTGCCGCGAACGGCCGGACTTTGCGGCTTGGCGATATCGCCAAAGTGCATCGGGGCTACCAGGATCCGCCCGACTTCATCGTCCATGATGCAGGCGACCGCGCACTGTTGTTGAGCGTCGTCAAGCAACCGCGCTGGAACGGGCTGGCATTGGGCGACGCACTGGAAGCGGAGGCCCAGGCCATCCGAACCGACCTGCCGCTGGGGCTGGAGTTCCGCAAGGTTTCGGACCAAGCGGTCAATATCCGCGAGGCGATCGACGAATTCACGCTGAAATTCGCGGTCGCGCTGGCGGTGGTGATGATCGTCAGCCTGGTCGGGCTGGGCTGGCGGGTTGGGCTGGTCGTCGCCGCGGCCGTGCCGCTGACGCTGGCGGGCGTGTTTGTCGTGATGCAGGCGACGGGGCGCGAACTGGACCGCATTTCGCTCGGCGCGCTGATCCTGGCGCTGGGGCTGCTGGTCGACGACGCGATCATCGCGATCGAGATCATGGTCGTGAAGATGGAAGAGGGCTGGGACAGGATACGCGCGGCGGGCTATGCCTGGACCGCGACCGCCGGGCCGATGCTGTCGGGTACGCTTGTCACCATCATCGGTCTGATGCCGGTAGGCTTTGCGGCATCCACCGCCGGAGAATATGCGGGCAACATCTTCTGGGTGGTGGGCATCGCGCTCCTCATATCGTGGATCGTCGCGGTGCTGTTCACTCCCTATCTGGGCGTGAAGATGCTCCCGGATATCCCGCCCCGCGTCGGCGGGCATGAGGCGATCTACGACACGCCGCGCTATCGCCAGTTTCGCGGCCTGGTCATGGCCGCCGTGGATCGCAAATGGCGGACGGCGGGGCTGGTGGGTCTGGCGATGCTGCTGGGCATCGGCGGCATGCTCCTGGTTCCCGAACAATTTTTCCCCGGCACCGACCGGCCAGAGGTTCTGGTGGAAATCCAGTTGCCCGAAGGCACGGCGATCCAGACGACCGAGGCGCTGACCGGCCGGGTCGAACAATGGCTGAAGCGGCAGCGCGAAACCGGCGTGATGACCAGCTATATCGGCCGGGGCGCGCCGCGCTTCTTCCTCGCGCTGAACCCGGAACTGCCCGACCCCGCCTTTGCCAAGATCATCGTCCTGACCCCCGATCATAAGGCGCGCGATGCCCTGGTCCGCCGTTTGCGCCAGGCGGTTGGGGACGGGCTGCTGCCACAGGCGCGGGTGCGCGTGACGACGCTGATGTTCGGCCCCCCCATAGCGTCGCCCATCGCCTTGCGGGTGTCGGGACCGCAGGAGGCGGCAACCTTGCGGATCGCCGACAAGGTGGAGGCGGCGATGCGCGCCGACCCAGATGCGCGCCAGGTCAACAGCGACTGGGGCGGGCATGTGCCGACCGCGCATATCGTGCTGGACCAGGCCCGGCTGCGCGCGATCGGCCTGACGCCACAGGCGGTGTCCGAACAATTGCAGCTCCAGCTTTCGGGCGTGCCGGTGACGCAGCTTCGCGACGGCATCCGCGTGGCGGAGATCATGCTGCGGACGGCGGGACGCCAGCGGGTCGATCCCGCGCAGATCGGCAGGGTGTCGATCCGCACGGCCAGCGGCACGGCGGTACCGCTGGCGCAGGTCGGCCTGGTTGAAATCCGCAGCGAGCCGCAGATATTGCGGCGGCGCGATCGCATACCCACCGTCACCCTGCGCGCCGACGCCGCAGATGGGGTGCAGGCGCCCGATATATCCGCGCGCATCGAACAGTCGCTCCAGCCGCTAATAGCCCAACTGCCGCCCGGCTATCGGATCGCGCGGGCCGGGGTCGCGGAGGAATCGGACAAGGCCAACGTGGCGCTGGCAAAGATATTCCCGATCATGCTCATGCTGATGCTGATCGTGATCATAATGCAGGTCCGCTCGTTCGTCATGCTCGCCATGGTGCTGCTGACCGCGCCGCTGGGCATCGTCGGCGCGGCGCCGATACTGCTCCTGTTCGGCCAGCCGTTCGGGTTCAATGCGATATTGGGGCTTATCGGCCTGGCAGGCATATTGATGCGCAACACGCTGATCCTGGTCGCGCAGATTCAGGTCAACCGGCAGGCGGGGCTTGATGAACGCACGTCGGTGATCGAAGCGACGGTGCAGCGTGCCCGACCGGTGCTGCTGACGGCGCTGGCGGCCGTGATGGCCTTCCTGCCGCTCACCACCTCCCGTTTCTGGGGGGCGATGGCCTATACGTTGATCGGCGGGACGATCGGCGGGACCATCATCACGCTGCTGTTCATCCCCGCGCTCTACGCCATCCTGGTCATGCGCAAGTCACGATCCTAATACCCCCTCAAAGGCCCGACAAAGCCTGTGGAGAACGGATCGCATCAATCCGGCAGCCCCCGCGCGGGCTTGTCGCCCTCATCAATCATATCGCGAACCTTGGTGGCGATGGTTTCTATGGCGAAAGGCTTGGTGATGACGTGCATGTCCTGCCCCAGCAAGCCGTTACCGACCACAGCATTTTCCGCATAGCCTGTTATGAACAATATTTTGAGCCTGGGGCGATGGACTCGTCCGGCGTCGGCGACCTGACGACCGTTCATTCCCCCCGGCAGGCCGACATCGGTGATCAGAAGGTCGATGCGCTGGTCGGACTGGAGCAGCTTGAGGCCGCCGGGACCGTCGGCCGCTTCGATGACGACATAGCCGCTATCGGTCAGAACATCGACAATGAGCGATCGCACCGACGCCTCGTCATCGATCACCAGCACCGTTTCGCCATGCCCGCCAGGCGCGATGTGCGTCGGCTCGGATAGCGGCTCCGCCTCGGCGAACCCGCCCATATGCCGCCGAAGATAGATGCACATGGTCGTGCCCGCGCCGACCTCGGAATAGATCCGCACCTGTCCGCCCGATTGACGCACAAAGCCATAGATCATCGACAGGCCAAGCCCTGTCCCTTCGCCAAGCGGCTTGGTCGTGAAAAAGGGATCGAAGGCGCGGGTAATCACCTCGGGCGTCATGCCCGTTCCGGTATCGCTCACGCACAGCGACACATATTGACCCGGCGGCAGTTCGCGTTCGCGCGCCATACGGTCGTCCAGCCATTTATTGGCCGTCTCTATCGTCAGCCGCCCTCCGTCCGGCATGGCATCCCGCGCGTTGATGCACAGGTTGAGCAGCGCATTTTCAAGCTGATAACGATCAACCAGTGTCGCCCAAAGTCCGCCGGCACCGACCACTTCGATCTCGATCGACGGACCGACCGTGCGGCGCAAAAGATCTTCCAGCCCGGCCACCAGCCGGTTGACGTTGACGGGCGTGGGATCGAGCGTCTGTCGACGCGAAAAGGCGAGCAGCCGCTGGGTCAGCGCCGCGGCGCGTTTCGCCGCGCCCTGCGCCGTGTCGAGATGGCGGCCGATGGCATCCAGTCGGCCCTGCGAAATGCGCAGCTCCAGCAATTCAAGATTGCCCAATATGCCCGCCAGCAAATTGTTGAAGTCATGCGCGATGCCGCCGGTCAACTGCCCCACCGCTTCCATCTTCTGGCTCTGGCGCAAAGCCTCCTCGGTCGCGGCGAGCGCATCGGCGGCTTCGATTTCCGGCGTGATATCGCGTCCGAACAGATAAAGCATCCCGCCCTCC
The DNA here is from genome assembly GCA_964562225.1 of uncultured Sphingobium sp. GTDB lineage: Bacteria > Pseudomonadota > Alphaproteobacteria > Sphingomonadales > Sphingomonadaceae > Sphingobium. Next base: position 18,612 of record CAZLSU010000016.1, read on the forward strand.
GGCACGGTGCTCCATGCAAAGTGGCGATGGCGGCCATCCTGCGCGCGAAAGACGCTCTGCGACTCGATGACCGCCGCATCGGGCCGGGACAGTCGCGCCAGCCTCTCCAGCGCGGCCTCCTGTTCCTCGGCGACGAACTCAAGAATATTGCGGCCTATCGTGTCGGCGTCGGTCCATCCCAGCACCTTTGTCCAGGACGGATTGACCGCGCTGATGATGCCTTGCGTCGTCGCGACCACCTTGACGACCGGGGAGATCGCCCAGATCCTTTCCCGGTCGCGGGCGAGCTGGCGCTCCTGGGTTATATCGCGCGCCACCGCATGGATGCGGCCCGCATCCGGCACGGCGTTCCAGTCGAGCAGACGATAGCTGCCGTCCCGGCAGCGATAGCGGTTCTCGAACAAGAGCGTGGTGAAGCCCTGGGCCAGCTTTTCGAGTTCATTGGCTGTGCTGGGCAGGTCGTCGGGATGGACGAAGCTGGCCAGCACTTGGCCGACCATCTCGTCTTCCCGCCACCCCAGCAGCCGGGTCGCCGATGGGTTGACCGACCGGATGATACCGTCGAATTCGCAAACCAGCATCAGATCCTGGCTGAGCGACCAGAGCCGGTCTCGGTCGCGGCGTTGGGCCGACACGGCATCGATCGTGGCAAGCGCACCGGCGATCTGCGCCGCGATAAGGCGCGCGAAGTCGCGGCTTGCATCATCGAGCATCCGATAGGGATTAAGGCCAAGAACCAGAGCGCCGATCGCCTCGGCCTCTCCCGACTGTTCGACCGCCAGGATCAAGGCGTCGCGCGGTGCTATCTGCCACGGGCCGGTCGGCAGATCCTGCCCGAAGCCGTCAAGTGAGATGCTAATCTGTTTCCCGCCCTGCTCGATGGCGGCAACGGGCCACCGCGTCGGCGCGCTCGATACAGGATCGAACAATATCAGGTCCGCGAACGGAAAGTCCCGGCTCTCATCGCCAAAATGAACACGAACCGCCGCCTGCACATCCGACCGGCTCTGCGCCTTCAGCAAGGCTGCGGCCAGATCATTGAGTTGCTTCAGCCGCCGTTCGCTGATGACCCGGTCCGTCTCCTCGCTGACGACGCACATCAGGCCCTCGACGGCACCGCCATCACCGATCAGCGGGCTGTAGGAGAATGTGTGATAGGTCTCTTCGGGATAGCCGTTGCGCTCCAGAAAGAGGAGCAACTGCTCATCCCAGGTCGCGACACCATCCCGCATGACCGATATGATCCGGTCCTTGACCTCCTCGAACACTTCCTTCCACACCTGCGACATGGGCTGGCCCAGTGCGTCGGGATGTTTTGAACCCAGCGTCGGAATATAGGCATCATTATAGAAGAAGCGCAGGTCCTCCCCCCAGCCAAGCCACATCTCGAACCGCGACATCAGCATGAGCCGAAGGGGTGCCTTCAGCCCCTCGGGCCAAAGTTCGGGCGGCCCCAGTTGCGACACCTTCCAATCATGGGCGCGCATCAGGGCGCTCATCTTGGAATTGCCGGGGAACATGTCAGGCAAGTGGTCGGTCATGTTTTCCCCCAAAACTACCCCAAAACTGCCGCCAAAACTCCCGGTCGCAGAACCGCGGCTCAGCCCCTAATGATCATGAACAATTTAAGTTCCTGTGTCCTCGGGAGCGGTGCGCAGCCCGATGCTGTGCCGTTCATGGCGCATGGCGGCTATGCCCAGGACGCTGATCTGACGGCAACATGTCAAGTTCAGCTTTGCGCAGGAAACCTGGTTCACCGACCAGCCCGCGCATATCCAGGGGGCACCGCTTGACGTCGCTTGGCACCGATCATAGCATCGCTCCCATATTGGCGCGGCATTCGGGGACATATTTCCATGGACATTGCCGAGCAGCGTGCCCCCGGATATCGATATTCGCGGCGTGACATATTGCCGCTGGTCCGGCAACTTTCCGTCATCGACGACCGCCGCAACGCATTGATGCTCGTCCTGCAATGGATCATCGCGATCGCGGCAGGCGCGATTGCGATCCATGTCGATCGGATTGCGGTCTACCTGGCCGCCGGCTTCGTCATCGGATCACGCATTCAATGCCTGGCGATGATGATGCACGATGCGTGTCACGGGCTGCTGTTCAGCAATCGCCGCCTCAACGACCTGATAGGCGATCTTTTCGTCGCCTATCCGCTTTTCGTGAGCGTCGATCTGTACCGCGCCAACCATATGGAGCACCATCGCCACACCAACACCGTCCGCGATTACGACTATCGCGTCCAGCGGAAGGACCCCGACCAGCATTTTCCGAAAACCGGCCCGGCCATGGTCTTGCTGTTGATCCGCAGCCTGATCGGCCTCAATTATTATCGCGTGGCGCGGGCCAGTCGGGTCTGGGCACCGCTTGCCAATTTTCATAATCCTCGGCGCTTCGGCTTCGATTATCGCCTGGCGCTGCGGCTGCGCTATGTGGTTTGGGCCATGCTGTTCTATGGCCTGATCTTATGGTCGCCATGGCGCTGGCAGATATTGGGCCTTATCCTGATCCCGCAGTTCATCTGGGCCAATGTCTTCAACCGGATTCGCGCCATGGCCGAACATAATGGCGTCGCCGACGCGCAGGAACTGAACGGCACGCGCACCGTCATCCCCACCCTGCTCGATCGCTTCCTGATCGCGCCGCTGAACGTCAGCTATCATCTGGAACATCATCTGTTCCCGTCAGTGCCCTGGCACAATTTGCGCCGGCTGCACGCGCATTTGATGACCGATCCTACCTATGCGGCGGACGCGCACATCACGCGCGGCTATTGGGGCATGATCACGGAGTTGATGCCGCCCGCCGCATCGACCGACCGGCCCGAACAGGCGCGCTCCGTCTGAGCGCGATTGATATCATCGACCGCCACAATCACGCTGGGCACAACAGGAGACGTGCCCTTAAGCGGCTAACCGCAAAAACGGCACGGGCTTGGTCGATCGCAATACGATCGGATAGCCCTCGGTCGCCTCGAACAATTCGCCGTCCAGGATGACGCTGCTGCGGTTGCCTTCGATCCTGATGGTATCGCCCTGTTCCAGATGGACGCCGGTCATCTTCTGCTTGCCGACGCGCCCCGACAGGCTGCCCCACATGAAGCGCATCATCGCCGATGCGGTCTGGTCCACGGCCATCAGCTTCATATTGCCGCGAAGGCTGGCACCGGGCCGCCCCCCCAATACCAGCCGTTCCAGCGTGGTCACGATCAGCACTGCGAAACGCCCGGCGAGTTGACCATCGCGGATCAGCGAGATGCTGACCGGCTTTGTCTTGGGCGGCATATAGCGGCCCTTGATGCCGAACAGCAGCGAAGCGATGATGGCCAGCGCGGTCAGGAAATGGCTGAGGCCATTGGACAGGCCCAGCGGATAGATGCGGTTGCGGCAATAGAGCATATAATCGGCAAGGCCCGCCCCCCCCAGGAACATGCCCAGCACCGGGCGGCTGCCGACCTGCCCATGCGACAGGGCAATGAGTTCGCGCACGACGACATGGTCGGCGACGCCTGCCTTGGCGATGGCGACGATCCGTTCGAGCGCCGCGATCGGATCGCCATGGATGCCCAGGTCCAGGGCGATCAGGTTGGTCTTGCCATTGGGCAGCACCGCGATCGGCGGCGCGCGGCCCTTGAAATGTTCGCCCTGATATAATTCGGTCAACGCCGCCTGCACCGTACCGTCGCCGCCGTTGATGACGATGACGACCGGATCGACCCTGGCGATCGTCTGGAGCGCACGGCCGATCTGGTCGACATGCTCCACCTCATAATGAAAAATGTCCGGGTTGCTGGCGCAATAGCTGCGCACGCGCGGCAGGGTCTGCCGGTTGCCCGTCGATTTGGGATTGGACAGGAGGGCGACGCGGACCATGGACGCCTTACATATACCGGAGGTTGATGACGATCCGGGTCACGCCCGGTCCCGCCTGGAACGCCGCCTTTTCAACACCGGGCTTGCCCAGGTTGAAGATGGAGATGCTGGGGTTGTTGGAAAAACCGCCGCCATCTTGCGACAGGTCGGTCTTGCCATTGCCGTTGCGGTCGTGCCGCACGGCGATGCCATATTTGCCCGCTTCGGGCACGGGCAGGCAAATGCGCATCACCCCGTTGCTAGGCTTGGCGGCGATTTCGATGCGGTGCAGCCACGCGCCCTTTGCCAGCCATGCGGCGCGGGTCGCGGGATAGGATTGCAGCCGGACATTGCCGGTGGCGCTGGCAAAACCGCGCACATCGACCAGCACGGCGGGACCATCGGCGGTGGCGGCACACCGGCCCAGATCATTGCCGATTTCCTGCCCATGGGACCAGGCAGGCGTGGACGCGAACAGCGCCCCGACCGTCAACACCCCGAATGCAACTTTCAACATGACCATCCGACTCCTGGAAGCTATAGCCGCCCGACACGTTCGGTCGGCACTCCCCTGTTCGCCCCTACAGAGACTTGTCGTCCCATGATTCGGATATGGGCGGGCTTTGCGGCCAAAACATGGTGATGGAACGACCAGATATTGAATATGCTCAGCGCCACCGACCGATATCTCGCCCGACTGATCGCCGTGCCCATGCTGGGCACGCTGGTGATCGCCGCGATGCTGCTGGTGCTCGACAAGATGTTGAGCCTGTTCGATTTTGTCGCGGCGGAGGGCGGGCCGGTCAGCGTGGTATGGCGGATGCTGGCCAATATGCTGCCGGAATATCTCTCGCTCGGCATCCCGATCGGCCTGATGCTCGGGATATTGCTGGCGTTCCGCAAGATCGCCCTGTCGTCGGAACTGGACGTGATGCGCGGTGTCGGTCTGTCCTATGGTCGGCTGCTCCGCGTGCCCTATATGTTCGCGATTGCGCTGGCGCTGCTCAATTTCGCAATCGTCGGCTTCGTCCAGCCTTTGTCGCGCCACGCCTATGAGGCGCTTCGCTTCGAGTTGCGATCGGGCGCGCTGGGTGCGTCGATCAAGGTCGGGGAATTCACCAATCTGGGCAAGCGGATGACATTGCGGATCGAACGCAGCCTGGACGAGGGCCGCGATTTGCAGGGCATTTTCGTGCGCGCGATCAGCCGCAACGGCCAGTCGCTGGCGGTGACCGCCGAACAGGGCCGGTTCCTGGCGACCGACGACCCCGACGTCATCATCTTCCGCCTGCGCAACGGCGTGCTGGTCAATGATGCGCCGACCTACAAGACGCCGCGCATCCTGTCCTTCTCCAGCCACGACCTGCCGATCGACCTGCCGCAAATCGAGAATTTCCGTGGCCGCGACGTCGATCGGGAAAAGACGATCCCCGAATTGATGGTCATCGGCAAATCGCCCGCCACGCCGGAAAAGCTGCGCGATGAGGTGCGGGCCAATTTCCATTTCCGCATGGTCGAAGTGGCGATGATGTTCCTGCTGCCGCTCGCCGCGCTGGCCTTCGCGATCCCGCCCAAACGATCGACATCGGCGCTCGGCGTGTTCCTGTCGATCATCTTCATCGTGACCTATCACAAGATCAACCAATATGGCGAAAGCGTCGGCGCGCTGGGCAAGATCGACCCAATCATCGCGCTTTGGGTGCCATTCCTGCTGGTCGCGGGGCTGATCCTGTGGATGTACCATGTCATTGCGCACCGCCCCGGCGGCCAGCCGATCGCGGCGCTCGAATTCGCGTTCGGGAAGCTGGGCAAACAGATCGTCCGGCTGGTCAAGCGCAAACGGCCTGACGCGAACCTGGAAGCCGACATGGCGGAGACCGCAGCATGATCCCGCCCCAGTTGCAATTTTTCCCCTCGCGCCAGATCAGCCTCTATATGGGGCGGCTGTTCCTTACCCGGACGCTGGCGGTTCTCGTGCTGCTGGTGGTCGTGCTCCAGACGCTCGACCTGCTGGGCAAATCGGGCGACATCCTCGCTTATCCGGGCAATGGCGACCCGGAACTATGGCATTATGTCGGACTGCGCGTGCCGCAGATCATCGCGCGCTTCCTGCCCTTTTCGGTGCTGCTGGGGACGCTGGTGATGCTCGCCAGCCTGAACCAGAATAGCGAGATTATTTCGATGAAGGCGGCAGGGCTGTCCGCGCATCAGATCCTGGCGCCGCTGGTGGCGGCCGCAATGGGCGTGGCCCTGCTCAGCTATGTTTTCAACGAGCGGATCGTGGCGCGCTCCACCGCCGCGCTCAGCGCATGGGAAGCGGTCGAATATGGCCCGATCCCGACCGACAGCGGGGTCAAGAGCAATGCCTGGGTGCGCGAGGGCAATAATCTGGTGACGGCGGCGGTCGTGGCCGGGCGGGGCACCAATGTACAGTTGCGCAAGGTCGAGATTTTCAACCGCATCAACAACAGCCTGACCACGATTATCCAGGCACCGCGCGGGCGCTACGACGCGGCCAGCCGAAGCTGGCTGCTCGACGATGCACGGCAGTTCGATGTGGCGCGCGGGACAAGCCGCAATGTCGGCACGGTGCGCTTTGGCCGCGACATCCGCCCCGACCAGTTCACCCTGGCAAAGGTTGATCCCGACGCGCTGACCTTTGCCCAACTGGATGCGGCGATTTCCGACCTGCACGATGCCGGGCGGCCCACCGCCGCGCTGGAGGCGAGCCTGTGGCACAAGGTTTCGGGACCGCTGTCCGCGCTGCTGATGCCGATCCTGGGATCGGTCGCCGCATTCGGGTTGGCGCGATCGGGGCAGTTGTTCCTGCGCGCGGTGCTCGGCATGTCGCTGGGCTTTGCCTATTTCGTCGCCGACAATTTCTCGCTGGCGATGGGCAATCTGGGCGCTTATCCGCCCTTCCTGGCGGCGTGGGCGCCGTTCATCCTGTTCCTGCTGCTGGGCGAAACGGTGCTGTTCCGCACGGAGGAATAGAAGATCAGCGCCGCCCCATCGTGCTGCGCGCAATCTTCCCCACCAGCGGCAGCATGCCGACATAATTGGCCTGATCATAGGTCGACTGCGCGCCCATCACCGCGACCATGCGGCGGTGCGCGCGGGCCAGATTGTGATAGGGGACGCTCGGCAGCAGATGATGCAGCGCATGATAGCGCAGGCCCACCGGCGCCCAGACCGCGGCGCGCCAGCCGGGCGGCGGCACATTGACCGAGTCCAGATATTGCGCGGTCACGCTCATCGCGTCGCCTTCATTCTCCCACAGATGCGCGACCAGCGTGCGCAACTGGTTGATCACGGTCATCGCGGCATGGATCGCCATATAGGTCAGCAGCGGCCGCCAGCCGACCAGCGCGACGCTGCCGACCAGCATCAGCGCGAACAGCGACGCACCGGCCTCCTGCCACAGCCATTGCCGCCGAAACGCGCCCTCGGGCGGGCGGCGGCGGAAGGCGGGATTGATCGACAGCGCCGAATATTTCTCCACCAGCGCGCGACGCAGCGGCGGGATCAGCAGGCTGAGCGGCGTCAGCACGCCAAAGCGCAGGATCAGCCCGACCGGGGCGAGCATCGACACCAGGATGAACAGCGGCAGCGACCAGGGCTTCATCAGCGCGAGCGGCAGATATTCGGGGTCTTGCGCAGTGCCGTAGCGGGTCCGGGCATGATGCAATGTATGGACGCCCTCATACATGAAGGACGGGATCATCAGCGGAATGCCGATAAGCAGATTCCAGGCAAAGCGAAAGCCCGGAAGCGCCCCTCTGCGGATGTGGGTGAGTTCATGGATGAAGCTGGCCGCGCGATAGAAGCCCAGCATCGCCACAAGGCCCGCCGCAACAGCCAGCGCCATATTGTCGAACAGGATAGCCCCGGCGAGTCCTGCATAGCCGATAGCGGTCGAAGCCAGAAAATCCGGCCAGTAGATGGCGGGCGCGGCAATCGACAATTCGCGCGTCAGATCGGCGGCGGCACGCAGCATCGCCGCGTCGTCGGGGTGGGCACTCACGGGTGGCCGGATGGGGTCCTGCATGGTCATGGGCATGGCCTTAACGGGAAAATGCGCACAGATCATGGCAGCAAAATGACGAAAGGCCCACAGGCGCTTGACAAGCCCATGTCGGGATACGCACTGGTCAGCCTCCCCAGACAGCGAAGATCATCAGCGTGGCCATTTCCGAAATCCTGATATCCCCCGTCGTCGGCAAGGCCGATCTCAAGGCGTTCGTCGACCTGCCGTGGCGGCTATACGCCAACGACCCCGCCTGGGTTCCGCCGCTCAAGGCCGAAGTCTATGGCCTGCTGACGCCGGGCAAGAACCCCTTCTTTGAACATGCCGAGGCGCAATATTTCCTGGCGCGGCGTGCCGGACAGGTGGTGGGCCGCATATCGGCGCATATTGATCATCTGGCACTCGCCATGCCCGCCGCGCAGGGCATGGGACCGGGCACGGGCAATTTCGGACTGTTCGAGGCGGAGGATGACGCGGTCGCCCAGGCGCTGATCGCGGCGGCGGAAGGCTGGCTTCGCGGCAAGGGCATGACCCGCGTTCTGGGACCGATATCGCTGTCGATCTGGGAGGAGCCTGGCCTGCTGGTCGCGGGGCACGACCACCCGCCCACGGTGATGATGGGACATAACAGCGCCGCCTATGAACCATGGATCGAACGCGCGGGCTATCACACCGCCAAGACGCTCAACACCTATGAACTGGACATCACCGAACAGTTTCCGCCGCTGATCCAGCGGGTGATGGCCTCGGGCGAAAAGAATGCGCGCATCAGGGTGCGCAATGTCGACAAGTCGAAATTCGATGCCGAAGCCGCGATCATCCTGGGTATCCTGAACGATGCGTGGGGGCGCAACTGGGGCTTCGTACCGATCACCGACGCGGAAATCGCCTTCACCGGCAAGAAGCTGAAAACCATCGTGTTCGAGGATCTCATTCGCATCGCCGAACTGGATGGCGAGCCGGTGGCGTTCATGATGACGCTGCCCGACCTCAACGAGGCCCTGAAGCCGCTGAACGGGTCGCTATTCCCGTTCGGCTGGGCCAAACTGCTCTGGTGGCTGCGCGCGCCCAAGGTCAGGACAATGCGGGTACCGTTGATGGGCGTGCTCCAGCGGTTGCAATCGTCCCGCATGGCGAGCCAGCTCGCCTTCATGCTGATCGAATCGATCCGTCAGGCATCGGTCGCCCATTATGGCGCGACGCGCGGCGAAATCGGCTGGGTGCTGGAGGATAATCAGGGGATGAACGCCATCGCCCATGCGCTCAATACCCGGATCAACAAGGTTTACCGGATTTACGAAAAGGCGCTCTAAACCCTATTCTCGCAGCTCGACCCAGGTCGGCGCATGGTCGCTCGCCTTTTCCCGGCCGCGAAAATCCTTGTCGACCTGGGCGTCCACCAGTCGATCGGCGGCGGCGGGGCTGAGCAGCAGATGGTCGATGCGAAAGCCCGCGTCGCGCGGCCAGGCGTTCATCTGATAATCCCAATAGGTCCAAATCCCCCCGGTCGGATGCCGGGTGGCGAGCGCGTCGGTCCAGCCATCGCCCAGCATCGCGCGGTAGGCGGCGCGGCTTTCGGGTTGAGTCAGCGCATCATCGGCCATCGCCTTGACCGAATAAGTGTCCCGATCATGCGGGATGACATTATAATCGCCCGCCAGGATCGCGGGGACTTCCTCGGCCCAGACCTGCGCCGCGCGGTCACGCAGCCGCTTCATCCAGCGCAGCTTATAATCGAATTTCGGGCCGGGCTGCGGATTGCCGTTGGGCAGGTAGATGCTCGCGACGCGCACCCCCTTCACATCGGCTTCGATATAACGGCTATGCTCGTCTTCCGGCTCGCCCTCCAGCCCGCGCCGCACCTCGACCGGGGTTTCGCCGCGCGCCAATATGGCAACGCCGTTGAACCCCTTCTGCCCGTGCCAGATGACGCCATAGCCGACGCCCTCAATATCCTTGACCGGAAAGGTTTCGTCCGAGGTCTTGATTTCCTGAAGGCAGGCGATATCGGGCTGCGTTTCGGACAGCCATTCGAGCAGGCGCGGCAGGCGCGCCTTGATGCCGTTGATGTTGAATGTGGCGATGCGCATCCCGGCGAAGATCAGACCGAGAAGCTGGTGCCGCAACCGCAACCGGCGGTCGCGTTGGGATTGGTCACCTTGAACGCGGCACCACCCAGGTCGGATACGAAATCGACCGCCGATCCGCGCACCAGGTCCAGGCTGACATCATCCACGACCAGCGTCACGCCGTCGCGCTCCACCGACACATCCTCGCTCTCGATCGCGTCGGCCAGGCCGAAGCGATACTGGAAACCGGAGCAACCGCCCCCTTCGACCGCGAGGCGCAGGATCGCGGGCTTGCCCTGCTTGGCGGCAATGGCGGCCACGCGGGCGGCGGCGGAAGGCGTCAGGTCAATCTGGGTCATACAGGCATAGATAGGCGCAAGCAAAAGGCCCGGCAAGCTCTCGCTGCCGGGCCTTTTGCTTGGCGTGCCAAATATAAGCTTCAGTCGGCCTTGCGCTCGTCGGCCTTGGTCGGGCCGCCCATGGCGATCGGCGGCTTCGTGTTCATCGCGATCAGATAGTCGGGACCGGCGACGAAGGGCAGCGGGTTGATCGCCGCGCCGTCGACGCGGACTTCATAATGGAGGTGGCTGCCGGTCGAGCGGCCGGTCGAACCCATCAGGCCGATGATCTGGCCGCGACGCACGAAGCTGTTGGCGGCGGCAATCAGTTTCGACATATGGCCGTAGCGCGTTTCCATGCCATTGCCGTGCGAGATCTGGACGAGATTGCCGTAACCGCTGGCCCAGCCTGCGCGGCTGACGATGCCGTCTGCGGTCGCATAGATCGGGGTGCCGAGCGGGCCGGGGATATCGACGCCCTTGTGCATCCGCGCGCCGCCATTGAACGGGTCCGACCGAACGCCGAAGTTGGAGGTCAGCGACAACTTGGCGACGGGGCGGCCCGATGGGATGTAAGCGGTCGAGCGGCTGACCCCATCCAGACGGCGCAGATTGGAGAAGATGGAGGCGAAACCGGCGTCGCCCTGGCCCAGCGTGCTGGCGCTGGCTTCGGATACATCGCCATAAGGATCGTCATCGTCGCTCGCCTGGGCTGGCGCTGCTGCGCACAACAGCGCTACCGCGCCGGTCGCTGCAAATATTTTTGCCGTCCTGGAAAGGGAATGGAACAGACCTGAAAAACGAGCGTTGATCGAACGAGAAATAATCATGCAGACCCCGACTATGAACCGCGGGGCCTTGTAACCCTCGTGGTGCTCCCCGAATTTTTAAAGCAGTATGACCTGCCCCCGGAGCCATAGACTGCAAATCCGCTTTCATTGTGCAAGCGCGGCATGGGAATCTCGGGGCAGAACGGCCTGTCGATGGGGTGAGCCGTTGAAACCCGTCTGCGCGACGGAATAAAAGTGGCGCTTTTGCAAGGATTTGGTAGGATTCGGCCTCACGGCCCATCTCCGTTCGTCGCCCCTATTAACCATGTCGTCCCCGCCGCACTTTTGGTTAAAGCGCCTGAACGGCGTCCAGCACCGCCTGCGCATGCCCCTTCACTTTGACCTGCGGCCAGACGCGCACCACCTGCCCTTCGCCGTCGATCAGGAAAGTCGCGCGGGCGATGCCCATATATTTGCGGCCATAAAGCGACTTTTCGATCCAGGTGCCAAAGGCTTCGCAAAAGGCGCCATCCTCGTCGGAGGCGAGCGTGACCGCGAGGTCATATTTGGCGGCGAATTTGGCGAGTTTGGCGGGCTTGTCTTTGGACACGCCGACCACCGGGACGCCGATCGCGGCAAAGTCGGGCGCAAGGGCGGTGAAGTCCTTCGCCTCATTGGTGCAGCCCGGCGTGTCGGCTTTCGGGTAGAAATAGAGCACCAGCGCCTTGCCGCGATAGCGCGCCAGGGTGAAGGACGCACCATCGCTGTCCTTGAGCGGCGCGTCGGGCGCCATATCGCCTTGTTCGATCATCGCGTCGTTTCCTTATGCCATTGGGTCGCGATGCTTTGCCGCGCCTGGGCGTAGCTTTCAAGCAGGGTCGGCCAGTCGGGCTGACCGCATAATCGGGCGACCAGCGCCTGCGCCGCTGCGGGCGGTTCGGTCGATTTGGGTGAGACCAGCCGCGACGCGATCAGAAAGCGGGTCAGCAGATCATGCGCAGGCAGAAGCGTCTCGGGAAGATGCCCCGCCTCGATCAATTGTCGCAGCGCAGTACCAATATCCGGACTGAACGCCCTGTCCGACCGGAACTGATTGATATGTATAAGAAATTCCAGGTCCACAAGGCCGCCCGACACCAGTTTGACGTCCAGCTCGCCGGCGGGCGGTTTGTGATTGGCTATGTCACCGCGCATCTTGACCGCTTGGCGCACCAGATCAGCGATGTCGCGCGGGCGATGCAGGGTTTCGTCGAGGATCGCCTGCAAGGCCGCGCGCGCCGATGCCGACCCAAAGATCGGGCGCCCCCGCGTCAGCGCCAGATGCTCCCACGCCCATGCCTCTTCCCGCTGATAGCGCGCGAAACTGTCCAGGCTTACCGCGAGCAGCCCCTGCGCGCCGGAGGGACGTAGCCTTGTGTCGACTTCATAAAGCGGCCCGGCGGCGGTGGCGACCGACAGGGCGTTGGTGACGCGCTGGGCGAGGCGGTTATAATATTGGGTAGCGCCCAATGGTTTGGCGCCGTCCGACTGCGCTTCAAACCCGCCGGTGAACAGGAATACGATGTCGAGGTCGGAGGCATGGGTGAGCACGCCGCCGCCGAGCCGACCGAGCGCCAGGATCAGCAATTCGCCGCCCGGCACGCGGCCATGGACGCCCTCAAATTCCGTCACGGTGGCGGCGGTTAGCGCCTCCACCGCTGCCTCCGCCACGCGGCCATAACCGCACCCGGCCTCCAGCGGATCGCCGCCCCGGATGATCTGCGCCCCCAGCGCAAAGCGACGGTCGCCGACCCGCCGCCGGACCCGGTCGAGCAGCGCCTGATAATCCTCGCCAGGTTCCAGGCAGGCGAATTGCGCGGCGAGGTCGGCCACCGGCGGCGGCGGATCGAAGGCGGTCGCATCGATCAGGCCGTCGAGCAGTTCGGCGCGGCGGGCAAGCGCATCGGCCAGTGTCGGCGCGTAGCTCAACAGTTCGGCCAGCAACGCGACCAAAGCGGGGCGAGCGGCGAGCAGCTTGAAGAAGTTGATCGCGCTGGGCAGGCGTTCAATCAGGTCGTCCAGTCGGTTGAGCGCGCGGTCGGGATCGGGCGCGGCGGCAAGGCCGCGCATCAGGCCGGGCAGCAGATCCTCCAGCGCGGCGCGAGCGGGTCCGCTGCGCAGCGCGCGCACCCGACCGCCGCGCCAATGGGCGATCCGCGCCAGCGGGGTGGCGGGATCGTCAAACCCCATGGCGAGAAGCTGGTCGCGCAGCAGCTCGTCATCCTGCGACAATTCGCCGCTGGGGCGATCGGGCGTCAGCCGGTCATAATTGCGGCCCACCCACAGGACATGCGGGCGCAACAGGTCGAGCAGCGCACCACCGTCGGCCAGGCCATGCAGCCGCGCGACATTGTCGAGCGCGTCGGGACGGGTCGGCAGTTCATGGGTCTGAAGATCGGCGACCATCTGAAGCCGGTGTTCGATGGTGCGGAACAGGATATAGGCCGCGTCCAGATGAGCCGCCGCTTCGGCCTCGATCACGCCGGCGGACGCGAGCGCGCGCAGCGCTTCGCGCGTATTGCCCGAACGCAGTGACGCGTCGCGCCCGCCATGGATCAGTTGGTGGACCTGCGCGAAAAACTCCACCTCGCGGATGCCGCCGCGCCCGCGTTTCAGGTCATAACCCGGCCCGAACGCCTGCCCCTGCGCATAATGGTCGCGGATGCGGCGGGAAATGTCGGTGATCGCGTCGATCGCGCCGAAATCGAGACTCCGCCGCCAGACGAAGGGCCGGATCGCGCGCAGGAAATAATCGCCCAGTCCCTTGTCCCCCGCCGCCGCGCGGGCGCGGATGAAGGCAGCCTGTTCCCAGCCCATCGCGGTCGATTCATAATAGCCGATCGCCGCCTCCACCGGCAGCGCGATCGGCGTAGCTTCGGGCGAGGGACGCAGCCGCAGGTCGACGCGGAAGACATAGCCGTCGCCATCGGGCGCGCTCAATAGTTCGGTGACGCGGCGGCCGATGCGGACAGCCGCCTCCCCCGGCTCCTCCTTCGCGCGATGCGGCATGGTCTGCGGATCGAACAGCAGGATCGGGTCGATGTCCGACGAATAATTAAGTTCGCGGCTGCCATGCTTGCCCAGCCCCAGCGCGGCGAAACCCACTGGCGGCGCGTCGGGATAGCGTTCGGCCAGCGCGAAGGCGATCGCCTCATCGAGCGCGGTGTCGGCAAAATCGGACAGGGTGCGGGTGACGCGATCCAGATCCCACGCACCCGACAGGTCGGCGACGCCGGTGACCAACGCCAGCGCGCCCTTGCGACGGCGCAGCGAACGGGCGAGCGTATCCGTATCGTCGCCCGCGCGGTGCGCCTGCGCCAGCGCGCCATCGGTGTCGCCGGACGCCAGCAGCGCGGCGACGGCAGGGTAACGATCCAGTTGCCGGGCCAGAAAAGGCGAATGGCCGCGTATCCGCGCCTCCACTTCCAGCCAGTCCATCATCCGCCAACCCCTCGCTTTTCTGCGCCTATCGCCCCGGAATGCGACGAATGCCAGAAACTTTTGGCCCCATGGGCCGTTCTAAACCCATGGACATGCATAAACAGGAGGGCCGGATGGGCAGAACGGGAGATGGCGGATCACGCCGGATCGTTTCCGTCGGGTTGCCTGATCCGCGTGCGGGCGTGGGCCAGGCGCTGCGGTCCACTTTCCATGTTATCGACCTTCCCCCCGACATGCTGGCGCTGCTCAAGGCGATGGACCGCCACTGACGCATCGGAACGGGTGTAAGCGCTTTTCCAGACAATGTAGCCTTGCTTGCTGCGCGTCGTTTCGCATAGCGGATGCCAAACATGATGGCGAGGAGCATCCCACTTGCGCATGCGGCTGAGCATTTGCCGGAAGAAGCGCCGTTTCGCCTCGGCGCAGGACGCGCTGCTGGCTGCCGCGGCGGCGGATATCGTTCTGCGCCATTATCGATGTGATCGGTGCGGGGCGTTTCATCTAACAGGGCGAACGAAGGGCAAGCGGGTGGCGCGGATCAGCGTTTGAAGCGGTGTCCCTTTTCAAAGGCTGACAGTTCGACACCCACCTTTGACATCAACAAGCCCACCCTGAACCCCCGTCAGATCGCCCCACCAAATGTATCGCATTGCGCCGGGTCGCCGCTGTCCAGTCCCTTGCGCAGCCATTCCATGCGCTGCGCGCTGCTGCCATGGGTGAAGCTTTCGGGGACGGGGCGTTGGCCTGCGGATTTTTGCAGTGTGTCGTCGCCGATCGCCTGGGCGGCGCGCATGCCTTCTTCCAGGTCGCCCGCTTCCATCAAATTGGTGTCGCGCGCGGCCCATACGCCAGCATAGCAGTCCGCCTGTAGCTCCATCTTGACCTGGAGGGCATTGCCCGCCGCCTCGCCGGCGCGTTGCTGCGCCTTGCGGACCTTGTCGGCTTGCCCGGTGATCGTCTGGATATGGTGGCCGACTTCATGGGCAATGATGTAGCCAATCGGAAAGTCGCCCGGCGCGTTGAAGCGGCTTTCCATTTCGTTGAAGAAATCGGTGTCGATGTAGATTTTCTGGTCGGCGGGACAATAGAATGGTCCCATCGCCGATTGCGCCGCGCCGCAGCCGGACTGGCCGTTCTGGCTGTAGAAAACCAGCGTGGGGGGCGGATATTGCTGGCCTTCCGCTTTGAAGATATCCGTCCAACGCCGTTCGGTGGAGCCGAGCACCTTGAGCGAGGTGCGCTGGATATCTGTCAGTTGTTGCGTGCCGGGACGGCTGGTTTCATGGGGCGCGGTGCCGGTTCCGCCACCGCCGCCGATCAGGCTCAGGGGGTTCATGCCCATCACCATCATGATGATCAGCACGACGACGATGCCGCCGCAGCCGAACCTGCTGCCGATCAGGGGAAGCAGCATGCCGAGACCGCCACCCAGCCCGCCGCCGAAGCCACCGCCGCCGCGCCCGTCCTGCACCTCGTAATGGCCTGATTCCTGTTCGTCGTCGAGCCGCATCGCATGGCCTCCCATCGTCTTGACCGATGCCTACGCGATCCCGGCAGGCGTGGGAATAACCGTTCGATGAGGAAGCGGTTGCGCAAGCGTAGGATTAGGCGGCTATTGCCGGTTGGATTGTCCGCAAGAGTCCCTATATTGCGCTGCAACATGGCTGATACAGAACCCCAAGACACCCCGCCCCGCCCCCGCCGCCGCGCGGCGACTCCGCTGCCCCTGCCGCGGCAGGTCGCGCTGCTGCTCCAGGGCGGCGGGGCGCTGGGTTCCTATCAGGCGGGCGTCTATGAGCGGCTGGACGCACTGTCGATCGACGTGACATGGGTGGCGGGCATTTCGATCGGCGCGGTCAATGCCGCGATCATCGCGGGCAATCCGCCGCACCGGCGGCTTGGGCGGCTCAAGAAATTCTGGCTGACGGTGTCGGGCGGCATGCCCAATATGATGCTGCCCGAAATCAAGCATATTCAGGAAGCGGCGCACCTGATGGCGGCGGGCGCGGTCGCGACGTTCGGGGTGCCGGGCATGTTCCGCCCACGCATCTGGCCTGCGATGCTGATGCCGGAGGGAAGCGAGGGCGCGATCAGCTTCTATGACAGCGGCCCGCTGGAACAGACGCTCAACGCCTGTGTCGACTGGAATCTGCTCAATGACGGGCCGGTGCGGCTGTCGGTGGGCGCGGTCGATGTGGAAAGCGGCAATTTCGCCTATTGGGATACGCGCGGGCCGGGCGGCAATACGCGGATCGACGCGCGGCACATCATGGCGTCGGGCGCGCTGCCGCCGGGGCTGCCCCCGGTCGAAATTGACGGGCGCTGGTATTGGGATGGGGGGATCGTGTCCAACACCCCGCTTGCCCATGTGCTCGACCATCAGACCGACGACATGTTGGTGTTCCAGGTCGACCTGTTCCCCGCCGAAGGGCCGATGCCCCGGCAGATGACCGACGTCTATTCGCGGACCAAGGACATCCAATATTCCAGCCGCACCCGACAGGTGACCGACCAATATCTGCGCCTGCGCCGCGAGCATAAGGCGATCCGCGCGCTGCTCGACAAGCTGCCGCCCGAATTGCAGGACGATGCCGACGCAAAGAAGCTGCGGCAATTCCTCGACACCGGGGCGGTCAATATCGTGCATCTGATCTATCGCAGCCGCGCCTGGGAAAGCGGCGCGCGCGACTTTGAATTTTCGCGATCGACCATGCTCGACCACTGGGCGCAGGGCCGCGACGCGGTGGACGAGGTGATGCACAAGGGCGAACTGATCGCGCGCAACATCGTCGATGGCAAGAGCGCGACCTTCGACATCGATTCGCCCAATCACATCAAGGAGAAGATGGCATGAGCAAGTTCCTGGCTGGCAAGACCGCGCTGATCACCGGTTCGACGTCGGGCATCGGGCTTGCCTATGCCAAGATTCTTGCGGACGCGGGCGCGAACATCGTCATCAACGGGTTCGGCGATCCGGCCGCGATCGAGCAGGAACGAGTCGCGCTAGAAGCATCGAGCGGGGGCAAGGCCGCCTATTCGGGGCATGACCTGACCAAGGTGGACGAGATCGAAGCGATGATGGCGGAGGCGGCCGACGCGTTCGGCGGGGTCGACATATTGATCAACAATGCCGGCATGCAGCATGTCGCGCCGGTCGAGGAATTTCCGGTCGACAAGTGGAACCTGATCATCGCGCTGAACCTCAACAGTGCGTTCCATACGACCCGGCTGGCGCTGCCCTACATGAAAGAGAAGAAGTGGGGCCGGCTGATCCAGACCGCATCGGCCCATTCGCTTACCGCGTCGCCCTTCAAGAGCGCCTATGTGACCGCCAAACATGGCCTGGCCGGTTTCACCAAGACGGTGGCGCTGGAAGCGGCGACGTTCGGCATCACCGCCAACTGCATATCGCCCGGCTATGTGTGGACGCCGCTGGTCGAAAACCAGATACCCGACACGATGAAAGCGCGCGGCATGACGCGCGAACAGGTGATGAACGACGTTCTGCTGGCGGGCCAGCCGACCAAACAGTTCGTCACCGTGGAACAGGTGGCGGCGATCGCGCTGTTCTTGTGCGGCGACGCGGCGGCGAACATCACCGGATCGAACATCACCGTCGATGGCGGGTGGACCGCGCAATAAGCCTTTAAGTTCGATGGGAATTCGCCCTATGCTTGACCCCAAGCCAAGGGAGATCATCATCATGCGCCATGCGCTGTCGGCCGTTCTGGCCGCGTTCAGCCTTTCGTCCCTCGTTCACGCGCAGGAGGCCCCTGCGCCTGCCGTCACGCCCGCGCCCGCGCCGAGCGAAATCGGCGCGGCGGTGGCGAAGGATATGGACGGGCTGATGGCGCTGTATCGCGACCTGCATGCCAATCCCGAACTGTCCGAGAAGGAGGTCGAAACCGCCGCCAAGCTCGCCAGGCGGTTGAAATCCATGAAGTTCGACGTGACCGAGAAGGTCGGCGGCACCGGCGTGGTCGCGGTGATGAAGAACGGGTCCGGCCCGGTGCTACTGATCCGCGCCGACATGGACGGGCTGCCGGTGAGCGAGCAGACCGGCCTGCCCTTCGCGTCGAAGGTGCGCACGCGCACCGCCGAAGGGGTGGAGACCGGGGTCATGCACGCCTGCGGCCATGACACGCATATGACCGCCTTCATCGAGACGGCCAAGCTGCTGTCGGGCATGAAGGACCAGTGGAAGGGCACTTTGGTCATGATCCTGCAACCCGCCGAGGAGGTAGGGCGCGGCGCGCGGCTGATGCTGGAGGATGGGCTTTATACCCGCTTCCCCAAGCCGACCCACGCTATCGCCTTCCATGACGCGGCCAATCTGGAGGCGGGGAAGATCGGCTATACGCCGGGCTATGCGCTGGCCAATGTCGACAGTGTGGACGTGATCGTAAAGGGCACCGGTGGCCATGGCGCCTATCCACAGACGACCAAAGACCCGATCGTGCTGGCGTCGCGGATCGTCACGACATTGCAGACGCTGATCAGCCGCGAGCAGGAACCGTCCGACCCCGCCGTGGTGACGGTCGGCAGTTTCCAGGCGGGGGCCAAGCATAATATCATCCCGGACGAGGCGCGGCTGCTGCTGACGATCCGCAGCTATTCGGACGAGACGCGCGCCAAGCTGATCAAGGGGATCGAGCGGGTCGCGCGCGGCGAGGCGATAGCGGCAGGAGTGCCCGAGGACCGGATGCCGATGGTGAGCGTCAAGGATGAGTTCACGCCGTCCACCTATAATCCGCCCGAATTCGCCGAGCAGATGGCGACCGTGCTGCGCGGCGCCTTTCCCGAAGGCCGGGTGGTCAAGACGCCGGCGGTAATGGGGGGCGAGGATTTCAGCCGCTTCTACCGCGCCGACAAGAGCATCAACAGCTTCATCTTCTGGGTTGGCGGCGTCCCTGCGGACAAGATGGCGGCCGGTGGATCGCTGCCGTCGCTACATAGTCCGTTTTGGGCGCCCGAGGCGGACAAGGTGATCGGCACGGCGAGCGAAGCGCTGACCGTGCTGGCGCTCGATGTGCTGAAGCGGGATTGATCGCGCGGAGGACTCGGGTCGGCCTATCCGTGTTGCGCCCGCCCGCCCCCGGCCCTAGCCCGGCGCGCTATGGTCAGGAAAGGGCAGGATATGTTGGGAAAGATGGCGGCTATGAGCGTCGCGCTGGCGATCGGCTGCACGGGCACGGCTGCGCAGGCCGAGGGGCTGGGCGTCGAGGGCGGCTATAGCCGCGCCGACGGCCATTGGGGCAGCGAAATCGGCGCGGGCTATGCGTTCGGCATGGCCGGGTTCAAGCTGACGCCGGGCGGCGGGGTTTTCATTCGCGACGGCGAGACCAAGGTGTATGGGCGCGCGGAAGCGACCTACAGCATCCCGCTGTCGATCACGCTGGGCGCGGGCGTGCGAGTGAGCGCCGACAATGTGCGCCCCTATGCGACCGTGGCGATGCCGATTTTCCCCAAGCTGAAGATCAAGGGCAATGCCGGACCGAAATATTATGGGGTCGGCCTGACCTTCGGTTATTGACGACAGACCCCGTTCCGTCCGTTCAGGCCGCGAAGCCGCCATCGATCGTGTGGAAGGCGCCGGTGACATATCCGGCTTCGCTGCGGCTCAGGCCAGGACGTGGAAGACGGCAAGCGTGGCGCAAATGCGCGATTTCGTGGCGCTGACCCATCCGCATCTGGCCGAAAAGGTGGCGGACTATGTGGGTGCGGTGATGTCCGGTCTGTCGTCCGATGCGCGCGGCGGCATGTCGCCCGAGCGCCTGATCGCCGTGGCCGACATGGCGGGACTGGCGGTGGCGGAGGTTTTGAAGCCGGTCTAGGCGGGGCGATGCCCCTTGCGCCACTTCGTCCACAGATGCCGCGCCAGCATCAGCGGGGGCATGCGCAGCCAGTGGGACCGCAGGAAGAAGGCGAAGCGGAGCGCCTTGCGGGTTTCGCGACCCCAGCCGTCGCGCGCCAGCAGGCGGGCGATGAAGAGGTGGTCGGAGGGTTTCATAACAGGCCGCATGGATACCGACGCATCAGAATAGATCTGTCGTTCCCCGGCGCAGGCCGGGGTCGAGTCCTCACCGTGTGAACTGGACCCCGGCCTGCGCCGGGGAACATCATGGCGCATGTTCAGGGTAGGCGTTGCCGTTCCGTAGAGATGCCGGGCCAGCGTCAGCGCGCGCTGGACAGGTGCGATCAGGCCGTGAACCCCAGCCTCCTCGATCAGGCTGAGATAAAAATCATCCTGCTTTGCGCCGAACTCGCTGCACAGGCAGTGGATGTCCCACAGGTTGCGCAAGCCCCCCGCCAGATCGCCATCGGCGAACAGGTGGGCGGCGGCGTGGATGACCATATGTTCAGGGGACAGCACGCGCAGACCATCAGGAAGCGGCACGCTCTGGTCGATCAGCAGATAAGGCCAGGGCTTGGGCTTCGCGGTCAGCGGCAGGATCGTATGATGCACGTCGATCATGCGATCGCGCGTCGCGTGGATCATCGGGGGAAGTTCGTGCATCCATTGGCGGTAATAGGCGTCGTCATAAGGGTCGGGCTTCACCCATTCCCAGCCGGCCGCGAACAGCGCGGCCTCGACTACGTCGAGCGCATCGCGCGGGACGAGAATGTCTAGGTCGCCGATGAAGCGGCCCTGCCCGGCGGTCAGACTGGCGGCGGCATAGGCCGTGCCCTTGAGCAGGATGACCGGCACATCGAGCGCGGCCAGCGCGACGCGGGCGCGGTCGGCTTCCCAGAGCGCCTGACGCGCCTCTCGCTCCGCTTCGGTGAGCGCGTCAGCGACGATCGGGCGGACGGCATCGGGAAGCACGCGATCGACGACAAGGACGGCGAGCGTGCCGATCAGCCGTTCGGCCCGCGCCATGGCGATCAGCGCGTTCCATTGGTCCGGGGTCAGCGCGTCGACCGAGGCAGGATCGCGCAGCGCGGCGACGAGCAGGCGCGAGTTCATGGTTGGGCGGCCCATAGCTGCTCGACCATGGCAATCGCCTCGTCGCCGCTCGAAAAGTCGATCGCGCAGGCTGGGACGCTCGTGACGAAGCGGCTGAGCGCGTGGAAGGCCGGTTCGCCGAGCGCGACATAATTGGTCGAGGCTTGGGTGAGCCGCATGAAAACTTCGCCCTGCCCGACCGGGCGCACATCCTGCGCATGGCCGAAACGGGGGAAGAGCAGGAGCGCGGGCGGTGCGCCCTCCCCCATGCGCGCGACGACGTCGGCGCGGGGGATAAGGTGGCGGATGTCGCCCTTGGCGGTGCCGCGCAGCATTGGTCCCATGCGGTCGGCGGGGACTTGCGCGGCGATCACCTCGATCGCGCGATTCTTGAGGGAGATGAGGCGGGGGAAGGCGAAAATCTGGCCGGTGAGAAGGTCGAGCAGCGCGAATTCATCGCCCATCAGCCGCCAGCCCCGCTCCCCCAGTTGCGCCGCAAGGGTGGATTTGCCAGAGCCGGACTCGCCGGTCATGACGAGCACGCGGCCATCCTTCTCGACACTGGACGCATGGAGCAGCAGATGCCGTCGCCAGCCGAGCGCCATTTGCAGGTTCATGCCCATTTCGGCCGCCAGCAGCCCGTGGGCGAGGCTCATCGGCGCAGCGTCGGCCAGGCCATGATCGCCGGTGATGAAGATGGACGGGCGGAACCAGCGGCGCAACCGGCCGGCGGGTTCGAGCCGGACGGTGAAGTCGGCGATGGTATCGCCCGCCTGCGGATAGGCAGCGTAGAGGCGGCGGAGTTGTTCGATGGGCTGGGACCAGGCGCTGCCGACGCGGAAGGTGGCCGGGCCGATGCGCAGAGTGATGCTGTGCGTCATAGCGCGCGGACGACGCCGAGGGTCGCCATTTCGGCGAGGTGGGCGGCGATTTCGGCGCGGGCTTCCTGCGGCGCACCGAGGTCAAAATCGCGGGCGAGGATGTCATGGACGGCGGATGCTGGCGCATCACCCAGAGCGCGGAGGGCTGCGAGGATTTCGGGCACCGGGCTGGCGACCATATGGGTCTGGCCCGAGGGGCGATGGTAGAGCAGCACGATATCGTCGAGCGGCTGGACGAGCAGCGCGTCCCCCGGTTCGGCGCGATAATATGGCTCTGCTGTCATCACCCTGCCCTGCTGCCACGCCGCTGTAATGCGGGAAGGTTAAGGGGGGATGAGGGGTTAGGGTAGCTATATTGCGATGACGGCCCCGGCCTTCGCCGAGGCGACGGGTATTCAGCGCGGCATTTGCAGCGAGGCGTAGCAGGTAAAGCCGCTGGTGCCGGACTGGAGGCGGCGGATATAGTTGAGATAGGCCTGGTTCTGGCCATAGCTGGTGCCGGGCAGCGGGCGACCGCGCAACGCCTGTTTCACCTGTTCGCCGGTGAAGCTGCGCCCCGCGGCGGGGAATGCGCCCTGGGTGCCGGGGGCGGTGAGTTGACCGTCGGGCAATATGGCGACGCTGCCCTTCGACGGATCGGGCACGGGGATGGTGCAGTTGAGGACGGAGGCGGCGGTGTTGGCGAGCGCGGGGCGGATCGAAACGATGGCGGAGGCCGCGACGGCCCCGCCCATCAGGAGCTGGCGGCGCGAGGGAACCGCAAAGTCCACGGCATCGTCTGGCTGCGTCTGGTCTGGCTTCTGGTCGCTCATGTCCATCCCGATACGACAAGCGGCTTGCCAAAGCATCAACAGCCGGTCCAATCCTGTCCGTGCATTGCAGCAAATGCGCGAATAATCCAGCGCGGTAACCATGAATCGACTGAACCTGTCGCAAATCACCTGGGCATTGGCCGTGCTGGCGCTCGGCACCGGGGGGGCGCTCGCCACCGGCGCGGCGATCCAGCATATCGTGCTGCCCGTTCTGGCAGGCATGATCGTGCTGGCGATTGCGGGTTGGCGCGAAGAGCCGGCCGCCCCAGTGGCCGAGCCGGTGCGGCAAGCGCCCGACCTGCTCGACGACCCCGCCTTTACCGCGATGCTGGAGGGGGTGGCCGATCCGCTGCTGCTGGTCGAGCGGGGGCGGATCGCGCGGGCCAACCGGGCGGCGCTGCGGCTGCTGGGCGCGCATGTGGTGGGGGAGGATGCCCGCCTAGCCATCCGCCATCCCGCAGCCGCCGAACGGCTGGCAAGCGCCGGGCCAATGGCGGAGGCGGACGAGATCGAACTGGTGGGGCTGGGCACGCGCGAGCAGCGCTGGCAGATGCGGATCGTACCGCTGAGCGTGGGTGAGGGGCAGCGGGGGGACGGACGGCGCATGGTCCACCTGACCGACCGCAGCGGGGCCTATGCCGCCGAGCGGATGCGGGTCGATTTCGTCGCCAATGCCAGCCACGAACTGCGCACGCCGCTGGCGGGGATATTGGGCTTTATCGAGACGCTGGCAGACCCCGAACTGGGCAAGGATGACGAAACGCGCCAGCGTTTCCTGGGCATCATGGAGCGCGAGGCGCGGCGGATGCAGCGGCTGGTCGACGATCTGATGTCGCTTTCCCGGATCGAGGCGGAGAAATATCGCGCGCCCGACAGCGCGGTCGACCTGTCCGAACTGGTGGCCGAAGTGGTCGCAGTGTTCCGGTCGGGCCATGGCGACCGGGGACGTGAGGTCGAGATGGAGATCGCCCCTGCCCTGCCCCCGGTGCAGGGCGACCGGGCGCAATTGTCGCAACTGCTGCACAATCTGATCGGCAACTCGGCCAAATATGGCCGGGCGGGCACGCCGATCCAGGTGCGCCTAAGCGAGGGGCCGAGCGGCATGACCCGGCTGGTGGTGGCCGACGAGGGCGAAGGCATCGGCCCGGACCATCTGCCCCGCCTGACCGAGCGTTTCTATCGGGTCGATTCGGGGCGCAGCCGCGCGGTCGGCGGTACCGGACTGGGCCTCGCCATCGTCAAGCATATCGTCGAGCGGCATCGCGGGCGGCTGGATATCGCCAGCGTGCTGGGCAAGGGCACGTCGATCAGCGTGCTGGTGCCGCATGCGGAGGGGGCATCGGAATAACCCACATCCGTTCGGGCTGAGCTTGTCGAAGGGCTTGCACTTTTTTCGTCCGTCAATGAGAAGTGCAGCCCTTCGACAAGCTCAGCCCGAACGGATGTTGGTGATAGCTTGATACCCTGTCATAAAAACGCAACCTTACTGTCACAAATGCGCGACGAAGCGTCGCTAGGGCGCTGCTCAAGGGGGCGGCGGACAGCGAATCGCGGCCACATATTGTTGGAGATTTCCCGTGAAGAAGCTCGCCATCCTCGCCGCATCGACGGCTGCCATCCTGTCCCTTGGCGCGTGCGGCGACCAGGCCGGTGGCGGCGCGGGCGGATCGCGGGGCGAAATTCGCGCGGTCGGTTCCTCCACCGTCTATCCCTTCGCCACGGCGGTCGCCGAACTGTTCGTGCAGGGCAATCCCGGCATGAAGTCGCCGATCATCGAATCGACCGGCACCGGCGGCGGCATGAAGCTGTTCTGCGCGGGCGTCGGCGCGCAGCATCCCGATATCGTCAATGCGTCGCGCCGGATGAAGAAGGCCGAGTTCGACCAGTGCGCCGCCAATGGCGTGAAGGACATTATCGAGGTGCAGGTCGGCGTCGATGGCCTGGCCTTCGCCGAAGCCAAGAATGGCCCCGGTTACAAGCTGACCCCCAAGATCGTCTATGAGGCGCTGGCCGCAGATCCCTATGGCAAGGGACCGAACAAGGCGCAAACCTGGAAGGACGTGGACCCCAGCCTCCCCGCCATCGCGATTTCGGTGTTCGGCCCGCCGTCCACCAGCGGCACGCGCGATTCGCTGGCCGAACTGATCCTGGAAAAGGGCTGCCAGAGCGACGAAGCGATGAAGGCGCTCAAAGAAAAGAGCGAGGACGAGTACAAAGCAACCTGCACCCGCGTCCGCGAGGACGGCAAATATGTCGATTCGGGCGAGAATGACAATCTGATCGTGCAGAAGCTGGGCGCCAATCCCAATGCGGTCGGCATCTTTGGCTACAGCTTCCTGGAAGAAAATCTCGACAGCCTGAAGGATATCCCGCTGAGCGGCGTGCAGGCGACCTATGAGACAGTGTCGAAGGGCGAATATCCCGGCGCACGGCCGCTCTATATCTACGTCAAGAAGGCGCATCTGACCGCCATTCCGGGCTTGCAGGGCTTCCTTGGCGCGTTTGCCGCCAACTGGGGTCCGGGCGGCGCGCTGACCAAGCGTGGCATGGTCGCAGCGCCCGACGATGTGCGCGCCAAGAGCGCGGACGCGGTCAAGTCGCTGGCCGTGCTCGACGGATCGGCGCTGAATTAAGCGCCTGCAATGACCGGACCAGCCATCCTCCTGCTGCTCGCGGGCCTCGGCGCGATCGCCTGGATCAGCGCCCGCGCCCGCGCCACACGGCTGAAAGTCGTGGCGCAGGCGTCGGGGCGACGCGACGCGATGCACAGCCTGCCGGGCTATCATGGTTGGTATGTCGCGTTATGGACGCTGGTCCCGGCGCTCATCTTCCTGGCGGTATGGTCCAATGTATCGCCGGGGCTGGTGACGCAGGCGGTGGTGAGCAGCCCTGCCGGGCAGATGCTGCCGCCTGACGATTTTTCGCGCGGCGCGATATTGAGCGAAGCGCGCGGCATGGCGACCGGCGCGCAGGCGGGCGGCTTCAATCCGCTGTCGCAGGGACTGGTCGAACCCTATCGCGCGGCAATGCAACGATACAGCCTGGCGGGCGCGGCGCTGGCGATCATCCTGGCCTTTGCCGGCTTCGCCTTCGCCTTCACCCGCATCCGGCCCGATTTCCGGGCGCGCACGCGGGTCGAGCGGCTGGTGATGGCGGTACTGCTGGGCGCGTCTTTGCTGGCGATCATCACCACGCTGGGCATCGTCGCGTCGCTGCTGTGGGAATCGTTGCGTTTCTTCGCGATGGTCAATCCGATCGACTTTCTGTTCGGCACCAAATGGTCGCCGCAGTCCGCCGCGATGGGTTATGGCAATGATGATGCGTTCGGCGCGGTGCCGCTGTTCTGGGGCACGATCTTCATCGGTGCGATCATCGCGATGATCGTCGCCATTCCGCTCGGCCTGATGAGTGCGGTCTACCTGACCCAATATGCGCGGCCCGCCGTGCGCAAGTGGATGAAACCGCTGCTGGAGATACTCGCGGGCGTGCCCACGGTCGTCTATGGCTATTTCGCGGCGCTGACAGTGGCCCCCGCGCTGCGCGATTTCGCGGTGATGATCGGCATCCATAACGCCAGTTCGGAAAGCGCGCTCGCGGCGGGCCTCGTCATGGGCGTGATGATCATCCCCTTCGTATCTTCCATGGCCGACGACAGCATCGCCGCCGTGCCGCAGTCGATGCGCGACGGC
>CAZLSU010000017.1:0-42159 GCA_964562225.1 uncultured Sphingobium sp.
CGCCTGCTTTGGGAGCAGGATGTCGCAGGTTCGAATCCTGTCTCCCCGACCACTCATCCCTGTCCACCGATCTGGCTTGTCCTCAAGCGCCCGCCTGTGCGGCGCGTGCTACAGCCGGGCCGTGGAAGGGCATGTCATCCCGATCCATTCTCTTGATACCGTCTTAGTGGCCCGCGCCACCTGGCTGTTATTCCACGCCCGCTAACTGCCGGGCGATGCCGATGCGGCGGCTGGTCGGCGATCCATGGTGCGCGCACAAACAAAAAGGGCGGGCCATAAAGGCCCGCCCTTCGGAAATCTCGCTAACGCGAAGATTAGTGCGCAGCGTTCGCGGCGTTCTCAGCAACGTTGGCGGCGTTCGCAGCAACATTGGCGGCGTTCGCAGCGTTGTCGGCAGCGTTAGCGGCGTTTTCGACAACGTTTTCAACAACGGCGTTCGAAGCGTTCGCGGTTTCGTTGGCCGGCTTCTCACCGCAAGCAGCGAGGGCCATCAGGCTGGCCGAAGCGAAAACAACAGCGATCTTCTTCATTGTGTACGGCTCCCATAGCATTATGCCGCGTCTGGCACGTTACAAATGTGACCCTACGCGAGCGACCCGCATTAACGTGTGCGTTGCACAAATCAATGCTTTTCTGCGCCGGTGAAACGATGGAATCACGCGGCAGGGCGTTCTCTACTATAAAAGTTCAGTTAACGCCCATGGATTCTGGCGCGTTGGCGACGCTATCGAGCGTGACGGCCCATGCCGCGACATTCTGACGCAACTGCGCGGGATCCACCTTGTCCAGCGTATCGTCCGGCGTGTGGTGAATGTCGAAATAGCGGGTGCCGTCCTGTTGCAGGTCGATCACCGGGACGCCGGCCTTGACCAGCGGTTCGATGTCCGATCCGCCATGGGCCTTGTCCTTGCTGGGTACGATGCCAAGCGGGGCCAAGCCCTGCGCAATGCGCGCGGTGAGGGCGTCATGGCCGGTCGGCAGGGTGAAGTCGACCCGCCACACCTTGTCCGCGCCGAAATCCGATTCCGCCACCAGCGCATGCGGCTCGTTGCCATGCGCGGCGAAATAGGCGCGGCCACCATCGCCGCCCACTTCTTCGGCACCGGCAAACAGCACGCGGATGGTGCGGCGCGGCTGGCCGGCCTTCGCCACCTGCAACGCGGCAGCGGCGATGATGCCGCAGCCCGATGCGTCGTCGATCGCGCCGGTGCCCTGATCCCAACTGTCGAGGTGGCAGGCGGCGACGACCAGTCCGGCCTTTGGATCGGTGCCGGGGATTTCGGCGATGACATTGCCCGAAGGCTGGTCCTTCAATCGCTTCGACACGGCGGTCAGATGCAGACGCACCGGTTTGCCGCGCGCGGCGACGCGGGCGAGTTGCTCGGCATCGGGCACGCTCAGCGCCACGGCGGGAATCGGGGTCACACCCTCGGCCCACATCTGCACACCGGTATGGGCGATGCGGTGATGGTCGGTGCCGATCGACTTGACGAGAATGGCGATCGCGCCCTTCTTGGCCGCCACACTCGGTCCCTGGCGGCGGGCCGCACCATAATAACCATAGCCCGAACCGTCCTGCGCCGCCTTCATCTCATGACTGACAAAGGCGATCTTGCCCTTCAGGCTGCCGTCGGGCGCGGCCAGCAGGTCGGCGATGGTCGGGAAATAGACGATTTCGCCTTCGATTCCCGCTTCGGGGGTGGAACCGCTATTGCCCAGCGCTGCCACGACCAGATTTTGCGGGAAGGGGCTGACGATATGCGCTTCGTCGCGCACGCGCTGCCACACCGGCATCTTATAGGGTTCGGCGCGGACATTGGAAAAGCCCAGCGCCTTCAGCTTGGCCACCGACCAGTCGCGGGCGAGCGCTTCTTGCGCGGTGCCGGCGGGGCGGGGGCCGACTTCCGTGGTCAGCCCTTCGGTAATGTCCCAGGCGACATCGTCCTTGAGCGCCGCTTCGCGAATCGCGTTGCCATCGGCCGCATGGGCCAGAACCGGGGTGAAGATGCTGCCAAGGAGGAGGGCGGCGAGCGGGCCCGATCGGATTTTCTGCATGGGTGAAGGCGTAACGGGGCATCCCTCATTTGCCAATATGTTCCGCGTCCGCTAACTCGGCGCAGATTTTCAAACCGACTTTCCCGTCCTGATTTCGGAGCAGCGCGCACCTATGTCCGCATCCTCGCAATATGCCTATGTCATGAAGAGCATGACGAAGACCTTCCCCGGCGCGGCCAAGCCGGTGTTGAGCAATATCAACCTGCAATTCTACCGTGGTTCCAAGATCGGTATCGTCGGCCCGAACGGCGCTGGTAAGTCGACCCTGATCAAGATCATGGCCGGCATCGACACCGATTTCAGCGGTGAAGCCTGGCCGGGCGAGAATATCACGGTCGGCTATCTGCCGCAGGAGCCGCAGCTCGATCCCAACAAGTCGGTGCTGGAAAATGTGAAGGACGGCGCCCGCGAGATCGCGGACAAGATGGACCGTTTCAACGAGATCAGCATGATCATGGCCGATCCGCCGGAAGACGTCGATTTCGACGCGCTGATGGAGGAAATGGGCACGCTCCAGGAACAGATCGATGCGGTCGATGGCTGGACGCTCGACAACCAGCTCGAAATCGCGATGGAAGCGCTGCGCTGCCCGCCGTCCGACTGGTCGGTGGAAAGCCTGTCGGGCGGTGAAAAGCGCCGTATCGCGCTCACGCGTCTGCTGATCCAGAAGCCCGACATCCTGCTGCTCGACGAACCGACCAACCATCTGGATGCCGAAAGCGTCACCTGGCTGGAAAATCACCTGAAGGAATATGCCGGGTCGGTGCTGATGATCACCCATGACCGCTATTTCCTCGACAATGTCGTGGGCTGGATACTGGAACTCGATCGCGGCAAATATTTCCCTTATGAGGGCAACTATTCCACCTATCTGGAAAAGAAGTCGAAGCGGCTGGAGCAGGAGGACCGCGAGGCCACCGGTCGGCAGAAGGCGATCAACGACGAGCTGGAATGGATCCGGCAGGGCACCAAGGGCCGCCAGACCAAGTCCAAGGCGCGCATCAAGAAGTTCGAGGAACTGGTCGCGGGCCAGAATAACCGCACGCCCGGCAAAGCGCAGATCGTCATTCAGGTGCCAGAGCGGCTGGGCGGCAAGGTCATCGAATTCAAGGGCATTTCCAAAGCCTATGGCGACAAGCTGTTGTTCGAGGATCTGTCCTTCCTGCTGCCTCCGGGCGGCATCGTCGGCGTGATCGGCGCGAACGGCGCGGGCAAATCCACCCTGTTCCGCATCATCACCGGGCAGGAGACGGCCGATTCGGGCGAAATCGACATCGGCACCACCGTGCGTCTGGGCTATGTCGACCAGAGCCGCGATCATCTGGACGGGTCGAAGAATGTCTGGGAGGAAATCTCCGACGGTCTCGATTATGTGAAGGTCAACGGGCATGACATGTCGACCAGAGCCTATGTCGGCGCCTTCAACTTCAAGGGGCAGGACCAGCAGAAGAATGTCGGCAAGCTGTCGGGCGGTGAACGCAACCGCGTCCACATTGCCAAGATGCTGAAAAAGGGCGGCAATGTGCTGCTGCTGGACGAACCGACCAACGATCTGGACGTGGAAACGCTGGGCGCGCTGGAAGAGGCGATCGAGAATTTCGCGGGCTGCGCGGTCATCATCAGCCATGACCGCTTCTTCCTCGATCGTCTGGCCACCCACATCCTCGCATTTGAGGGCAACAGCCATGTCGAATGGTTCGAGGGCAATTTCGGGGCCTATGAGGAAGACAAGCGCCGCCGCCTGGGCGATGCGGCGGACCGGCCGACTGCGCTGGCATATAAGAAGCTGACGCGTTGAGGCACGGGCTTGGGACGGTTGCGTATGGCGCAACCGTAAAGGATGCGTTCGCAATTGCGGAATCGGGCCGCTGACGGCAATTAGGCGGTGCCTTTCAGGCATCCTCTCCTTAAACTTTTCGGGCCGGTCCTTTGGGATCGGCCCTTTTTTTGTAGTGCGCCCCGGCGAAGGCCGGGGTCCAGTTCAGACGGTGGGCCTGGACCCCGGCCTTCGCCGGGGCACGACGCCTACAGCGTCGCCTCAATCTCGCGCGCGGCCATGTCCGGGTCTGCGGCCAGGCTGATCGGGCGACCCACCACCAGGATCGACGCGCCACGATCGAGCGCCTGACGCGGCGTCACGGCGCGTTTCTGGTCGCCCATCGCGCCGCCTGTCGGGCGGACGCCGGGGACGACGAAGAAGCCGTCATGCCAGGCGGCCTTGGCGGCGGCGACTTCCTCGCCGGAACAGACGATACCGTCGAGTCCGGCTGTGCGGGCGAGATCGGCGAGGCGCGCGACCTGGTCATGGGCTTTGCCGCCGACCCCGATGTCGAGCAGATCGGCGTCGTCCAGGCTGGTCAGCACCGTGACCGCCACGACCCTGGTCTTAAGCCCCGCCGCAGCCTTGGCATCCTCCAGCATGGCGCGGCCACCGGCGGCATGGACGGTCAGGATCGCAGGCTCCAGATTGTGCAGCGCCTGCACCGCCTTGCCCACCGTGTTGGGAATGTCGTGCAGTTTAAGGTCGAGGAAGATCGGTAGCCCGAACTTCATCATCTCATGCACGCCATGATGACCGTTGGCGCAGAAAAATTCCAGGCCCAGCTTCAGCCCGCCGACATGGTTGCGCACGCGGGTCGCCAGCGCCTGCGCCTTGATAAGGTCGGGCGTATCTATTGCGACGTAAAGGGGGCTGCTCATGCTGGACCTGCCATGGGGAAGGGAGTGATCGGCCCGGCATCGGGCAGTGCCTCCAGTGGGGAGGGAGGCGGCGCGACGGGGGGCTGGGATGGCGCTGCGGCGGCAAGGGCGGTGGCGAGGGCCCTTTCCGTGCCGTCCAGCCTGCGCTTCAATCGCCACCGGGTCGCGCGCGCGCTGATCCAGAAGGGCACCGCGCCGATCAGGAAGGCGATCAGCAGCGGAAACCAGATGCGGGTTTCCCAGACGATATCGCCCCAGATCTTGATTTCCATCGGCCGGTTATTGGCCTTGCAGAACAGCGCAATCGCGACCGCCAAAATGACCCAGAAGGCTGTCCTCAGGAATTGCATCGGCGATCCTTTAGCTGCTGACCGGCAAAGCTTAGGGGAAAGCGGCGCGGGGGGGAAGGGGGAGGTTCCGTTCTCCGGCGAAGGCCGGAGTCCAGTTCAGCGGGCGGGGCTGGGTTCCGGCTTCGCCGGAAAAGGACTCCCTTCTTAAGCCCCGAAAACCCGTGCGAATATCGTATCGACCTGCCTGAAATGATAATCGAGGTTGAACTTGTCCTCGATCTCGCTTGCGGGCAGCGCGGCGGTTACGTCCGCGTCCGCCTTGAGCAGTTCGAGCAGCGACAATTGCCCGTCCGATTCCCACACCTTCATCGCGTTGCGCTGGACGTAGCGATAGCTGTCCTCGCGGCTCACGCCCGCCTGGGTCAGCGCCAGCAGGACGCGCTGCGAGTGGACGAGGCCGCCCATCTTGTCGAGATTCTTCATCATCCGTTCGGGATAGACGAGCAGCTTGTCGATGACGCCGGTCAGGCGCGCGAGCGCGAAATCGAGCGTGATGGTCGCGTCGGGACCGAAGAAACGCTCGACCGAAGAATGGCTGATATCCCGCTCGTGCCAGAGCGCGACATTTTCCAGTGCCGGCACGACAGCGGCGCGCACGACGCGGGCGAGACCGGTCAGATTCTCGGTCAATACCGGGTTGCGCTTGTGCGGCATGGCCGACGAACCCTTCTGGCCGGGCGAGAAATATTCTTCCGCTTCCAGCACTTCGGTGCGCTGGAGATGGCGGACCTCTACCGCCAGGCGCTCGATCGAGGAGGCGATGACGCCGAGCGTCGCGAAAAACATCGCATGACGATCGCGCGGGATCACCTGGGTGGAGACCGGCTCGATCGCCAGGCCCAGCTTTTCGGCGACATATTCTTCCACGCTCGGATCGATATTGGCAAAGGTGCCGACCGCCCCCGAAATGGCGCAAGTCGCGACTTCTTCGCGCGCGAGGACGAGGCGTTTGCGGCAGCGGGCGAATTCGGCATAGGCTTCCGCCATCTTCAGGCCGAAGGTGACGGGTTCGGCATGGATGCCATGGCTGCGGCCGATGGTCGGGGTCAGCTTATGCTCGAACGCGCGGCGCTTGATGACGTCGAGCAGCTTGTCGATATCCTCGATCAATATGTCCGAGGCGCGCGCGAGCTGGACGGCAAGGCAGGTGTCCAGCACGTCGGAGCTGGTCATGCCCTGGTGCATGAAGCGCGCTTCGTCGCCGACCTGTTCGGCCACCCAGGTCAGGAAAGCGATGACGTCATGCTTGGTCACAGCCTCGATCGCGTCGATCGCGGCAACATCTATCACGGGGTTCGTCGCCCACCAGTCCCACAAGGCTTTGGCCGCTGACGGAGGCACCACGCCCAGTTCGCCCAGCTTCTCGGTGGCATGCGCCTCTATCTCGAACCAGATGCGGAAACGGGCTTCGGGTTCCCACAGGGCGGACATTTGCGGGCGGGAATAGCGGGGAACCATGGCGAATCCTGCTTGTTCGAGGAGGAAGATATCGCGCGCCGCCTAGCAGCGTCCGGGGCCGGGGGCAAATGCGCCAGCATTCCAAATAAAGGCACACTATCGGCGTTTGGCCGCAGCGCTTCGTCTTGCCCCCACCGCATCGCAAAGATGAATTGAGCCGAATCCGTGTTCAGTTGCGGCGTGTATTTGGCCGTGAATGGAACGGTTGGACATTATGGGCGGTTAAATCATCGCAACTTCGGACCTCTGCCAAGCGCATCGCTGGTCCGCACAAGGCTCTTAATTACAGGAGATTGCCATGATCCGTTTGCTTCTTTGTTCGACGGCACTTGCCGTTGCCGGTCCCGCTATCGCCCAGCAGGGATCGACGACCCCTCCGGCGCAGGAGGCCGCGCCTGCCGCGCCCCAAGCCGTGACTCCGGCGACGCCCGCCGCCCCGGCCCAGCCTTCGATGGCAACCCCCGCCGCACCAGCCGAACCGGCGGCAACATCGGTCGCGTCGATCGTGGACAGCGAATTTCCAGCCTATGACGGCAACGCCGACGGCCAGTTGGACCAGAGCGAATTTTCCCGCTGGATGGTCGCTCTGAAGGATCAGGAAATGAAGGCCACGGGCAAGACCTTGCCCGCCGAGCAGGTCACGGCCTGGGCCAGCGGTGCCTTCACCAGCGCGGATGCTGACAAAAGCGCCGCAGTGAGCAAGCCCGAATTGGTAACCTATCTCAGCGGCGGCGCTGGTTAAGCCTGCATAGACATTCCCCGCCCGTCACGAAGGCGCGGAGACGAGACCCTTGAAGGGTCGCACGAAGAAGTGGTCTGGCGTCCCCCCGCGCCGGGCCACTTCTCTTATGTGCGCAGGTTCAGGAGCGTTTGCGGGTGTAGAGCAGCGCCGCGACGATCGCGGCGGAACCGATCCCCGCAGCGGCACCGGCCCAGGCAGCAGTCTTGCCCATGGCCTTGCGCGGTTCCCGTGCGGCTGGTGGTGTGGATGGATCGGCGGGAGTGGCCTTGGCCTTGCTGTCTTCGGTCATTATGCTGACTTTATGAGACTATTCGGCAGGCAAGGAAAGGGTGTTTATCCCGAATAGAGGCTATTGAGGATAATCTTCACCATAGTTGCGATGATGACTGATGTCATAATGCCTATGATACTGCCAGTGGCAGCCCAGCGCCAACGCCGCGCACGAATATCTGCGAACACCTTGGCGGAGTAATACAGAAAGTTGGCCAGTGCCAATCCAGCCAAGAGCAATGTAGAGATCATTCCTGTTCTCCATTGCCTGATCGTCTCCACGCCGTCTCCGGCATCCATATCACAACCGGCAGCACGCATAGCGCCACCACCGCGATCATCGCGCCGGGCACCATCGCCCAATGGGTCGCGTCCATCAGCAGATGCGCCAGCCAGGGCGTCAGGCCGCCGAACAATGCGGTCGCGCTCGTCGCGCCCAGCGCCAGGCCGGTGAGGCGCCCCTCGCCGGGAAACTGCTCGGCGGTCGTGACCGCGCCAACCGCACTGACCGCGCCGCCCAGGCAGGCCAGGATCAACGCGCCCGCCAGCGCCTGCCCATAGGCCCCGCCGCTCATCCAGACGAACATCGTCATCGGCAGCACCGCGCCACCGATCGCCAGCCCGATCAGCACCGGCTTGCGCCCGATCCGGTCGGACAGCAGCCCTGTGATCGGCGTTATCGCGATGACCGCGAAGGCGGCGATGGTCGATAGCCAGAGCGCATCGCCTTCATCCATGCCGCCGGTCGCGGTCAGGAAGGCGGGCACATAGGTGATGCCGACATAATAGGTGATCGAGCCGAGCGCCGAGATGGCAAAGCCGCGTCCGATCGCTTTGCGATGATGGGACAGGCTGTGGCGCAACGGGCTGGACGGGACGGTACCACCCGCCTGCTGACGCTCGAAATCGGGGGATTCCTGCATCACCGATCTTGCGATCCATACGCTCCCGGCCATCGCCGCGCCGATCAGGAAGGGGATGCGCCAGCCCCACGCATCCAGGGCGGCGGTGCCCAGCGAACTGACCGTGACCGCCGCGATGGCGACCGCGAGCAGCGCGCCGATCTCGCTCGTCGCTGAGGCCGACGAGGTGATAAGCCCACGCCGATCATGCCGCGCGCCTTCCATCAGATAAGCTACCACGCCGGTATATTCGCCGCCGACCGCAAAGGCCATGACGCAACGCAGCGCCAGCAGCAGCCAGCCCGCCGCCGGGCCGATCTGCGCCGCCGTGGGCAACAGCGCGGTCGCCAGCGTAGCGGCGGTCATGATCGCCATCGACAACAGCATCATCCGCCTTCGGCCATGGCGGTCGCCGATATGCCCGAAGACGATCGCCCCGACCGGGCGCATCAGATAGGCGGCGGCGAAACCCGCCAGCGTGATCAGCACCGATCCTTCGCCGACGCCGAAGAAGACCCGCGACAATATGGTCACCATGTAGAGGAACAGGGTGAAGTCATACCATTCGACGATCGTCGAAAAGGCCGCGATGACCATCGACGCGCGGGAGATTTCGCGGGTGCCGGACATGCTTTATTCGTCCGATCAGCCGCCCGATCCGTTGCCGATCGGCATGCCGGGCGGCACGGCGGGCCTTGCGCCCAGCGCCGGAATCGCCGCCGCAAGGCAGAGAGCGAGGAAAATGGGGTGACGAGGCATGGAGGCTCCTTGAGCGGCTGATGCCCGACGATAACGTAGTGGTCGCAAAGGGGAAGTGCCGCAGGCCGATCCCGTTCGGACGCTTTTTCGGCGGCCCGGTTTGAACAGAGGGTCGATGCCTATTACCGGCGTCTGATTGAAGACAAGGTCTGAAATACAGGAATCAGGCGGCAGGCACCGCTACTTCGATGGCGCCGGCGGCGACGCGGACGGTGCAGGGGGTGCGGGCCAGCACTTCGCCGTCGATCGAGATGGGCAGGTGCGGTCTGGTGTCGAGCCGGAAGCTTTGCGCGGTGAAATCCTCGGTATGCGCGTCGCGGGAGCGCAGCTTGAAGAATTTCGCGTACCAGTCGGTCGACAAGCGGGTCAGGCTGCGCCCGGTGACCGCCTGGATCATGATGTCGCCGGTCTGCACGTCCGCATCCTGCGACAATTCGACTCCGCCATGGAAGCGACCGTTGAGGATTCGCACCTCGGTCGCCCACATCCGTTTTTCGCCACTGCCATCGTCGATCGACAGGCGAAACGGGCGCAGGCCAAAGAAGCATTTGACCGCCCAGGCGAGATAGCCGACCCGGCCGAGATATTTTTTGAGGCTGTGGGGCACCGTTTCCCCGATCATCGGCGACAGGCCCATGGACGCGGCGTTGACGAAATAATCGTCGTTGATCATGCCCAGGTCAATCCGCCGCCGCCGACCGGTGGCGATCGTCGCGATCGCCTGGTCGATATCCAGCGGAATGCCCAATGTCCGCGCGAAACTATTGGCGGTGCCCAGCGGCAATAGTGCGAACACGCAGGCGCTGCCGATCAGTTCATCGACCGTGCCCGACAGCGATCCGTCGCCGCCGCCCACGATCACCATCGGTGCGCCGTCCTTCACGGCCTTCGCCACGGTGGCCGCCAACTCATCGGGGTCTTTGACGCCGTGCGCGGCGATCAGCGTGACGCCGGCGGCGATCAACTTGTCGCGCGCCTCCTCGAACATCGCTTCGCCCCTGCGCGAACGCGCATTGACGATCAGAACCGCTTCACGGGGCAGGGGTTTCGTTTCCATGGCTCAACAAACCCGCCGATGCCGCTTTTGGGTCCAGCCTTTTTGCGTCGCGGCAAGAAACCTGCGGGCCGCTGGCTCGTTCATCCGCCATGGCTGCCCGTATCGCTCACCTGTCCGACATTCATTTCGGCGCGCACGACCCCAAAGTGGTCGCTGCGACCGAAGCCTGGTTGCAGATGCGCCAGCCCGATCTGGTCATCATCAGCGGCGATTTCACCCAGCGGGCCAAAGTCGCCCAGTTTCGTGAGGCGTCCGCCTATATCAACCGGCTGCGCGCGATGGGTTTCCCGGTGCTGGCGGTGCCCGGCAATCATGACGTGCCGCTCTATGACGTCGCGCGCAGGTTCCTGGCCCCGCTGGATCGTTACAAACGCTATATCGACAGCGATCTGTGCCCCTGGTTTGAAAGCGACTCGGTCGCCGTCCTGGGCATCAACACTGCCCGGTCGCTGACCATCAAGGACGGGCGCATCAATCATGAACAGATGGATATGATCCGCGAACGCTTCGCCAAGGTCGCGGCGGACAAGACCCGTATCCTGGTCACCCACCACCCGCTGTTCGCCATGCCCATCGGCAAGGGCAATGAGTTGAGCGAGGCAGTGGGCCAGCATGACGACGCGGTCGAGGCGATGACGGCGGCGGGCATCCATGTCGCGCTTGCCGGGCATTTCCACCGCACCTATGCGGAGGCCGCAGCAAAGATGACCGAAAAGACCGGCTCGGCGCTGGTGATCCAGGCGGGCACGGCCACCTCGACGCGCTTTCGCAACAATGAGCTGCAAAGCTTCAACTGGCTTCACGTCCACCATCATAATGATCTGGAATTGCAGGTCGTGGCCTGGGACGGCGATGGCTTTAGCCGGGGCAATCACCTGCGCTACAATTTTGACGGGTCGATCTGGCGCGGAGAACCGGTGGTCGATCCCTCACCGGTCGAACCGCTCAGGGCTGCATTTCGATGATGTGGCTAGCCAGCCGCTCCACCTCGGCCCGGTCATGGCTGACATAGAGGATGGGCAGCGCGGTGGCATCGCGCACCCGCTCGATCAATGTCATGATTTCCCCGCGCCGGGCCGCATCCAGCGAAGATAGCGGCTCGTCCATCAGCAGGAATCGCGGCGCGCTGAGCAGCGCGCGGCCGATAGCCACCCGCTGCGCTTCGCCGCCCGATAGCGTCGCGGGCCAGCGGTCGAGCAACGGCGCAATGCCCAGCAGATCGACGGTTTCCTCGAAGGATAATAAAGGTGCGGCGCGACCCATGCCGTATCGCAGGTTCCATGCGACCCGTCTGTGGTGGAACAGCCGGTCGTCCTGAAACACATAGCCGCAGGCCCGTTCGTCGACAGGCGTGTCGATCCGCGCGGCGCTGTCGAACAGCCGTTCGCCCGCCACTATTATATGCCCGCAATCGGGCCGTAACAGGCCCGCCACCATGTTGAGCAGGCTGGTCTTGCCCACGCCCGACGGGCCGAACAGCGCCGTCACGCCGGGATCGGTCTGAAATGTCAGCGCGATCTCGCGAGTGCCGATCCGGCGGCGTAGCGCGATATCAAAGGACATGATCGCCCCTGCCGCCGCCCGCCCGTCGCGCCAGCCATTCGGACGCCACTAGCGCGGCGAGCGACAGCAGGACGGAGATTATCGCCAGCCGAGTCACCGCCGCCTCGCTGCCCGGCACCTGAAGCGCGCTGTAGATCGCGATCGGCAGGGTGCGGGTTTCGCCCGGAATATTGGATACGAAGGTAATGGTCGCGCCGAACTCGCCGATCGACCGGGCAAAGCCCAGCACGATGCCCGCCAATATGCCGGGGACGCAGAGCGGCAGCGTGATCGTGGCGAACGTCCGCCAGCGCCCCGCGCCCAATGTCGCCGCGGCCTCCTCCAGCCGCCGGTCCACCGCCTCGATCGACAGGCGGATCGCGCGGACCATCAACGGCATCGCCATGATCGCGGCGGCGATCGCCGCGCCGGTCCAGCGGAACATGACGCTGATCCCGAACCAGCTTTCCAGCCAGCCGCCGACCGGCCCGCGCGCGCCGAACAGGATCAGCAGCAGCCAGCCGGTGACGACCGGCGGCACCACCAGTGGCAGGTGGATCAGCGCATCGACCAGCAGCTTGCCGGGAAAGCGTGCACGGGCGAGCAGATAGGCGAGCGCGAAGGCGAGCGGCAGCATCGCCCCGACCGCGACCAGACTGACCCTGAGCGAGAGGAATATGACGTCCCAGTCGTCCGGCGTCAGGGTCAAGGCGCGGTGAACCCGTGAGCGAGAAAAATCGCCCGGCCCGCGCGCGACAGCAGGAAGCGGCGAAACGGTTCGGCGTCGGCATGGCGGCTGCGCGCGATCAATGCGATCGGATAGCGGATCGGCGCATGGCTGGCCGCCGGGAAGACGCCCGCGACGCGCACTTTGGTCGATGCGCGGGCGTCGGTCGCATAGACGATGCCCAGCCGCGCCTCGCCCCGTTCGACCAGCGCCAATGCGGCGCGGACATTTTCGGCACGCGCGATCCGGTTCGCGACGGACGGCCAGACGCGCAGCTTTTCCAGCGCGGCCCTGCCATAACGACCGGCGGGGACACTATCGGGATCGGCCATGGCGAGGCGCGATTTGCCCAATGCGCGCGCGATCGGAAAACTGGTGGCGATACGTACCCGCACCGGCTGATCGGCAGGCGCGATCAGCACCAGTCGATTGCCCACCAGCACAGCGCTCGACCCGCGCCGCAGCAGGCCGTCCTTGTCCAGCGCGTCCATCCATTCCATGTCGGCCGACACGAACAGGTCGGCCGGCGCGCCCGCCCCGACCTGCCGGGCGAGCGCCGAGGATGCGGCAAAGGACAGGATGGGGCGGGCATGGCCGCGCGCGGCCCAAGCATCGGCGGCGGCGCTCAGCGACTCCTGCATGCTCGCCGCTGCCAGCACCAGCGGGCCGCGCTCTGCGGCGTTGGCGACCGGCGTCAGCAGCAGCGCGATAAGGAAGGCCAGGAATCGGATCATCCCGCCTTGTGCCGCACCCGCCCCCCGCGTCGCAAGAAAACTTATGTTGGTGTTCCCCGGCGCAGGCCGGGGTCCAGTTTCACCTTGGCAGGACTGGACCCCGGCCTGCGCCGGGGAACAGCAAGGCCAACGCCTACCGACCCGGCTGCGACAGCAACACTGCATCCCCCCGCGCCAGCGCGACCAGCGGCAAATTCGCCTGCGCCGCCCGTTCGATCGCCAGCCCGGTCGCCGCCGATACCGTCATCAGCAACGGACAGTCCGCCAGCACTGCTTTCTCGACCAGTTCATAGGAACAGCGTGAGGTGAGCAGCGCAAAGCCACCGTCCCAGCCGATACCTCCACGCGCCATCGCGCCGATCAGCTTGTCGAACGCATTGTGCCGCCCGACATCTTCGCGGGCGAGGCGGATATCGCCCGTCGCAGAACAAAGCGCGGCGGCATGGACCGCGCCGGTCTGCGCATTGAGCGGCTGATGCGCGGGCAGGGCGTCCAGCGCGCGAAACAGCGCGGCGGTGGGCGGCATGATCCGGTCGGGCAGGCGGGGCAGGGGCCGCAGCGCCTGCTCCAGATTCTCGATCCCGCACAGACCGCAGGAGGATTCCGATACGCGATGGCGCACCCGATCGACGACCCGATCCATGCAGTCCGTCGCGATCTGCGCGCGCACGATGATACCGCGTTCAGTGGAGTGGACGAATATATCCTCTATCTGTGCCGCACGATCGACGATCCGCTCCGCCAGCGAAAAGCCGGTGACCAGATCCTCCAAATGCTGCCCGCTCGCCATCAGCACCGCATAGCCGATGCCATTATATTCGATGGCGATCGGGGTCTCGTCCGGAATTTGGCGCTGGGTCGGTTCGGCCGCACCATCCGGCGTCAATCGAACGAACGCCGCCGTCTTGGCGGTCACCGCCCTGCAATCTTTTGCAGATGGTCCAGCAGCGCGTCGCCATTGGTGCTCCAGGTGAAGCGCAGCGCCGCCTCCCGCACCGCCTCCCGATCGGGCGGGTTCGCCAGGATCGTGCGGATCGCCTCGCCGATGGCTTGCGGCGTGCGCTCGACTATCTGCCCGGCTTCGGGCCGGTCGAGCAGTTCGCGCGCGCCGCCCACATCGCTGATGACGATCGGGGTGCCGCAGGCCAGCGCCTCGACCCAGGCATTGGCAAGACCTTCGGACGCCGACGGCAGCGCCATGACATCGGCGGCGGCGAACAGGCGGGGCAGGCCACCATGCGCGATCCCGCCCAGCAGACCGACGCGATCCTCCACCCCCAGCGATACCGACAGCCGCTCCAGCGCGCTGCGATCCGGTCCCTGCCCGGCCAGCAGCAGCACCGCGTCGGGAATATCGGGCAGCGCGCGGATCAGCAATTCCTGCCCCTTGCGCGGGATCAGCGCGCCCACGCTCAGGATTACCGGACGTCCGGCGAAACCCAGCGCGGCCTTGGCCTCGTCCCGATCGGTTATCTGGAAGCGATCAAGATCGACCCCGGTATAATGGACGCGGATCTTGTCGCCATCTATGCCCATGTCGATCATCGACCGGCGCATCGCACCGGACACCGCCAGCAGACCCGCGGCACCATCGGCCGCCTTGCGCACCAGCGCGCGCGTGCCCTTGCGCTTGCCCCAATAATGAATGTCCGCGCCGCGCGCTTTGATCGAATAGGGCACGCCGATCGCCTTGGACAGGCGCTGCGCCACCGGGCCATCGGGGAAGAAGAAGCTGGCGTCGATCACGTCGAACGGCCGTTCGCCATGCAGGCGGCGGACCAGCGGCAGGATCGCGCGGGTCATCGTCGCCACATTGGTGCGACCGCCAAATTTGGGGATGATCGGAAAGCGCGGGCGATAGACGGTCAGGTTCTGCCAGCGTTCGTGCCGGGGCAAGGCGCGCAACGCCTGGTAGGGTGCGGCACGCGACAGCGGCCAGGGGGGAATGCCGATCGGCGCGATCACGGTGACGTGCGCCTCGGTCCGGCTCGCCAGTTCGCGCGCCTGCCGTTCCACGAACACGCCGAAATTGGGGCGGCTCATGTCTGGAAAAAGCGTCGATAGCATCAGGACTTTGAGCGCCATTACCCTCTCCTATATCCCCGCTCTTACCGCAGGGTTAGGATAAATTATAATTTGCGGATGAGCTGTGCCGCAACCGCGATCCAGGGCGGATCGCTGACCACCTGCTGCCGGCTGCCCGCGCCTGGCGGCAGGATGAGCAGGCGGCCACCCTCCCCGCCATCCTCGCGCCCGATCAGCCGTCCGAACAGGAAACGACCGGCGGGGCGGGGGGCCAATATGTCGCGATTGAGCGCACGCGCGAAATCGCCGGGCGCGATGCGCTCGCACCAAAGCTGGTCGCCGCCGCGATAATCGCCGACGCTGGCGCTGATCTGAACGCCGATCAGACTGCCGTCCGCGACCGGCGGCGGGAAGGCGAGCGGGCGGGTCGGTGCGCGCGCACCTTCCGGACCGATCAGCGCGGCGACCGGCACCTCGGCCTGTCCCGGCATCGCCACCAGTTCGGCGCTCGACACGCCCAGCGCCAGGGCGATACGGTTCAGCCACCCTACCGACACGGTGCGCGTGCCCGTCTCCAGCCGCCCGATCGTCTGCGCCGTCGTTGGCGGGTCGCACAAGGCACCGACCTGCTCCAGCGTCAGGCCCCTGGCTTTTCTCACAGCACGAATACGTGTGATCATTATGACGTTTCCTAACCGATCTGGTTTTCTCTTTCCTACAATATTATCCATATGGCAATAGAGCGTTCCGCCCTTTGCAAGGAATGTCGATGCCCGAACGCACGCAAAACCATATTGAGCAAATTATCGAAGACCCCGATGGTCAGCCGCAGACGGTCATGGTCAATATCGGCGAATCGCCCCTGGCATGGCTCCATGCACGGGGGCGATTGAGCGAACGGCAATATCGGGCGGGGGAATATCTGCGCCGCGACTGGGAGCGGGCGGGGCTGGGCGCGCGCGTGACCATGCGGTGGGACGCTGCGCCTTCGTTGGGCCGGATGGCGCGGGGTCCGGCGCGCGCGCCCGATCCGACGCTCGCGCAACTTTCGGCGCGCGAACGGATGGACGGCGCATTGAAGGCGGCGGGCAGGGGACTGTCCGATATATTGTGGCGAGTCGCCTGCGCGGGCGAAGGGCTGGCCGCGGCGGAAAAATCGCTCGGCTGGCCGACGCGGGCGGGCAAGCTGGTGCTGGGTTTTGCGCTGGATCGGGTTGCGGACTGGTATCGGGTGCCGGGATGAGGGGGTTATCCTGCCAGCAAGCCCCCGCCCAGCAACAGCAGCAACTTCACGTCGATCGCATAGCCTTCACCGCGCCACCGCGTCACCTGATCGGCCAGCGTCGCCAGCGGTACGCGGTGAACGACGATATCCTCTCCATCCACACCACCGCCCGCGCCGGTGCGGGTCAGGTCAAGGGCGCGGAACAGCGTGAAGCTTTCCGAGACCATGCCGGGAGAGCTGAAAAATTCGCCCTCATCCTCGATTCCGCCGGCATGATAGCCGGTCTCTTCCTCCAGTTCGCGCGCGGCGGCGATCGCGGCGTCTTCGTGCGCGTCATCATCGCCGACCAGACCCGCAGGCAGTTCGATGCAACGCCGCCCCAGCGGCACGCGATATTGATCGACCAGCAGCACATGGCCGTCATCCACCGCCAATATGACCGCCGCCTTGATGCCGCGCGCGCGGCCGACATATTCCCATTTGCCACGTCGCTTGGCGGCAATGAAGCGCCCCTGCCACATAATTTCCTCGGGCGCGTCATGATCGTTCA
Source organism: uncultured Sphingobium sp. (assembly GCA_964562225.1). Taxonomy (GTDB): domain Bacteria; phylum Pseudomonadota; class Alphaproteobacteria; order Sphingomonadales; family Sphingomonadaceae; genus Sphingobium. The sequence goes on from CAZLSU010000017.1 coordinate 17,097, forward strand.
TAGCTCGATCAGCCGATCGGGCAGTTCGTTGCTGTCGTCGGCGCTGCGCGGGAAATGGGCCGCCAGCACAACGCCGACCTTCGCGACGGCGTCGGCCATGCCCTGGCCCGGCGCGCCAGCCCGAACGCCGTCGATCAGCGCGGCCATGGCATCGCCCCACACGGCGGCCTCGACCTTGTCGTTGATCGCGCTGTCGGCGACCAGTTCGGCGCGATGCTCGTCGAGCGACAGGTAGATCAGCACGCCCGTCCGCCCGCGCGTGCGCCCCTGCGCGACGGCGCGGAACAGCAATATCGCCCGGCGGCGCACCCGCCGTGCCTTCGTCGCCTTGGGCGTCAACGCCATGCGCAGCGGCATCCAGGCGAGCAAATAGCGCACGATCAGAAATTTCAGGATCAGCATTCCCAGCAACAGCGTCAGGAACTTCCAATCCTCGATATCATGCTCCCAGCTATTCAGCAGGCGCGAGAACAGGTGACGAAAAGCGGCCGGGAACATCGCAACCGCCGACAGCGCCACAAACATCGTGCCGATCGCCCAGTGCAGCCCCGCATCATGATAGGCATCGCTGTTGCGCGCGACGATGGTGACGATTTCGCCATCGGTCTGGCGTTCGGCCTGCGCGACGGCACTGGTCACCAGATCATGATCGGCTTCGCTGAGGCGCTTGATCTGTACCATCACCAGTCCCCCGAAGCCCCGCCGCCGCCAAAGCTGCCGCCGCCGCCAGAGAAAATGTCGCTGAACCCCGATCCGCCGCCACCGCCGCCGCCCCATGACGATCCGCCACTCGATGCCCCTGGTCCCCACAGGATGACCGGACCCGATCCGCCGCGATAGCGCCTGCCGTTGCGGCTGCCCAATATGCGGGGGAGTATGAAGACCATCAGGACGATGATCCAGAAGATCAGCATGACCGGAAAGCCTTCGCTCCGGCCGCCCCGGTCTTCGGCTTCGGCCGCCTTGGCGCGCGCGGCGGCTTCTTCCGGCGGGAGGGTGAGCAGGGTGCCGATCTCGCCGACGCCCGCGTCGATGCCGCCGGGATAATCGCCCGCCTTGAAACGCGGCGCGATGGCATTGCGGATGATGCGCGAGGAAAGAGCGTCGGTCAGTATGCCCTCAAGGCCATAACCGACCTCGATCCGCACCTTGCGGTCGTTGGGCGCGACGAGCAGCACCGCGCCGTCATCCTTGCCCTTCGCGCCGATGCCCCAGTCGCGGCCCAGCCGATAGCCATAGTCGGCAATGTCATAGCCTTGGAGGTCCGCAATGGTCGCGACCACCAACTGCCGCCCGCTCTGCGTCTCCAGCGTCGCCAGCTTTTGCGTCAACGCCATTTCCTGCGCGGGGTCGAGCAGGTTCGCGGCATCGACGACCCTGCCCGACAAAGCGGGGAAGGTCTGGCCCTGCGCGGCCGGCGCAAGGGCCAGCAGCAGCAGGGCGAGCAGTATTTTTCTGATCACCTTGTCTTAGCTGCCGAAATCGACCTTCGGCGCTTCTTCCGCGCCCGGTGTCGTCGCCTGATAGGGCGTCATCGGCTTGGCACCGTGGATGATCTTCGCGCCGATTGCGTCGGGGAAGGTGCGGATGCGGGTATTATAGGCGCGCACCGCTTCATTATAGTCGCGGATCGACACGGCGATGCGGTTTTCGGTACCCTCCAACTGCGATTGCAGTTCCAGGAAATTGGCGTTGGACTTCAGCTCCGGATAAGCCTCGACCGACGCCAGCAGGCGACCAAGACCCTGGCTGAGCGCGGCCTGCGCCTGGCTGAATTGGGCGACCTTGGCGGGATCGGACAGGTCGTCGGCGCTGACCTGCACCGACGTCGCCTTGGCACGCGCTTCGGTGACGCGGACCAGCGTGTCCTGTTCCTGCTTGGCCGCGCCCTTCACCGTGGCGACCAGATTGCCGATCAGGTTGGAGCGGCGCTGATATTGCGCCTGCACATCCGCCCATTTGGCCTTGGCCTCTTCCTCTGCGGTCGGCACGCTGTTGATGCCGCAGGCGGACAACGCCATTGCGCCCAGCAGGGCGATCAGAAACGGCTTGATGGAACGCGCGATCGGCATGGAACATCCTCTGCTTGATTGTCCCGCTGAAATAGGCGGTTGTCCCCCGCGGCGCAACGGCTCATGCTGATCGGGTTCAATGACCCGTGCAAGGAGGCTAACCATGGGCCTGATTTCCGAATTCAAGACATTCATCAATCGCGGCAGCGTGATCGACCTGGCGGTCGGCGTGATCATCGGCGGTGCGTTCGCGACGATCACCAAATCGCTGACCGACGACCTCATCATGCCGGTGGTCGGCTGGATCTTTGGCGGGGCGGATTTCTCCAGCTATTTTCTGCGGCTGGGCGACATTCCGGCCGGGTACAAGGGTGATCCGTCCAGCTATGCCGACCTGAAAAGCGCGGGCGTGGCGATGTTGGGATGGGGTGAATTTCTCACCGTGCTGATCAATTTCCTGATCCTCGCCTTCATTATCTTCCTGCTGGTCAAGGCGGTCAACAAGCTGACCGCCAAGCCCGAGGATGTGCCTGCCGCCCCGGCACCGACGCCGGAGGACATTGTTCTGCTGCGGGAAATTCGGGATTCCCTGAAAAAATAAGCCGATCTTGCGACGAGTGGAGCGGCGCACTGGAACCATTACGTCCGCGACAGGTTGATCCGCGTCAGGGATGAACGGCTGGCCCGTCCGCCGATCTTGCCCTGTGCCGAATATGTCTGCCCCAGGGGGCGCAACAGGAGAATACGCCGTGAAAACATTCATCAAAGTCGTTGGCCTTGCCAGTCTCGTCGCGCTCGCAGCCTGCGATTCCGCGCAGGAAAACAAGGTCGAGAACGTCTATGAGAATCAGGCGGATGCGCTGGACAACCAGGCGGACAATATGGAAGCGGCTGCCGACAATCTGACCGGCAGCGCCGAAAATGCGGCTGAAAATGCCGCTGACAAGCTGGAAGACAAGGCCGACGCCACGCGCGAAGCCGGTGACGAGGCCGAGGATGCGGTCGAGAACAAGATGTAATCCTTCTGCTCACTACCCGAGCCGGATGAAGGGCCTCGCGCACCATGCGCGAGGCCTTTTTTCATGGGCTTTGCCCATCAGCTTAACCCTGATTTAACCATGTCGCCGCAAAGGTGCAGGCCAGCGCGCATCGAACGGACCTTTGGGGCATGGACGAATTACTTCAGGAATTTATTTCCGAGACCCAGGAAACGCTGGAGGCGTTGGCGGGGGAGGTCGTCGCATGGGAGGTCGATCCCAGCGATCGGGATCGGCTCGACGCCATTTTTCGCTTCTTTCATACGGTCAAGGGAAGCTGCGGCTTCCTCAATCTCCCTCGCTTCGAGCGGTTGAGCCACGCGGCCGAGGACGTGTTGGCGGACATACGCGCAGGCAAGCGCAAGCCCGATCAGGCGACCGTCAGCGCGGTCCTGTCGGTCATGGACCGGATCGGCGAACTGACCGAAGCGGTCTCGACGGGGACCGCTCTGCCCCATGGCAATGACGAATTTTTGATCGGCCAGCTATCCGTGCGCGAGGCTGCCCCGGTGGCCATTGAAACGCCGGGCGTGTCGATCGACGGTGCCGCACAGGCGCGCCAGCCCAGCGGCCAGCAAACCGCACCGCGCACCATTCGCCTGCCGCTGTCGCTGATCGACCAGTTGATGAACGGCGTGTCGGACATGGTGCTGGCGCGCAACGAAATGTCCCGCAAGCTGCGCGAGCGCGTCGCCGGCCCGGAACTCGACAGCGCGTTCGAGCGGCTGTCTTCCTGCGTCGCCGATATGCGCGATGTCATCTCCAAGACCCGGATGCAGCGCGTCGACCGGCTGTTCGCCGCTGTGCCGCGCATGGTGCGCGATCTGTGCCGCGACCTGGGCAAACGGATCGACCTCACGCTGGAGGGCGGCGACGTCGAAATGGACCGGGAAATGGTGGAGATGGTGGTCGATCCGCTGACCCACATCGTCCGCAACAGCATCGACCATGGTATAGAGAAGCCCGATATCCGCCGCGCGCTGGGCAAACCCGAAACCGGCAGCCTGAAACTAAACGCCCGCCAATCGGGCAACCAGATCGTCATCGAGATTTGCGACGACGGCGCGGGCATCGACACGCGTCGGCTGGTCGACAAGGCGATCTCCGCCGGGCGGCTGACGCCCGAAGCGGCCGATCGGATGAGCGAGGCCGAAAAGCTGAACCTCATCTTCCACGCCGGGCTTTCCACGGCCGAACAGGTGACGTCCGTGTCCGGTCGCGGCGTCGGCATGGACGTGGTGCGCGCCAATGTGGAGCGGATCGGCGGCGTGATCGCGCTGGACAATCATCCGGGCAAGGGCCTGGGCATCACGCTTCGGGTGCCGCTGACGCTGACCATCATTCCGGGGCTGATCATCCAGGCGGGCGGTATCCATTTCGCGATCCCGCGATCGGCGGTGGTGGAAATCCTGCACGACAATAATGAAACGCTGACGATCGACATGGTCGGCGGCGCAAAGATCGCGACGATCCGCTCGGTGCGCCATTCGATGGTCGATCTGGAGGATGTGCTGGGCATGGCTAAGGCGGTCCAGACTGCGCCGCGCGCGATCATGGTCGTGCGCTCGGCGTCGGGCGTACCCTTCGCGATTGGCGTGTCTGCGGTGGAAAATCACGAGGAACTGGTGATCCGCCCGGCTTCGCCCGTGGTGATGGCGTCGGGCGTCTACGCCGGTATGACGCTGCCCGACAACGGCAAGCCGATGCTGCTGCTGGATGCCGGTGGCCTTGCCAGTGCGGCGAACCTGCCCAACATCATCGATGACCGCGCGGCGCGCGCGGAGGAGGAACGGGTCGGTGCCCAGGCCAGTGTCGAGATGGTCGCCGCGCTTCGGTTCCAGGAGATCAGCGGCGAGAAGCGGTTGTTGCAACTCTCGCTGATCGAACGGGTCGAGGATCTGTGTGCCGACATGTTCGGGCGGTCGGGGGGCCATGCCTTCGTCCGGCTGGACGGCAGGCTGCTGCCCGTGGCCAATGGTCTGCACCAATTCGCCGATGCCGCCGTGACCGCGCTGCGCGTGCGCGATGGCGAGCGCGAGCTATGCTATCCGGTCGCTACCGTGCTCGACATCGTCGATATGCCGATGGTGCCCGACATGATCGCGACCCATGGCCTGCTGAGCGGCGTGGTGGTGATCGACGGCGAACATCTGGAAGTGCTCAATCCGTTCGCGCTGTTCGCCAGCCTTCCCCATGACCAGGGCGCGGAAAGGGCGCGGGGTCGCTGTCTGCTCGCCGATGGCGAGGATGGCTGGACCCGCGATATACTCGCACCGCTGTTGCGCCAGGCCGGGCATGAAGTGGTGCTGGGCCTGCCGCTGGACGAGGTTTTGCGGCCCGACGATGTCCTGCTGTGCGGCAGCGCCGATGCGGCGGCCGCAGCGGAACTGACCGGCTGTCCGACCGTGCATCTGCGCATGTCGCCGCGCCCGGCCGGACCGCAGGACAACAGCATCTACCGCTATGATCGCGATGGCCTGATCGCGGCGATCAACGCCGCGCGCGGGTGAGGGGAGAGCAGCGATGACCCAGCTTTATCTTTTGGCGATCCTGGCCGGAACCCGCATCGCGGTACGGACCGAGGAAATCGAGGCGGTGGTCAAGCTGACCGAGATTTCGCCGGTGCCCGGCATGGGCGTGCATGTCGCGGGGCTTTCCGCGTTGCGCAGCCGGGTGCTGACGGTCATCGACGTCGCCGCGCTGGTCCATGGCGAAGCTACGCCCGCCGACTGCCGCAGCCTCGCCATCATCGCCAATATCGCGGGGCACAGCTATGGCATGATGGTGGATGCGGTGTCCGACATCTGCTCGGTTCCCGAAGGCGAACTGCCGCTGCGCGGTCAGCTTGACGCGGCATGGGCACCCTATGCCTGCGGTATCGTGGAAAGCGACCAGGGGCCTTGCCTGCTCGTGTCGCTTGCCAGTTTCGTGGATGCGGGGCCAACGGCGCAGGCCGCATAGCCGGGGCAATTCCGTCTGGCCCGTTTACCAATCGCTCAACATTGGTCGTTAGGGTCCGGGCAGCAAAGAAGCATATATAAAGGGACGCTTCATGAAGAACTGCCTGGTCGTCGACGATAGCAAGGTTATCCGAAAGGTCGCGCGCCATATATTGGAGTCGCTGGACCTGACCGTCAGTGAGGCGGTGGATGGGCAGGATGCGCTGACCCAGTGCGAGGCCGCAGCCCCCGATGTCGTCCTGCTCGACTGGAACATGCCGGTGATGAGCGGGATGGAGTTTCTTCAGGCGCTGTCGACCGCCAAATTGACCGCCCGGCCAAAGATCATCTTTTGCACCACCGAAAACGGCATCAGCCATATCAAGGCGGCTGTCGAGGCGGGTGCCGACGAATATGTGATGAAGCCGTTCGATCGTGAGACGCTGGAGAGCAAGCTGGTCATCGTCGGCGTCATCTGACCGCTCGACGCCTGTAGCGCCTCCATCCTCACTTCATACGTCGCCCCGGAAAGCCCTCGATGTCGGTCATGATGCCCATCACGGTCAGTCGCAACAGCCAGGAACGTCAGCCGATCCGTACGCTGATCGTCGACGATTCCGTGGTCGTGCGCACGGTGATCGAGCGGATATTGAACGACAGTCCGGCCTTCTGTGTCGAACAGAAGACCAATATGGCCGAACATGCGCTGGCGTATCTGGAACAGCATGAGGCCGACCTCATCCTGCTGGACATCGAACTGCCGGGACAAAGCGGGCTGGCCGCGCTGCCCGCCATCCTGCGCGCCAGTCCGCAGGCCAAGGTCGTCATTCTGTCGGGCAATTGCGAGGAAGGCAGTTCCGCCGCGATCGAGGCGCTGGCGCTGGGTGCCAGCGATATCCTGACCAAGCCGGGTAGCGGCAGCTTTGGGGAGGCTTTTCCCCAGGCGTTGCTGGAACGGGTGGGGCGGCTGTTCGGTGATCGCACGTCCGCCGCGCCCGCGATTGCACCCGCAACGCCGCTGCGCGTAACGCCCGACCAGGCGGCCGCCCCGCTTGCTTGCCTGGGGATAGGCGCATCGACCGGCGGCATTCATGCGCTGAGCCAGCTCTTCGGCGGCCTCGCCGCGCCGCTGGGCGTGCCGATCCTGGTGACCCAGCATCTTCCTGTCAGCTTCACGCGCTACTTCGCGCAGCAACTGACCCGCATGACGACCCTGCCGGTGCGCGTCGCGGAGCAGGGCGACGTGCTTCAGCCCGACACCGTTTATGTCGCGCCGGGCGACGCGAACCTGCAATGCCGCCGCAGCCTGACGGGCCGTGTCACGGTCATGCTCAATCCAGATCGAACGCCGTCCGGCAACCTTCCCGGCGTCGATCCTATGTTCACGGCTATGGCGCAGGTCTATGGCGCGGGTGCGGCGGGCATCGTGCTGACCGGCATGGGCCGCGACGGCACCTGCGGCGCACGCGCGATCATAGCGGCGGGCGGCTGGATCGTCGCGCAGGACCAGGCGAGCAGCGTCGTATGGGGCATGCCCGGATCGGTCGCCGAGGCCGGACTGACCTGCGCGCTGCTCGAACCCGATCATATCATGCGCTTCGTCGCGCAACGCGCGCGAGGTTTCACCTGATGGCCATACCCCCGTCGCCGTCCCCCGCGCCACCGTCCCGCCCATCGCCTTCCCGCCTGCCGCAGGGCGCGACGCGCGTCCTGTCCGGCCTGCTGGAGGCACGCACCGGGCAGATATTGTCTGAAAGCCGGTCCTGGCGCACCGAAACGGCGCTGAAGCCGATTTTGCGCGAACATGGCCTAGCCGATGTCGATGCGCTCGCCGCGCGTCTCGTGACGACGCGCGACGCGCGGATGGAAGAAGCGGTGATCAACGCGCTGTTGAACAATGAAAGCAGTTTCTTTCGCGATCTCCAGATCTTCGACATGCTCTATCGCGACATATTGCCGCATTTGCATGACCGGAAAAAGGACCGCGTGCTGCGCATCTGGAGCGCAGGCTGCTCCACCGGGCAGGAAGCCTATTCGCTCGCCATCCAACTGCGCAAGGACGCAGCGCGCTGGCAGGGCTGGCGGATAGAGGTCATGGCCAGCGATATCTCCACCAGCGCTATCCAGCAGGCGAAAACCGGCGTCTTTTCGCAGATGGACGTGCAGCGCGGCCTGGCGATCGGCGATCTGCTGCGCTGGTTTGAACCCGTCGGCGACGACTGGAAGGCGAAGGACGAACTGCGCCAGATGATTGATTTTCGCGCCGACAATCTGTTCGAGCCGGCCGCCCCGGTGGGCCAATATGACCTGATCCTGTGCCGCAATGTATTGCTTTATTTTACCGCCGATCGCCGCCGCCGGGTGTTCGATCTGCTCGCTCAGCACGCCAGCCCGCACACCATCCTGCTGTTGGGCGCGGGCGAGACGGTGATCGGACAGAGCGAAGATTTTCACGCGCACCGCGAATTTCGCGGCGCTTATTCGCGCCACACCGCCGTTGCTACGGGTGCCGGCGGCCCGATGCGGCGCATCGGCTGATTCCCGCTTTCCCGGCTATGCGGCTGGGGATCATGCTGTAGAAAGGCTGCATGAACGAAACGGGCGCTGCCACCATATCCGCCGGATTTGGCCCACGGGACTGGGTCGTGCTGGTCGCCATGACGATCGTCTGGGGCCTCAATATCATTTTCAGCAAGCTGGCGGTGGACGCCATATCGCCGTTGACTGCCGCCTTCATGCGACAGGGCATGATCGCGTTGGCCTGCCTGCCTTTCCTGCGCTATGTTCCTGGCCGCATGGCGGCGATTGTCGCGCTTGCGGTCCTTTCGGGCGTGCTTTTCTACCTGCCGCTGAATCTCGCGCTGGCGATGGCCTCCAATGTGAGCGCGATCGCCATCGCGGGTCAGATGAGTGTGCCTTTTTCCGTGATATTGTCGGTTATCTTCCTGGGCGAGCGGATTGGTACAGGCCGCGTCGCGGGCATAGCGCTCGCCTTTGCCGGCATATTGCTGCTCGGCTTCGATCCCGCGGTGATCGACGATTTGCCCGCGCTCGGGCTGGTCGCTATCTCCTCGCTGATCTGGGCAGGCGGGGCGTTGCTGACCCGCCGTCTGGCGGATGTGCCGGTACCGGTAATATTTGCATGGATGGGCCTGACCGGGGCGATATTGCTGGGCGGGATCGCCTTGGCCGCAGAACCCGCCGCGATGGCGGCCATCGGTCATCTGCCGGCCAGCGCATTCGGCGCGGTCGCTTTTTCGGCGCTGGGGTCTTCGCTCATCGGTCATGGCGGGCTTGCCTGGCTTTTGCAGCGCCATCCGGTCGCGCTGGTCATGCCCTATACCTTGATTGCGCCCGTGCTCTCGGTCATTGTCGCGGCCGTGGCATTTTCGACCCCGCTTACGGGTATGATGCTGCTGGGCGGAATCGTGGTATTGGCGGGGGTAGCGATCGTGACACTGCAAAGTGCCGACAAGGGTGTCGCCATCGAGGATATTCAATGAGCCGGTACGGCAAGAGAGACGAAGGGTTGCGGGCCACCCGATGATCGACACGCCGTCCCCCAATTTCGACGAGCGCAGCCAGCCGGTGAGCATCCTGGTGCTGCACTATACCGGCATGCCGGACGCCCCGAGTGCGATCAACTGGCTGGCCAACCCGGAATCCAAGGTTTCGGCCCATTATGTCGTGACCGAAGACGGGCAGGTGATCCGCATGGTGGATGAAGCCAAGCGCGCCTGGCATGCGGGCCGTTCGCGCTGGCGCGGGGTGGAGGACATCAACTCGGCGAGCATCGGCATAGAGATCGTCAATCCGGGGCATGAATGGGGCTATCGGCCCTTTCCAGAGACCCAGATGAGCGCGCTCATCCCGCTGATCAACGATATCGTCACGCGCCATCGCATCACGCGCGGCAACATCGTGGGCCACAGCGATATCGCGCCCGCGCGCAAGCAGGATCCGGGCGAGCTATTCCCTTGGGACCAACTGGCGCGGCTGCGGTTGGCGCTGCCGCGTCCGACCAAGCATCTGATGGACCCGCACTGGACCGATGGCGGCTTCATGCTGGCGCTGGAACGCTTCGGCTATGACATCACCGATCCCGTGGCCGCCGTCGTCGCTTTCCAGCGCCGCTTCCGGCCCAAGACGATCGACGGGATCATTGATGGTGAAAGTCGCGCGATCCTGCTGGCCCTCCTGCTCCCCAAACCCAGGGGCGATGATTAGCGCGGGGATGACTAACCTCAAAAACCGGTGTAGGGACCAGCGCGCCAGAGGGCCGGGCGACCGCGGCGGGGAAACCCGGCGAGGAAAGTCCGGGCTCCACGAAATAACGGTGCCGGCTAACTGCCGGCTGGGGCGACCCAAGGGACAGTGCAACAGAAAGCAGGTCGCCTATGTCCTTTCAGGACTAAGCCTTCGGGCGGGCGAAATTGAAAGGGTGCGGTAAGAGCGCACCGCGTCCCCGGTAACGGAGGGCGGCACGGTAAACCCCACCGGGAGCAAGACCGAATAGGGGCGGCGCGCATCCTGTCCAGCAATGGGCAAGTTGCTAGGTCTGTTTCGACCGAGACCGTCCGGGTTGGTTGCTTGAGGGACGGAGCAATCCGTCCCCTAGAGGAATGGTCGCACATCTCCGAAAGGAGAGGACAAAACCCGGCTTACAGGCCCTCTGGCGCATTAATCAGCCGTTCCGCTTTTCATTGACGGGACGGAACGCTACATGGAAAGACATGGCAAAAAACAGCCGATCCAATGACTGGGGATTTCCGCGATGGCGGGCCTATGGCGCGTCGCGCGAAGCGAGCCAGGTGAAGATGTGCGACCGTTATGGTTGCGATCAGCCGGGCAATTGCCCTGCACCCAAATCCCCCAACAGCCCCGAACGCTGGTATTTCTGCATGGATCATGCGGGCGAATATAACCGGAACTGGGACTATTTTCAGGGGCTGGATGCCGAGGAGCGCACCCAGCGTGAAGCGGACGAGCGGCGCGATGCGGGCGGCTTTCAGAACAGCGCCTATCATAGCTGGGGCGGGCCGGGCGACGGCAGCCGGTCCCGCGACGAACTCCATGCGCTCAAGGCGCTCGACCTGGAGGATGACGCCGATTTCGAGGCGGTGAAGAAAAGCTGGCGCACGCTGGCGAAGGAAAACCATCCCGACATCAGGCCGGGCGACGCGCAGGCGGCGGTCCGTTTCCAGACCATCCAGGCCGCCTATGAAGTGCTGCGGTCGGCCGAAGAGCGGCGTACATGGAAGCCTGCGGCCGGGCGGGACTGAGCGTTTGCGTTGAGAGACCGGGTCCGCTCCAACTGGCGCAATGCCATATTAATCTGTCGCAAATGCGAGAAAAAGCTGGATGGCGGCTTTGGTCCCGGCGGCAAGGACCGGCTGGCCAAGGCGCTCAAACGGCATCTTTCGCTCGGCAAGGGCCGCAAGAGCGTGGCGGGCATCGTGGAGGTTGGTTGCCTGGGGATCTGCCCCAAGGGCGCGGTAACGGTCGTCAACGGCAGCGACAGCCGCGAATGGCTGCTGGTGCGGCCCGGCGCTGACCTTGACATGCTGGCAGGCGAACTGGGGATTGGGCGGAAGGCTGACTGAGACGGGTGATCAGGCGCGGCGGCGAACCGCCGTATCGATGCGCGCTGCCAAGGGATAAAGTATCTGGTTTTCGCGCTCGACGCGCTGCTGCAATGCTTGCAGCATGTCAGCGGTTTCGCCGCAGAAAAGCGGCCATTCCCGCACGATCCGGTCGTCGGACCATTGGCTCATATAGATGGAAAAGCTGTTCGCCAGGCCGCCCATCTCGCGCATGAACTGGGCGGCGGTTTCTCGCGCCTGGATATCGCCATATTTTTCGATGGCCGGATAAAAATGCCGGTCTTCCTGTGCAAGATGAGCGATCAGAAGCCGTGCCATCTGCCAGCGGATCGGTCCCACAGGCTGTGGATCGGCACAGGCTGTCGCTTTCGCCAATGCGCGCGCGACCAGCGCGATGGCTTCATGCTGCTGCTTGAGTTCGGTTACGTCCACGATGCGACCTTTTTATGCCCCATCCGATACATGGGCCGAATGCGTTAACGCAAGGTTGCGGACATGTCCGTTTTGTATGATTTCAGGCGATGCGGCCCGCCATCGGCGTGGCGGGCCGGTCGTGGATCAGCCCGGCTGGTCGGCCCGGCTCACGCCCTCGCCATCCAGGTTCAGCGCGACGAAATCCCAGTCGATCGCTTCCTTCAGCAGCTTTTCGGCATAGGCCGGCCGCAGGTTGCGATAGTCGATATAATAGGCATGTTCCCACACATCCAGGATCAGCAGCGGGGTGTCGCCATGCGCGACCGGGGTGTCGGCGTCATGATAGGATGTGACGGCCAGCTTGCCGTCCTTCAGGATCAGCGCCGCCCAACCGCTGGCGAAATGCCCGACCGCTTCGGCCTTCAGCTTCTCGACCAGTCCGTCCACCGATCCAAAGCCTTCGTTGATGAGGTCGAGCAGCTTGCCCGACGGCGCCTTCTTTTCCGGGCTGAGCGACAGCCAGTAGAATGTGTGGTTCCAGATCTGGCCGACCTGGTTGAACAGGCCGCCCTTGGACGACTTGATCAGCTCGACCAGTGATTTGCCCTGGAGCGCGGGGTCGGCGGCGACCAGTTCATTGGCCTTTACGACATAGGCATTATGATGCTTGCCATGATGATAATCGAAGGTTTCTGCCGACAATATGTCGCCAAAAGCGTCCTTGGCATAGGGCAGGTCAGGCAGGATGAAAGCCATGGAGAACTCCTCGGGTTCTGGGGTGTGTGGCTGCACAACGGATGGCACAGCAGGAAGGTTTCGCGCCCCTAGCAAGGATATTGCGGCGCGATAAACGAGGAAATTTTGCCGACGCTATCGGAAATATCCATGTGACAGATGCGCAACGATCGCCTAGAGTCGCCGGTCAGGGCTGACATGCGCGATGTGCCGGCCTCAATATGTTCGGGGGTCGGATCATGGCGAAATTCTTCGGTAATCTGCATCTGGTGCTGGCGGCGGGTCTCGCCCTCGCGTTGGTGGTCATGTTCGGCGCGCATGCCGGCTATACCAATGCCAGCAGCATCTTCCGCTGGCTGCACCTCTTCTTCGGGATCACCTGGATCGGCCTGCTCTATTATTTCAACTTCGTGCAGATTCCGACCATGCCGAAAATCCCCGCCGAACTGAAACCGGGCGTGTCCAAGCATATCGCGCCATCGGCGCTCTTCTTCTTCCGCTGGGCCGCTCTGGGGACCGTGATCACCGGTCTGGTCGTCGCATGGCTGGCCGGCTATCTCCATCAGGCGATGGTGCTCCAGGCGCCGTTCCTGCTGATCGGCATCGGCATGTGGCTGGCGCTGATCATGGCGGCCAATGTCTGGTTCGTGATCTGGCCCAACCAGAAAAAGGCGCTGGGCATCGTCACGGTCGACGATGCGACCAAGGCGAAGGCGGCGACCACCGCGATGATCGCCAGTCGCACCAACACGCTTTTGTCCTTCGCCATGCTCTACTGCATGGTGAATTTCAGCTGACGCCCTTCTCTTCCCCGCTCGGGATCGCTAAGGCGCGCCTTTCGGGCGGGTAAGGAAGACAGTGTGGCGCGCGAAATCACCGGATTTTCCAACCCGCTGGTCAAGCGCGTCCGTTCCCTGCGTGAGAAGAAATATCGCAAGGCGGAAGGGCTTTTCCTTGCCGAGGGCCTGCGCATCCTGACCGAGGCGCGCGATGAAGGCGTCCTTCCCGAGATGCTGTTTCATGCGGGCAGCGATCATCCATTGGCGCGCGACCTGATCGCCGCGATGGAAGCCGACGGTGGCGACGTCATCGAAACATCGCCGGACATTCTCGCCAAGATTTCGGGCAAGGACAATCCGCAGGCGGTCGTCGGCGTCTATCGCGACCGGCTCGTCCCTTTGGCGGATCTCGACCGGGCCAGCGCGGATATCTGGATCGTCGCGCAATCGCTGCGCGATCCGGGCAATCTGGGCACCATCTTGCGCACCGGCGATGCGGTCGGGGCAGGGGGGCTGATCCTGATCGACGATTGCGTCGATCCTTTCTCGGTCGAGGCGGTGCGCGCCAGCATGGGCGCGCTGTTCACCCAGTCGATCACCCAGGCGCGGTGGGAGGAGTTTCTCCCCTGGCTGCGCGGTGGCGCCGGGCAGTTGATCGGTACCAGCCTGAATGCGAGCGCCGACTATCAGGCGCCGCGTTACGCCAGCCCCGCCTTCCTGTTGGTAGGCAATGAAGCGCAGGGCCTGCCCGCCGATTATGAGTCGCAGTGCGACCTGCTGGTCAAGATGCCGATGCTGGGCAAGGCGGACAGCCTGAACGCGGCGGTCGCAACCGCAGTCATGGCCTATGAATTGCTCAATCAGAAAAGGGCGCGCGGATGAGCATGGAGCAGTCGGAAGGCATGGGCGCGCTGTGGCGGCACAGGCGCGTGCTCACAGCCAGTCTGGTCGGCACGGCCGTCGAATTCTACGATTTCTACATCTACGCGACCGCCGCCAGCCTGGTCTTCGGATCGCTCTTCTTTCCCTCCTCATCGCCATCGGCGCAGCAGCTCGCCGCGTTCGGTACGCTCGCGCTGGCGTTCTTCGCCCGGCCGCTGGGCGCTGCGGTGTTCGGCCATTATGGCGACCGGATCGGGCGCAAGGCGACGCTGGTGACGTCACTGATGCTGATGGGCGGATCGACCCTGCTGATCGGCTTCCTGCCGACCTATCAGGCGATCGGCTGGTGGGCGCCCTTCATCCTGTGCGTGCTGCGCTTCGGCCAGGGTTTTGGCCTTGGCGGCGAGTGGGGCGGGGCCGCGCTGCTGGCGGTGGAGAATGCGCCGCCCGGCTGGAAAGCGCGCTTCGGCATGTTCCCACAGCTTGGCGCCCCGGTCGGCTTTCTCGCTGCCAACGGGCTGTTCCTGATTCTGGGCACGCTGCTTACGGAGGACCAGTTCATCGCCTGGGGCTGGCGCCTGCCGTTCCTGGGCAGTGCGATCCTCGTGATCGTCGGCCTGTGGGTGCGCCTGAAGCTCACCGAAACGCCCGAGTTCGCCGCTGCCAAAGCCGCCGCCCCGCCACCCGCCGTGCCGCTGGCGACTTTGCTGTCATCCCATCTGGGCGCGGCGATCGCGGGTACCTTCGCCTGTGCGGCCTGCTTTGCCGTCTATTATATCGCGACGGCCTTTGCGCTCAGCTACGGGACCAAGGATCTGGGCATCGACCGGGAAGCCTTTCTGGGGGTTCAATTGGGCGCGATCCTGTTCATGGCGGGCAGCATCATCGTGGCGGGATGGTGGGCCGACCGCACCAGCCCGACGCGGGTGCTGGCCTGGGGCTGCGCCGGGACGGTGGCGATGGGGCTGGTGTTCGGCCCGCTGATGGGGACGGCGGCGCTGTTCCCGATCTTTATCGCGCTGGCGCTGGCCCTGTTCATGATGGGGTTCGTCTATGGCCCGCTGGGCGCTTACCTGCCCGCGCTGTTCCCGGTCCAGCTACGCTATACCGGCGCGTCATTCACCTTCAACCTGGGCGGCATCGTCGGCGGGGCGCTTGCGCCCATCGTGGCGACCTGGCTGATCGCGGTTCAGGGGATCGAACTGGTCGGGCTGTATATGGCGGCGGCCGCCGCGCTCAGCCTGGCAGGCTTGTGGTGGACCAGCCGCCAGCCGGTCATCCAATGACCTTGCGCATCAGGATCAGCGGGACGCCGCGATCCTCGAACGGGCGGACGTCGACAAAGCCATAGGCGCGGTACAGCGGCACGCCCGCCATCGTCCCCGACAGTTCGAGCGCGGTGAAGCCCTCCGCCCGTGCCGCCGCTTCGCATAGCCGCAGGATCAGGCTGCCCACGCCTTTGCGGACATGGTCGGGGTGGGTGTACATGGCGCGCACCTTGGCGGCCTCGCGCGCCGGATCGAGCAACCGGTCGTCGCGTCCATCGCTATGGTCGCCGCCATAGGGCGTCGCGCGACGGCTCCACCCGCCACAACCGGCCAGAGCGCCGTCGTCCTCGATCACAAAATAGCTGCCGTCCTCGATCAACCGGCTGTCCAGCCCCATGAAGGCATGGCTTGCCGCCACCTGATCGGGGGTGAGGAACGCCTGCTGCAACCGGTCGATCGCCAACGTCATCAGCGCGCGCAGTGCGGGTTCGTCGGCGGGGGTGGCGAGGTGGTGTGTCAGGGGCATGGGATCAAAACCATCGATTTTCCGCCATTTCCATCTGCTTTCCGGCCTCGCTTTCTCGTCCGATTTTCCGCTTGATGGTACAGGCGGATCTACAGGCGAACAGCATCGATGCAGCGCATTCTGTTGCTATGCTGCATTAATGTCACGGGCAAAAAAATTGTGCACTGCGTCATTATAGCGTAATTTGGCGCTTGATCCGTTATGTTCCCTGCATATGCTGATGACAGAGATAACTGGCGATGCGGGGATGATTGAAAGGCCCATACACAAAAGTGGGGGCTTCATTAATGAGTAAAAATATGTTCGGTCGTGCGCTGGCAACAGCGCTGCTGACAACCACGGCGCTGGTTGTCACGATATCTCCGACTCTGGCACAAAGTTCGACGGCTCCGGCGCCTGATCAGGCATCTGACACCGAAGCTGGTGCAGAAATCGTTGTTCTCGGTACGCGTCGTACCGATCGGTCGTTAACCGATTCCGCCTCGCCGATCGACATAATCGGTGCCGAAGAACTCAAGAGCCAACCTGCCGCCGACATGCTCGAAATCGTCAGGAACCTCGTACCGAGCTTCAACGTAGCGCAAAACGCGATTTCCGACGCTTCCACCTTTGTTCGCGCGCCGTCAATTCGCGGCCTTGCGGGCGACATGGCGCTGGTCATGATCAACGGCAAGCGTTTCAACCGATCTGCACTGGTTCAGGTCGCGGCCGGCGACCCGACCAACAATCTCTCGCAAGGTTCCGACATTTCGGTGTTGCCCTCCATTGCCTTTGGCGGTCTGCAAATCCTGCGTGAAGGTGCGACCGCGCAATATGGTTCGGATGCCATCGCGGGCGTGTTGAACTATGCGCTGAAAGAGGACGAGGGACTCGAGCTGACCACGCGCTACGGCCAGTTCTACGATAATGGTGGCGACGGCACATCCCGGCAGATCGCTGGCTATGCCGGCGTCAAACTGGGTGATCGTGGCTTCATCTCCGTCGCCGGCGAATATAACAAGGACGACGGCACCGTCCGCAACGTGACGCGGCCAAGCGCCGTGGTGTTTGCGCAGAACAATCCGGGTCTGGCCTCGCAATTGCCCAATTTTCCCGGTCCAGTGCAGATTTTCGGCAATTCGCCGGCAGAGGGATGGAAAGCCACGGTCAACGCCCACTATGACGTGACCGATGCAACGCAGCTTTATGCGTTTGGTAACTTTGCGCACTCCAAGATCACGCAAAGCTTCAACTATCGTCCGCCCATCACTTATTCTGCGACCGATACGGCCGGCGTCGTGCGCCCTCAGGGCAGGAACACCTCGTTTTCGCACCCGATCTACCTCACTCCTTGCCCGATGGGCAGCGCGACCTGCGCCGCTGGCGGGTTCGTGAAGGATGGCAACACCTTCTCCTTCTCCGACTTGTATCCGGCGGGCTTCACGCCTCAGTTCGTTGGCGTGAAGGACCAGGCATTCGGCGTCCTGGGCATCAAGGGAGACCTGATCGAGAACCTCACGTTCGACGTGTCGGGATCGCTCAGCCGCAACGCGCTGACCCTGTCCATGTTCGACTCGCTCAACGCATCCTACGGCCCGCTCTCGCAGACGAAGTTCCAGTTTGGGTCGCTGATCCAGAGGGAATCCAACCTGAACGCCGATTTCGTCTGGTCAGTCGATGCTGGCCTGGCCAGCCCGCTTACCGTCGCATTCGGCGCCGAATATCGGAAAGAAACCTATCAGGCGACCGAGGGTGATGAGCAGTCCTACGGCATCGGCCCCTACGCGACGCAGGCGCTGTATGTCCAGACTGCACCGGGTGTCTACGCTTTGGATTCTACCGTCACCATGCCTCCGGGTGCGAGCGGCTATGGCGGCACCAGCCCGGATGCAGCCGACAGCTTTTCGCAGAATTCCTACGCCGGTTATCTCAGCGTGGAAACCGACCTGACTGACGCACTGTCAGTTGGAGTCGCTGGCCGCTATGAGCACTATAATACGTTCGGCTCGGCCACGGTCGGCAAGGTGAACGCATTGTATAAGATCACGCCCACGATCTCGGTACGCGGCACGGTCGGCACCGGCTATCACGCACCGTCGCCGGGGCAGAGCAACGTACAGATCCTGACGACCGCCTTCACCAACGGTGAGCAGGTACAGACGGGAACATATCCCGTCAGCAATGTCATCGCGCAATATTTCGGCGCAACGGCGCTCAAGCCGGAAAAGTCCACCAACTACGGCGTCGGCTTGGTATTTACCCCCATGCCGAACCTGACCGTGACGATCGACGGCTATTGGATCAAGATCAAGGATCGTATCGGAACATCGGCGACCCAGACCGTCACCGCGGCGGACATCATTGCCCAGCCCGCCCTTGCGGCGGTAGGGATAGGTGGCGACGTGAATTATCCCACGAGCGCCTATGACTCACGTACCGCCGGTATCGACTTTGTCGGCACCTATCGGACAGGCCTGGGTGAAGGTTCGCTCAACCTGACGCTTGCCTATAACTATAACGAGACCAAGGTCACGAAGTTCGATGATACGATCATCAGCGACACGCAGAAAATGGATATTGAAGGCACGATCCCGAAGCATCGCGCCACTTTCACGGGCAACTATGCCATCGGTGATTTGACGCTCACCGCACGTGAAAATTTCTACGGCTCGTTCATTCTGGCAGACGCTTTCCCCGGCCAGACATTCGGGTCCAAGTTCACCACGGACCTGGAAGTCAGCTACACAATCGCCGAGCACTATACGTTGGCGGTGGGTGCGAACAACCTGTTCAATGCCTATCCGGACAAGATCAAGGCGACGACTGCCAACCCGATCTATGTGCTGACCAACGGCCTGTCCAACGGTCAGGTCTATCCTAACAGCGGCGGTCCCTTCGGTGCCAATGGCGGCTTCTGGTATGCCCGCCTGAGGGTGAAAATCTGATAGCCAGCGCAACGCAAAAAGAAATCGGGCGCCGTGAGGCGCCCGATTTTTTATGCCCAATTGCCGAGTGGCAAAGGTGGAGTTCGCTGCGCCTTCAGCCCTCGCTGCGCGGATCGCGGCGTTCGGCGATGCGTGCGCGCTTGCCGGTGCGGCCGCGCAGATAATAGAGTTTTGCGCGACGCACGACGCCGCGGCGGACCACGGTGATCGAATCGAGGTTGGGCGAATAGAGCGGAAATACGCGCTCCACGCCTTCGCCGAAGCTGATCTTGCGCACGGTGAAATTGCTGCCCATGCCCTTGTTGGAGCGGGCGATGCACACGCCTTCATAATTCTGGACGCGGCTGCGTTCGCCTTCGACCACCTTCACGCCGACGCGCAACGTGTCGCCGGGGCGGAATGTGGGGATATCCTTGCCGAGTGCCGCAATGCTTTCGGCCTCGATCTGCTGGATCAGGTTCATCTGATGTCAGTCCTTCGTTTCGCGTTGCGCACCAGAGGGCGACTGGTCCCGAACGCCGATATGACGTTCCCAAAGGTCCGGCCGCCTTAGCCGTGTATCATCTTCCGCCCTTTGTTTCCGCCAGGCGGCGATCTTCGCATGATCCCCCGATCGCAACAGTTGCGGGATCATGCGCCCCTCCCATTCGACTGGTCGGGTATAATGCGGATATTCGAGCAGCCCTTGTTCAAAGGACTCCTCGACCCCGCTGGAAGCCGCGCCCATTACACCGGGAAGCAGGCGGATGCAAGCATCGAGCAGCATCAGCGCGCCCATCTCTCCGCCCGACAATATGATGTCGCCCATGGAGAGTTGCTCGATCGGCCGGGCCTCGAAAATCCGCTCGTCAAACCCCTCGAACCGGCCGCACAGGATCGTGACGCCGGGGCCGTCCGCCAGCGCCCGGACGCGGGCTTGGGTGACGGGCGCGCCGCGCGGGGTCATCGCGATGACGGGGAGGGCGGGTGCCTGTTCCAGCGCATGATCGACCGCGCGGGCGAGGATGTCGGCGCGCAACACCATGCCCGCGCCGCCGCCCGCCGGCGTGTCGTCGACGGTGCGGTGCTTGTCGGTCGCAAAGTCGCGGATATGAATGGGCGCACAGGACCAGATATTATCGGCCAGCGCACGGCCTGCGAGGGAGACGCCGAGCGGGCCGGGGAACATCTCCGGGTAGAGTGTCAGGATTTGCGCGGCGAAGGTCATTTCCGCCGCGCGCGTAGCCAGGCCGCCGAAAAGCCGCCGGTGAGGCTGAGCGCGCCACAGGCAAGCAGCGCCAGACCGATCGCGTGCAGCAGGTCGGCGAAGGGGCGTTCGGGGTTGAGCAGGGCGGGGAGCAGGATCAATAGCGGGATTGGCGCGACGATTGCGACAGAGGCTGCCAATTTGGTCGTGCGGGTCCAGCCCAGGCTGAACAGGCGCCAGCCCGCAGCGAGCATGGCGATCAGGTAGATGGCGGTGAGGATTTGAGGCATGCCGGGCCTTTATGCGAAGAGGGCGGTGGCGTCCAGTTGCGCCCTCTTCGGTCAGGGTGCCGTGATGGCGAGTTTGAGTTCCTGAATTTGCGCGCTGTTGGTGGGGCCAAGCAGGATCGATCCGGTGATGCTGCCCGTGGCGCAGCGCCAGTTGAATTTGCCGGACAGATTGCCGGTCGGGATGATCGGCGTTGTCGTATCGCAGGCCCCGACTTCGCCCTTGAGCGCGGCGATCGCCTTGCTCCAGTGCGGTGCGTCCTGGTCCATCAGGAAGTTCATGGCGAGGTTCTCCCTGGCTACCAGCACGTCCCCTGCCGCATAGATGCGTCCCGTGGCGGCATAGGCGTCGCCCAGCAGCACGGAGACGGCCATGGGCCGCGCCACCAGCGCGCCAGCCTTGTGCAACGCCACCGCCGCGTCCCACGCCGCCGATGCGCCGCCATTATAGGTGCGGTTGGTGAAGACGAAGATGCCCACGCCATAGTCGGGCATGAGCATCATATGGCTGCCATAGCCCGGATAGCCGCCGCCATGCGCCAGCGTCAGCCCCAGGTCGCAATCCTGCGCCACGCGCATGCCGAACGCATAGGCAGCCGCCTGACGGCAGGCGGTGGGACCGCTCTTGCCGTTGCGCTGGGCCATGCCCACGAAATTGCTGCCCTGCGCCAGCATCCGCACCGACGCGCGGCTGACCGGGCCAGTGTCGGCATCGTCGCGCGGCGGCCAGGCGGAGAGCAGGAAAGCGACCCAGCGGGCATAATCATTCGCGCTGGTCTGCAAGCCCCCCATCGCGCCGAACGCGCCGTCCGCCATGGTCGGTTCTTCGGTCCATCCGCCATCCTCCCAGCGATAGCCGATGGCGCGGCGCTCGATCGGGCTTTCGCCGACCTCATAGCCGGTCGAGGCCATGCCGAGCGGGGTCAGGATCGTCTTTTCGACATAGCGGCGATAGGGCATGCCGGACGCCTTGGCGATGATCCGGCCGAGCAGGGCGAAGCCGAAATTGCTATATTCATATCGGGTGCCCGCCGCGCTGCTGAACGGGATGCCGACCTTGATCATCCTGGCGAATTCGGCGTCGGGCAGCGGTTGCTGCCGGTCCCCCCAGGGATTGTCGTCGACCAGGCCCGCGCTGTGGCTCAGCAGGTCACGGATGCGGATGCGCGGCGCGTCTTTGGTAAGATAGCGCCAGTCGCGCATCTCGGGCACATATTTTTCCGCCAGATCGTCGAGCGACAGCTTGCCGTCTTCGCGCAGCTTCAGGATGGACAGCGCGGTGAAAGCCTTGGTCATGGACGCGATGCGGAACAGGCTGTCGGGCGTGACCGGGCGCTTGTTGGTTATGTCCTGTATGCCCAGCCCCTTGACGTGGACGAGCCGCCCATCGGCTACGATGCCGTAGGCAAGGCCCGGCGCATGGCTGTCACGCTGAAAATCCGCGAACATGCGGTCGATTTCGGGGATGGCTGCGGCGATCCTGGGCGGGGGCGGCGTTTGCGCTGCCAGCGGGCCGGGCACGGTCAGGGCGATCAGAATCAGCAGGCGTCGCAGCATGGGTCACACCGTCCAATTTTCCACCCGCAGGCCGGGGATGTCGGCGAAGTCCGCCACGTTACGCGTTAGGACCGCCAGATCCAGGCTTAAAGCATGCGCGGCAAGAAGGCGATCGAAGCGCCCGCGTCGAAACGGTAATGCGCTATAGGATCGGGCGGCCGCTTCATCGAACGGCAATAGCGGCATTTGGGTGGTCAGGCGTTCGAGCGCGGCCATAGGCGGAGCTTTGCCATTGGCGCTCCCCAAAGCCAGTTCGGCAAAAACGATCGTCGAGAGCGCAATGTCACCCTGGTCCGTAGCCAGAATACGGTCGTTCAACAATGGATAGAGGCCGGTAAACAGATAGATGCAGCAGTTGGTGTCGATCAAATACCGCACCTATCCGTCCTTCAATCCGTCCAGCAGATGCCAATCGCGGACGGGATCGTCGAAATCCTCGCGCGGGATGTCTTTAAGCCACGGCATCGACCCGGCGATCCCGGTCAGGTCGATTTTCCGGGGTGGCGCATCGACCGGCTCGAACATATATTTGCCGTGCTGTTCGCGCACGGTCATTTCCGTGCCTTCGGTCAGACCCAGAGCCTTGGGCAGACGTAGTGCCAGACTGTTACCCGACTTGAAAACCTTGGCCTTATATTCTTCGCTCATGACAGCCTCCGTATATACGCAAAGTATATACTAGATGACGAAGGCGGCGTCAATCACGGCCTGGGTATCGCCAAGGGTCGCGGCGTGGATCGGCACCATGAAGCGTTTGCCCGGCTTGTCATTCTCGCGGGGGCGTTCGATTTCCAGCACATCACCCGCGCCGAAATTCTCGACCGCGACGATCGCGCCCAGTTCATCGCCCGCATCAGAAATGCAGGGCAAGCCTATGAGATCGATATGATAATATTCGCCATCGGGCAGCGGGGGCAGGGCAGATCGGGGCACGGTCAGCGGGGTGCCACGCATCGCCTCGGCTTCGGTACGGCCATTGATTTCCGCAAAGCGCGCGACCGCGCCGGTGGGACCGGGCCGCACCGACTTCAGCGTTAATGTGCGTCCGGCCGCGTCGAAATTTCTGTACGCCTTCAAACTGTCCGGCCCTTTGCCGAACAGTTTGAGGCGCACTTCGCCTGTCACGCCATGGGCGCCTGCGATGGCGGCGAGCGTGACGGGCCTGTCGGTCAAGGGATTCAGCCCTCAGCCTTCTCTTCGGTCGCTTCGGCAGCCGGGGTTTCTTCAGCAGCCACTTCAGGGGTCGCTTCCTCGACCGCTTCGGCGACGACGTCCACGGTCTCGGCTTCAGCGGCGGCGGCGATGGCGGCTGCCTTGGATTCCTCGGCCTCGGCTTCCTTGGACGCGCGTTCCTCGGCGCGCTCGGTGGCCTTCTCGCCCGGCTTGCCCTTGTTGGGGTTGTTGCGCACGATGCGCTCCTTGACGCCGGCGGCATCCAGGAAGCGGGCGACGCGATCGGTCGGCTGCGCACCGACGCTCACCCAATGCTTGGCGCGCTCGGCGTCCAGCACGATGCGCTTCTCATCATCCTTGGCGAGCAGCGGATTGTAGCTGCCGATCCGTTCGATGAACGCGCCGTCGCGGGGGCTGCGGCTGTCGGCCACGACGATCTTGTAATAGGGACGCTTCTTGGAGCCGCCGCGCGACAGACGAATGGAAGTTGCCATGATATATGCCTTTCTATGATTTCTTAAAATATGACGTTAAAATATTGAAAATGCTTATTTCTTCATGAATTTGTCGAAGCCGGGGGGCAGTTTCGGCATGTCGCCGCCGCCCAATCCCGGCATTCCGCCCGGCATCCCGCCGCCGCCGCCGAGCAGGCCGCCAAGCCCACCCATGCCCCCGGCACCGCCGCCGCCCGCGAACATCTTGGCCAACCCTTTCAGGCCGCCCATCTTGCGGATCTTCTTCATCGCGCCTTCCATCTCCTGATGCATTTTCAGGAGGCGGTTGACGTCCTGCACCGTGCGACCGGCACCCTTGGCGATGCGGATCTTGCGCTTGGCGTTGATCAATGCCGGTTTCTCCCGCTCCTTGGGCGTCATTGATCCGATCAGCGCATCCATATGCACCAGCGTCTTGTCGTTCGCGCCGCTGCCCGCCATCGCGGCCTGCGCCTTCTTCATGCCGGGGATCATCCCCGCCAGCGCGCCAAGGCCGCCCATCCGGCGCATCTGGTTCAACTGCGCACGCAGGTCGTTGAGGTCGAACTGACCCTTGGCCATCTTCTTGGCCAGCTTGTCGGCTTCGTCCGCGTCGATGCTCTCGGCCGCCCGCTCGACCAGCGACACGACATCGCCCATCCCCAATATGCGCTGTGCGACGCGCTGGGGATGGAAGGGTTCGATTGCATCCAGCTTTTCGCCGGTACCTGCAAATTTGATCGGGCGGCCCGTCACCGCGCGCATGGAAAGCGCCGCGCCACCGCGCGCATCGCCGTCCATCCGGGTCAACACGACGCCGGTCAGCGGCACCTGACCTGAAAAGTTGGTCGCGACATTGACCGCGTCCTGCCCGGTCAGCGCATCGACCACCAGCAGGATTTCCGCTGGGTTAGCGACGTCGGCGACCGCCTTCATTTCGTCCATCAACGCCTGGTCGACATGCAGACGACCGGCGGTGTCGAGCAGCACCACGTCGAAACCCTGAAGCTTGGCCGACTGGAGCGCGCGACGCGCGATCTCGACCGGCTGCTGCCCGGCGATGATCGGCAGGGTCGCGACGCCGGTCTGCGTGCCCAGCACCGCCAACTGCTCCTGCGCGGCGGGACGCTGAACGTCGAGCGACGCCATCAGCACCTTCTTGCCGCTCTTTTCCTTCAACCGCTTGGCGATCTTGGCGGTGGTCGTCGTCTTGCCCGACCCCTGCAGGCCGACCATCATGATGACGGCGGGCGGGGTCACGTCGATCA
>CAZLSU010000018.1:0-40218 GCA_964562225.1 uncultured Sphingobium sp.
AGCATCAGACTACGAATCTGAGGGTCGGGCGTTCGAATCGCTCTGGGTGCACCAAAGTTTCCGCCATATCAGGCGATCAGGGCTGGTCGAAAGACCGGCCCTTTTTATGTCTAATGCCGCGGCCGCGGAGTCATGCGACCAGTGTCGATATACCACATCGCATCTGATGGACCCGAACGTCGGCCTTGCCCAGTTTCAGACCAAGGATGGCGCTGACCTGATTTAGCAAACCGTCGATGGCAGGCGCTGCGGTACCCAGGACCGTGCCCACTCCATTGGCGAGCGGCCCGGTGGACACCGTCAGGCCAAGCACCGAGATCTGGAGTTGGATATCGCGCGCCAGAGAGCTAGCCACGCCCTGCATCAGGTCGCCCGTGGCGACCGTGCGGACCCGCTGCGCCTCTATATCCGCGCGCGAAAAATGCACGCTCTGCGGCTGCGTGCCACCAAGGGCGATCTTGGCCTGGCCGGCTATTTTCGTCACCAGCACCTGTGCCAATATCGCGGGCCGGGTGGGCATGACGCTTTGAAACTGGGTCAGCCTGGCGACGTCGATATCGGCCAGTGCCGCAGATCCGATCGACGGTGTCACCGCCAGCGTCACACCTTCACCCGGCGCCCCTGCCGTGCAATTGATGTCGGACAATCTTGCTTCTGCGGATGCGAGTTCAATATAGACCGGCACCCGGATGCTGGCGATGCCGGATAGTGCGGCCGCCACGGTCGATTCGATGTAGATGCGCGTCTGCGCCGTGCGGATCACGACGTCGCGGGCGGCGGTGATGGTCAGCAACGGCGAATGCGCCATGCCGCCACCGGTCACCAGCATCAATCTTGCGCCCGCAAGGCCCAGCACGTTGAGATTGAGGTCGAGCGATACCGACTGTCCGGGCGGTGGTGTCAGGATCAGGCGCAGCAGTGTGAAGGCGTCCATCGTCAGGCTCTGGCCCGGCTGAACGGTGTCACTCGCGCCAACAGGTCCAAGGTCGATTATCTCGTCGAGTTTGATTGTCCGCCCCGTCAGCCGGTTCGCAATCTCCCGCAGTCGCGTGGCGCTTTGTGCGCTGGCGACGCTATCGGCCAGCGCATTGACGACGGTGGCCGCCGGGATATCGCGACCGAATATCGATGCATGACTCTCCCCCTGCCGTCCCAGCCGGACTTGTAGCGCGTTGGCAAAGCCAAGCAGGTCGGCGTTGGCGGACACCAGCCCTTGATAGTCCATCACCGACAGGTTGAGTTCGGTCCCTGCCAAAGCCGACAACAGGGCGTTGGGCACGCCATCACTGATAGATGCCAGGCCGGTACCCAGCGAAAAAGCCGCCATGTCGGCGCGGGCGGCTGTCGCCGTCGCAGCAATATCTACGCTGTCGCGCCCCATCAGCAGCCGCGCGAAGAACAGCGGCACGCGCTGTTCCAGGACCAGTCGCGTCGCATCGCCGCGCGCGTCGCCTGCCTGATAACGGTTTTCCACGGCCACAGCGGGGTCGCGAGCATAATGTCCGGTCGTGTGATCCGCCACGCTCACGCCGCTGCGGCCGCTATTGGCAATCAGTGCTTCGGCAGCCGGTCGTCCGCCCGCGCTGTTGGCGGCAAGGGCGGCGGCATCGGCAATGCCCTGCAATTCGCGCCGCGCAAGAAAAACCGAACCCAGATCCACAGCGACCGTTGCCGCGCCAGCCAGCATGAACAATGACCCTGCAAGCAGGACGGTTATTCCGCCGCGGCGGTTCCGATAGATTGATCGGAGCCGAGCTGTCATGCCTTCATACTCCCTGAAGTCGCACGACCGAGTCCCGCTGGATCAGCGTGCCCGGCAAAGGGAAAGGCGACGCCGCGAATATCGGCACGCCCGCCAGGTCATAGGTCAGGGTCACGGTATAATAGCTGTTGGCTTGAGCGGTTGTGATAGCAACATTGGCGATGCGGACGGTCGCCGCATTGGCCAGGCTGGCCGCGACACTGCTATTGACCAGCGCACGCCGTTCCGTGTCGTTCAGGCCGGCCATGGCTGTGCGTGCCGCATCGTTCGCCGCCTGCTGGATGGAGTGCGCCGTCATAAACCAGCAGCCATAGATCAGGATGCCAAAAAGCAGGCTGATGATGAGCGGCAGCGCAAAAGCCGCCTCGACCAGAACGGAACCACGCTGGTCACGAACGAAGTCGAGGCGGCATCGATGGGATCGCAAGGGAAGGGTAGTCTCCATGGCCCTGAGCTTAGGGACAGGTCATCAAGGACAGGTTCGTCATGATGGGACGATGGTTTGCGCAATTTACGCATATAGTCCCAGCGGCGAAGCGGGCGATGAGGCGTCGGGGGCCGATGCTATCCTACGGGTTCATGGTCACTCCGAAACGGATCATTTTGCTTTGCGAATAATGCGAAAAAAACTCGTTAGGGGGTTCAAGGCGAGATCGCGCCGGAAATATGGGCCGCGGCCCGCGTCACGATCATCACCGCCCCTTCGGTGCCATAGGTGCCTGATAATCGTACCAATGCCGCATCCACTGACAGGCACCCTTCCAGATTGGTGAGCAACACCGTGCGCAAGGCGGCATCGTTTTCGCCCCGCAGTACCTGTTCCATCTGCCGCCGCAAAGCAGGCCGGGCGGGTATGTCGATCAGGTCCGGCAGAGCGATATCGACCAGTCGGGCCTGCGGCAGTCCGATCAGGCGGCAAAAAGCGGGATCGGCATCCTCGATAAATCCCCGTGCGGATAAGCGTATCGTGCCGATCGCGCCGTGCAAGTCGATCGCGCGGACGATCGCGCCTTTGGCATCGGCCAGCCGGTGCTGCTGCATGTCCAGCGTAATGTCGCGCAACAAAAGCACGATGCCGCCTGCAAAGGGACAGCTTTCCAGATGCAGCCAGCTATCCTTGCGAAAGGGAGAGGGGATATCGGCCGCGCTGCTCTCGCCGGACGCCAGGCTGTGGCGGATATGCGCCTCCGTCAACGTGCCCGCGAATTCGGGCAGCGCTTCCCACAGCATCTGGCCCGCCAGGTCTCGCTCCCACCGCTTCGCCAGCGCCAGCGCGGCTGGATTGGCAAAGCTGATCGTCAGGTCGGCGCGGCACAGGATGACACCCTGATGCAGCAGCGTCGCCAGCCATCGCATCTGTTCGGTACCGCTGTCCGTCGCAATGCCGTCGATCGCATCCAAGATAGCGCGGTAATGGCCCATGCTGACGAACATATGGGTTCCGCGGCCATGATGCGTGACCGTTACGGGATCGCGCGCACCGATCTCGCGCCAATGGGCGAAATTGCGAACCAGTTCCGCAGCGGCGACGCTGGGATAGCGGTCGAAACGGCTCATTTCGTTCATGGAACATCCTCTTCCGGTCGATGCCAGAAGGGGATGTCCCATTTTACGGTGGAATTAAGTAGTTAACCGCTCGGAAACGGAGATATTATGCAGTATCGCGACGCCATTCGACGGTATCGATGATCATTCCGCCGGCCATGAATACGGCACCCGTGCAACATAGCGCCAGCAGGTGCCCGCCCATACCGGGATATTGCTGCATATAGACCGCGCCGCGCTCCGTCGCGCCGAGCGCGAGTGTATAAATGATCAGAAACGCCTCGAACTTCGTCTTTATGGTAAACAGGCGTTTGATGCGTCCCATTATAATTCCGTTCAAAGCCGACCCCACGCCGTTAGGGTATAAGGTCGCCTGAAAGGCCGAGATGGTCAACAAGCGTTAACCATGATTGTTCGATTCTGGCGATCAAGCGCGTGTCGTGCAGGTCGGCAGGCGCGATCTGTTCCGGCCAATAATCGCCGATGATCCGGGCGATGCCGTCCAGTCTTGCTTCATCGACCAGAAAGCGCGGATCTATATCGGCCGGATCGGCGACGACGCGCAGGCGCAGGCACGCAGGGCCGCCGCCATTGGCCATGGACTGGCGCACATCGACCGGTACGAGCCGACGAATCGGGCCGTTGCCGGCGATCATCCCTTCCAGCCATTGCCACACAGCCGTCACCGATCGCGCCTCGCTCGGCAGCACCAGCGCCATCCCCGTCCCGAGCGGAGTCGAGGTGCCGCCATCAGGCAGCGTCACAAGCTGCGCATTGAAAAGGTAGCTCTTGATCGCATCGGCCAGCGATACGGCGCTTGCGGGCACTTCGACGATCTCGACCGATGGCAACAAGGCGCGCAGTTGGTCGTAGAACATATCCTTATCGGCGAACGCCATTTCGTGCGTGAACAGCACCCGTTCGTTGGCTACCGCTACGACGTCATTGTGAAACGCGCCTGCCGCAATCGCTTCCTCGCTTTGCTTCACGAACAGCACGCGCGCCGGGTCCAGCCCATGAATTCGCGCAATCGCCTTGCTCGCCTCGACATGCTGGCGCGCCGGGAAAGGCCCGCCCGCCTCGCCATAGACGAATATCTCAACGCCGGGCGCATCATGGCGGTCGCACAGCCGCATATGATTGGCCGCACCCTCATCACCGAAGGGCGGCGGCACTGGACCGTGGACGACAAAAGCGTCGCGCGCCGAAAAGGCGATCCGTAACTGCGCCAAAGTCTGCGGCCATTCGTGACTGCGATGGGGCATGGTGACCAAATTGGCGACGGTCAGGTGGCAAAGCCCATCGGCTGTGTCGCTGGCGGGCGATACTGTCGCCGCGTTGGCCGCCCACATTGATGATGCCGACAGGGCGGCCGCGCGGATATGCGGTTCGGCTTCCGACACGCTGGTGCCCAGCGATTCCAGCCATGCCGCATCGGGCCGCCATTGTGGCAGGAATATCCCCTGCGTCAGGCCCAGCCGGATATTGCTCCGCATCTTGTCCAGCCCCTGCAACGCAGCGGCGCGGGGGTGCGACACCGCGCCTGCATTGCTCGCCGACGCCAGGTTGCCCAGGCTCAGCCCCGCATAATTATGGCTAGGGCCTATGATCCCATCGAAATTAATCTCCCGAACGCTCATGCGCGGCCCGCCATAGTGAAGCTGTCGCCCACGCTCAGGCCCATGACCGATGCGCTGGCCGCGTCGAGCGAAACGCCGCCCTCCGCCTCCCGCACATGACCATAGGCGCAGCGATACTCCGCCAATTGCCCGGTCGCGATCAGCATCTTGTCGCCGCCGCTCTCATGCGTCGCGGACAGCAAAACGTCACGGGCCTGCGCGATCGTCCGGAGCGTATCGACCTGTCCGACCAGCGTCGGTCCGCCGTCGAATATATCGACATAGCCCGGATTGGCGAAGCCCTCGGTCTCCAGCATGCGCATCGCGGCGCGGCCATTGGGGTGGGGCAGGCCGATGACGCTGCGCGCGCTGTCGGTGAGCATCGCCGTGTAGATGGGCGTCTTGGGCATCAGGTCGGCGATGAACTGGTTGCCGTTCACCGCGTTAAATTCATCGGCTTCCTGGAAATTCATCCCGAAGAAGCGGCCCGCCAACCCATCCCAGAAGGGCGACCCGCCAGCTTCGTCGATGACGCCGCGCAATTCGGCGATGATCCTGTCGCCAAAGCGGGCGCGATGGTTGCGAATATAGAGATAGCGGCTGCGCGCCAGCAGCAATCCCAGACCCTCGGCACGTTCGCGCGGATGCAGGAACAGTCCGCCGACTTCGGTAGATCCTTCCAGATCGGTGGTAAGCGAGAGCATCTGCGCACGGAATGTCCGCGCCAGTTCGCGGCTGTGCTGGGTCAGCATCCCCAGGCGGTAGGAATAGAATGGCCAGCTTTGCCCGACCATGCTGAAAATCTGACAGGTGCCACGCACTTGCCCGGTCTGCGCATTTTCCAGGACCATGACGATCAGCTCATCAACGATCCCGGCCTCCTGTCGCGCCAGCGCCTGCTCCGTGCGCTCAAGCTTGGCGGATAGCGACGTGCGATCAGGCGGCAGGTTCGTGAATCCACCGCCCGTTAGCTTGGCCATCTCATACAAAGTTTGAAGATCATCCGGCCGCGCCGTGCGCATGAAAAAGCTCAAATTCCGCTCCCCTGTTGGTTTTCTTTTGCTGGAAACTCGCCCTGGGCGATCCGCATCAGCGTCAATGCCGACAATTGCGCCCGCTCGGCCAGGCTGTCGGTGAGCAGAAATTCATCGCTGCTGTGGATATTGCCGCCACATACCCCCATCGTATCGACCACCGGTACACCGCACGCCGCGATATTATTGCCGTCGCACACGCCGCCGGTGTCCCGCCAGCCGATCGTCAGGCCCAGCGCCGCGCCGCATTGCTTAACCAGCTCGAACAGCGCCAATGCCTTGTCATCCATCGGCTTGGGCGGGCGGCCGAAACTGCCATGGACATGGCAATTGACGTCATGGTCGCGCGCGACGTCTGCCACGACGGCGTCGATCAAGGTCCGCGCCGCGCTCTCATCCTCCGGCGTGCGGGGCCGGAAATTGACTCGCAGCACGGCATGATCCGGCACGACATTATTCGGCCCTCCGCCGTCGATCTTCGCCGGATTGCAGCTAAGGCCCGCATATTCCCCGGCCTTCAGCCGCAACGCCAGATCGGCCGCGGCAATCAGCGCGTTGCGCCCGTCCTGCGGATTGCGCCCTGCATGGGCGCTGCGGCCCGTGACGACGATAGAGAAATTGCCGCTTCCCGCCCGTGCCCCGGCCAGCGTGCCGTCGGGCAAGGCAGGCTCATATGTCAGCGCCGCAATCTTGCCGGCCGCCGCTTCGCGCAGCAGCGGAGCGGAAGAGGGGCTACCCACTTCCTCGTCGCTGTTAAGGATGACGTCATACCCCAAGGACGCCGCCTGCGGCCATCGCTCAAACGCGGTCAGTGCGGCCAGCATCACCGCGATGCCACCCTTCATATCGGCGACACCGGGACCGTTCAGCGTCGTCGCGTCGATCCACCGCATCGCCTGAAAGGCGTGATCGGCGGGAAACACTGTATCCATGTGCCCGGTCAGCAATATCCGGCGGTTCGCGCGTGGGCGCACGGACAATCGCATATGTCTCCCGTGCAGCAGCGGTTCCACGCGCCCGTCCGGTGTGACCATTTCGGCAATGTCCGGCGTGACCAGATCGACATCGCCGGGTAAGGTCGAAAAGGCACTGGCCATCATGTCCTCCATGGCGGCAAGCCCGGCCAGGTTGCGCGATCCGCTGTTGATCGCGGCCCAGCCCTGCACCTGATCGATCATCGGCGCGGCCGCTGCATGGTCCAGCACCAGATGTTCGGCGGGTGAAATGGCGGTCATGCCAAGGGTCTATCAGAGCGCGAGGCGACGCTCCACCCCCGCCGCCAACGGCTCAGAAGTCGTAGGTCAGCGTCACCCGGCTCAGCGTGTCGAAATCCCTCGCCGACAGCAGCGTTTCGGACTCATACTGGACATTATAGGACAGCCGCGCCGCCCATCGGGTCGTCACCCGCGTTTCGATCGCCGACAGGGCGCTCAGGCTGAACACGTCGCTCTCGGCATAGGCGGACGCCGTCTGCCTGAAGGACAGGTTGGGTAATATGCGCCAGGTCAGGTCCATCGATCCACGGCCACCGACCTTGGTCTCTGTGGGACCGTCCTTATAGTTTGCATGGCGCAGCGACGGCCCGACATCGACGGCCAGATCGACCGCCTTGCTCACGATCAGCTTGTAACCGACGCCTGCCGAGGCCGTGTAACGCGAATCATAGCCGATCGAAGGGTCGCGCTCGAACTGGATCAGCCCATAGGCAAAGCCGCGCGGATCGAATTCATAGCGGGGGGTATAGCTGGCGAGATATCGGTCACGCGACACGACGCCATTGGCCCGGCGATAATCGGCGACGGCCGCCAGTTCATGCGTCCACTGGATACCCGTACGCTTGATGTTCAGACTAGCGCTAAGCCCCAGTTCGCTGGTCGACCCGGTGGACCGAAAACCGCCCGCCTCGATCTTGCCGCGCCACAGATCGGCGAAGCTGGCCTCGCGAATCACGCTTTCCTGGGTGCGGCGGGTGCGGTCCTTCCAACTGGCGACCATGCGGGAAATTTCGTCTGCGGAACCGGGATTGGTCTGCCGTGCCAGTTTGGCCACGGTCGCAATCTCGGTCTCGCTGCCATTGGCGATCGCCGCCTCCAGCATTTCGCGCACCGCCGACGGCAGCAATGGCGCTTCATCCGCCAGCGCGGGCGACGCCAGAAGGAGCGGCAAGATGGAAAGATAATGGCGCATCGCTCGGTCCATAGCGGACCGCCCGCCGATTTTAAGCCCTTTTGCGGTGGTTCCCCTAAATGAGGTGGCCAAATTCCTGCAATATGTCGCGATACAGCTTGCGTTTGAAGGGCACGATCAGTTCGGGCAACGACTCCGGCGCGGCCCATTTCCATTCGCGGAACTCGGGATGACTGGTCTCGATGTTCACATGCTCGTCCTGCCCGACGAACCGCGCGAGAAACCATATCTGCCGCTGGCCGCGATATTTGCCACCCCACAGCTTGCCGACCAGATCGTCGGGCAGGTCGTAGAAATGCTCGTCGCGGCTCTTGCCGATGATCTCGACATGCTCCGGCCCGATGCCGGTTTCCTCACCCAGTTCGCGCAGGGCCGCCGTGCGCGCCTCCTCGCCTTCGTCGATGCCGCCCTGCGGCATCTGCCATGCCTCGACCTTGTTATCGAGCCGCTGGCCCACAAAGACCTTGCCGTCCATATTGACCAGCATGATGCCGACGCAAGGCCGGTAGGGTAGTTCATTCACGTCCGGCATCTTTGCCTATCAACCCCTGTTATGCCCCCAGTCGCGGCGATCCCCCGATGCCGGTCGCGGTTAGAATAGGCTGCCAATGGCCGTTCGTCCATGGTTGGATGCCCTGATGTCGATCAATCGCCATCCCCAAGGGACAGGTCGGAACCCGATTGCCGGGGTGGCATTGAGCCTCCATGCCCGATCCCGTGATATTATGGTTCCGTCAGGATCTGCGCCTGGCCGATCAGGTTGCGTTGCTGGCGGCGGTGGCCGCCGGGCCGGTCGTTCCGGTCTATGTGCTGGACGACGAAAGCCCGCGCGATTGGGCGATGGGGGGTGCGTCGCGCTGGTGGCTGCATCATAGTCTGGCAAGGCTCGACGAAAGTCTGCGCGCCAAGGGGTCGCGCCTCATCCTGCGGCGCGGCCGCTGCGCCGATATATTGTCCGAGATCGCCAAAGATGTCGGCGCGACTCAGGTTCATGCCCTTCATCATTATGAACCATGGTGGCGCAATGCGCAGAAGGCCGTGGGCGACCGGCTGTCCCTGCATCTGCATGACGGTGGCCTGCTGCTCCCGCCGGGCGCGGTTCGGACCGGAGGGGGCGGGCTATACAAGATATACACGCCCTTCTGGCGGGCGCTGCGCGAACATATGCCGCCGCCTGAGCCGCATCGCGCGCCGGGGCATATCCCGGCACCCAAGTCCTGGCCCAGGAGCGACACCCTGGACGATTGGAAGCTGCTCCCCACAAAGCCTGACTGGGCGGAGGGGTTTGGCAGGGAATGGACGCCGGGCGAGGCGGGCGCACATGAGCGAATCGACGATTTCGTAGATGAAGCCGTTGCGTATGATGTCGCTCGCAACCTGCCTTCGCGGGAGGGATCGTCCCGCCTGTCACCGCACCTGCATTTCGGCGAGATATCCCCCGCTGCCATATGGCACCGGATGGAAAATATCCGCGGCGACACCACGACCTTCCTTAAGGAACTGGTCTGGCGCGACTATGCCCATAGCCAGATCTGCGCGCTGCCCACTTATGGATCTGTCAATGCACGGCCCGCTTTCGACGCGATGCCATGGCGCGATCTGCGAGAGGCGCGGGGGGACTTCAAAGCCTGGAAACACGGCCGCACCGGCTATCCGATCGTCGATGCCGGTATGCGCCAGCTCTGGTCGACCGGCTGGATGCACAACCGCGTCCGCATGATCGCCGCCAGCTTTCTGATCAAACATCTGCTGATCGACTGGCGTCATGGCGCGCGCTGGTTCTGGGATACGCTGGTCGATGCGGATTACGCGAATAATAGCGTCAACTGGCAATGGGTCGCGGGCAGTGGTGTGGACGCCAATATCTTTTCGCGAATCATGGCCCCCTTGACCCAATCGGCCAAATTCGACGCCGCCGACTATATCCGCGAGTGGGTGCCCGAACTGGCGGCGCTTGACGATGATGTCATCCACGACCCCGATTCATATGGGGTTCGGCCCGACGCCTATCCCGCGAAAATCATAGATCACCGCGTCGCGCGCGAGCGGGCGCTTTCTGCCTACGCCCGAGCCAGAGAGAGTGATTGAAGACGCGCGAAGGCTGAGGCAAAAGCGGGCCGATGAATGCGATTGATCCCGGCCCCCTGCGCCGCGCCCCGGCAAAACGACGTCATGCCACCACCAGCGGCGGACGCATGGCCCGCCTGGTCGCGGGTCCGTTTCATCGGCTGCTCGACCGTATCGACGACGGGCTGACGGCGGGGCAGTTGGAAGCGACTCTGCCCGATGGCACGATGCGTCTATTGGGCGGACGCGCGCCGGGACCATCCTGCTCTGTCGATCTGCGTCGCTGGCGCGCATTGATCCGGCTGGTGCTGGGTGGCTCGGCGGGCTGGTATCGCGCCTGGGCGGCAGGTGAGTGGGCCAGCCCCGATCCCGTACCCCTGTTCGCGCTGTTCACCGCCAATGCGCGCAGTCTGGGCAAAGTTGCGCGGCCGCACGGTCCCATGCGCTGGCTGGGCCGGGTCGTGCACGCCCTGCGCCGTAACGACAAGCGCGGATCTCGGCGCAACATCGCCTTCCACTATGATCTGGGGAATGATTTCTACAGCCTGTGGTTGGATAGAAATATGCACTATTCCAGTGCTTTGTTCATCGGTCCTGATGATAGGCATGAGCCGCTTGAGGCCGCCCAGACGCGCAAGGCCGACGCGATCATCGACCGGCTGGCGCTGAAGCCGGGCGACAGCCTATTGGAGATCGGCTGTGGCTGGGGTGCCCTCGCGGCGCGCGCGATGGAACGGCAGAACATCTCTTATGATGGCCTCACCTTATCGGTCGAACAGGCGGAGCATGCCCGTACTGTGCTTGGCAAGGATGCGCGCATCCTGCTCACCGACTATCGCGATGCTACTGGCCAATATGACGCGATCGCCAGCGTCGAGATGGTCGAAGCGGTAGGGCGCGAATATTGGCCGGCCTATCTCGCCGCGATCGATCGCCTGCTCAAACCCGGCGGCCGCGCGGCGATCCAATATATATTGATCGACGACGCCATCTTTGAATCTTACGCTTCGGCCGCCGATTTCATCCAGACCTACATCTTCCCTGGTGGCATGCTGATATCGGAAAGCCGCTTTCGCGCGCTCGCCCAAGCACAGGGCCTGGAATGGCATGACGTCACCCACTTCGGCCCGCATTATGCCGAAACATTACGCCGCTGGCGCGAAAACTTCGACGCCGCGATCGACGCGGGACAGTTGCCCCGTCAATTCGACGAACGCTTCGTCGGCCTGTGGCGCTATTATCTGATGTATTGCGAAGGCGGTTTTCGCGGCGGCGCGATCGACGTAGCACAGGTGACGCTGGTCAAGCCCTGAATATCAGGCATTTACCCTGATGCGATGCCCACTGGGCGCATCGCTCATGATCAGGTCCACGATCGCCTTGGCGACGACATCAGGCGTCTTGAGCTTGGCCGGGTCTTCACCGGGATAGGCCCGCGCCCGCATCGCCGTGCGAGTCGCGCCCGGATCGACGATATGGGTGCGGATCAGCGAGATATTCTTCACCTCCTCGCCATAGGCACCGATCAATATATCGAGTGCCGCCTTGGAGGAGCCATAGGCACCCCAATAGGGGCGTGGCACATCGCCCACCGAAGATGTGACGGCGATGACGCGCGCGCCAGCACTCTTGCGCAGCATGGCATCGAAAGCCGCAATCAGCGCCTGCGGTGCCCCGACATTGAGTGTCAGCAACCGGGCGAACTCCTTGGGGTCGATCGCGGGCACCGATGAGAGGCTGCCCAGCGTCGCCGCGTTCAGCACCAGATAATCGAGCGCCTTCCAGCGTCCGCCGATCGCACCTGCCAACCGGCCAATGCTCTCCCCATCGATCAGGTCGAGCGGCGCGATCGTCGCGCTGCCCCCCGCCGCATGAATGCGCTCTTCCACTTCTTCCAGCGCGCCACCGGTCCGCGCGGTCAGGACGACATGCGCGCCCGCTGCGGCAAGAGCTTCCGCGGTCGCCGCGCCAATCCCGCGACTGGCACCGGTGACAAGGGCGAGCTTCCCGGCAAGGGGCAGGTCAGACATCAGAAATTCCGTGAATTGAGAAAAGGATCAGACCATTCGTTCGGCGAGCAACTCGAACTGGTTTTGCACGACCACTTCGTCCTGATCCGTCAGCGTGGTGGGATAGTCGCCGGTAAAGCAGGCGTCGCAATATTGCGGGCGGATGTCCGCACGCTTCGCCTCGCCCAGCGCTTTATATAAGCCGTCGATAGAAATGAAGGACAGGCTGTCGGCATGGATGAAATCCTGCATCCCGCCCACATCCAGCCGGTGCGCCAGCAACTTGGTGCGTTCGGGTGTATCGACGCCGTAAAAGCAACTGTGCCGGGTCGGCGGACTGGCGATGCGCATATGTACCTCTGCCGCACCCGCTTCGCGCATCATCTGCACGATCTTGAAACTGGTGGTGCCGCGCACGATCGAGTCGTCGATCAGCACGATCCGCTTATCCTTGATCAGCGCGCGGTTGGCATTGTGCTTCAGTTTGACGC
Organism: uncultured Sphingobium sp.; assembly: GCA_964562225.1. GTDB lineage: Bacteria > Pseudomonadota > Alphaproteobacteria > Sphingomonadales > Sphingomonadaceae > Sphingobium. Next base: position 12,715 of record CAZLSU010000018.1, read on the forward strand.
CAAGGTGACGGACCTTGTCACCCGGCTGAATGAAGGTGCGGCCGATATAGTGCGACCGGATGATGCCCAATTCAAACGGGATGCCCGATTGTTGCGCATAACCGATCGCGGCTGGCACGCCGCTGTCGGGCACGGGAATCACATAATCGGCATCGACCGGATTTTCGATCGCCAGTTGCGCGCCGATAGCCTTTCGCACCGAATAGACGCTGGAGCCGTCCACGATCGAATCGGGGCGGCTGAAATAGACATGCTCGAAGATGCAGGGGCGGGGATGCACCTCACCGAACGGACGATGCGAACGAATTTCACCGGCATTGGTCACGATCACCAACTCGCCCGGATCGATCGAGCGGACATAGTCGGCACCGACCACGTCGAGCGCCACGGTCTCCGACGCGAAGATCACCGAATCGCCCAGCTTTCCCATCACCAGCGGTCGGATGCCCAGCGGATCGCGGCAGGCGATCATCCCCTCGGGGGTCATCACGATCAGCGAATAGGCACCCTCCACCTGTTTCAGCGCATCGATGAATTTGTCGAGCAGGGTCCGGTAGCTGGAGGTCGCGACCAGATGGATGATGACTTCGGTGTCCGACGTGGACTGGAAGATAGAGCCGCGCCGAATCAGTTCGCGGCGCAGCTTCATCGCGTTGGAGATGTTGCCGTTATGCGCGATCGCGAAACCGCCCGAGTTCAACTCGGCATAAAGCGGCTGCACATTGCGCAGCGATGTTTCGCCGGTCGTCGAATAGCGCACATGGCCGCAGGCCGCGTCGCCGGGCAGGGCGCGGATGATATCATCGCGGTCGAAATTGCCCGCGACATGCCCCATCGCCCGGTGGGTATGGAAATCATGCCCATCCCAACTGGTGATTCCCGCCGCCTCCTGGCCGCGATGCTGGAGTGCATGAAGGCCCAGCGCGACGATGGCCGAAGCCGTCTCCACGCTGGAAATACCGAAAACGCCGCATTCTTCACGCAGCTTGTCGTCGTCGAAAGGGTTCGTGCTGTGCATGAGCTTGAGCGGGTCCACTACCGATCCGGTGCGCCGGAACCCCGGCGCTTGCTGCGGCGCATATAGTGGCTCCGACGCGATTTGTCGCCCTCCTGTAACAAAAAACCCGATGGCGCGTTCGCACGCCGCAAACCAGGGGGTCAAAAGGGCCACTGGCCTTGCGCTCGACGTGCCGCTAAAGAGCGCGCAGATGCACCGTTTCGCCAATCCTGCCCGCTTTCTGGGCATAGCCCGTCCGATGACCGGCTGGCTGTTCTGGCCCGGCCTGTTATTGCTGCTCGCAGGGTGCGCCTGCGGCCTATTTGTCACGCCGGCCGACTATCTTCAGGGACAGACGGTTCGCATCCTCTACATCCATGTGCCTGCCGCCTGGCTGGGCATGGCGGGCTGGAGCGGCATCGCCATATCGGCGCTGATGCAACTGGTCTGGCGGCATCCGCTTGCTGCCGTCGCCGGCCGGGCGATTGCCGCGCCGGGCGCGCTGTTTACCGCGATATGTCTCGCCACCGGCTCCATCTGGGGACGTCCCACCTGGGGCACTTGGTGGGAATGGGACGGGCGCATGACGTCGATGCTGGTCCTGCTGTTCCTTTATCTTGGCTATATGGCGCTCGCCAATGCCAGCGCACGCGACGGGCAGGCCGGGGTCAGCCCGGTGACGGCGATCTTCGGCCTGGTCGGCGCGATCAACATCCCGATCATCAACCGGTCGGTCGTGTGGTGGAACAGCCTGCATCAGGGACCGAGCATCACGCTGCGCGGATCGAGCATCGACATGGCGCTGCTATGGCCGCTGGGGTTGACGCTGCTCGGCTTTTCCCTGCTGTTTGGCGCGATCGTGCTGATGCGGATGCGCGCGATACTGGCGCGGACCAAGGTAGAGGCGCGCCTCGCCCGGCTGACGCGAGGATAGGGCGATGAACCAGTGGGCCTTCGTCATCGCCGCCTATGCGGTCACGCTGATCGGCACGGCGATCGTCAGCATTGCCAGCTATCGCGCGATGCGCACCGCCGAAACGAAAGCCAATATATTGAGTGGTAGAGAATGAAGGCCAAGCATCAACGATTGATCCTGGTGCTGGTGGCGCTGGTGGCGCTGGTCGGTGCGGCCCTGCTGGCGGCGTCGGCTCTTCGGGACGAGGCCGCCTATTTTTATGCGCCGGGCGATGTGAAGGCGAAAGGCGTCGAGCCGGGCAAGGCCATCCGGCTGGGCGGCATGGTCGTCAAGGGCAGCATCAAGCGCGCCAGCGACGGCGTGACGATCCGTTTCGACGTGACCGACGGCAAGGCGACTGTGCCCGCGACCTTCAGCGGCATCGCGCCCGACTTGTTCAAGGAAGGATCGGGCGTGGTGGCCGAAGGATCATTCGACGGCACCGGCACGTTCATCGCCACCAACCTGCTCGCCAAGCATGACGAACGCTATATGCCCCGCGAACTGGAGGGCATGAATTATAATGAGGCGACGCATGAGATGAAGGTGGAGCGGTGAGAATCCCTAACTTCCGTCATCCCGGCGAAAGCCGGGATCCCGCTGTCTTGTTGGACGCGCAGAAGAGAGATTCTAGCTTAAGCTGGAATGACGGAATGATCTCATGATCGCCGAAGCCGGTCTCGCCGCCCTGTGGCTTGCTGCCGCGCTGGCGCTGCTCCAACTCGCGCTGGTCGGTTTTGGGCTGGCGGGTAACAAGCCCGATCTGCTCGGGGTCGTCCGTCCCGTCGCCGTGGCACAGGGCGCACTCACCGGCATCGCCTTCTTTTCGCTGGTGACGCTGTTCTTGCGATCCGACATGTCGGTGCTGCTGGTCGTCACCAACAGCCATTCGATGAAGCCTTGGCTCTATAAATTCGCAGGCACATGGGGCAATCATGAAGGGTCGATGCTGCTCTGGGTGACCGTCATGGGCGTCGCCGGGTCAGCGGTCGCCCTGTTCGAGCGGGCGCTGCGCCGCGACACGCATATGGCGACGTTGGGCGGACAGGCGGCTATCAGTCTGGGTTTTTACGCCTTCCTGTTGTTTGCTTCCAATCCGTTTGCCCGGATCGATCCCGCCGCGCCGGACGGGCAGGGGTTGAACCCGCTGCTACAAGACCCCGGCCTCGCCTTCCATCCGCCCACCCTTTATCTGGGCTATGTCGGCCTGTCGGTGGCATTCTCCTTCGCCATCGGCGCGTTGCTGACGCGCAATGTCGATGCCGCCTTTGCCCGCGCGATGCGGCCCTGGGTGCTCGGGGCCTGGGTGCTGCTGACGCTGGGCATCACGGCGGGCAGCTATTGGGCCTATTATGAGTTGGGCTGGGGCGGCTGGTGGTTCTGGGATCCGGTCGAAAATGCCTCGCTGATGCCCTGGCTGGCGGCGACCGCATTGCTGCATAGCGTCACCGTGCTGGCGACCCGCGATTCGCTGCGCGCCTGGACGGTCATGCTGGCGGTGGTCGCCTTCTCCATGTCGATGGTCGGCACCTTCCTCGTCCGCTCCGGCATCCTGACCAGCGTCCACGCCTTCGCCGTCGATCCCGAACGCGGCACTTTCATCCTCGCGCTGCTGGGCATCTATATCGGCGGCGCGCTGGCGCTGTTCGGCTGGCGGGTCGGGAGCGTGCGTGAGGGCGCGCAGTTCGAGCTGGTCAGCCGCGAAACGATGCTGGTGGTCAACAATTTGCTGCTCTCGGTGATCCTGGGCCTGGTGTTGATCGGCACGCTCTATCCGCTGATGACAGAGGCTTTCGGTTACAAGGTGTCGGTCGGCCCGCCCTATTTCGACCGGATCGCCGGGCCGATCGCGTTGGTCCTGCTGATCGCCATGGCGGCCGGGCCGCTGACCCGTTGGCGGCGCGATACGATAGGTGCGGTCGCCGCGCGGCTGCGCGTGCCTGCCATCGTGGCGCTGCTGGCATTGGCCCCCGTCGCCGTGCTGGCGTGGGGCCGCATCGGCGTGCTGCCATTCCTTGGGCTGGTCATAGCATTCGCCGTGGGCGTGGCCAGCCTTGCGCCGCTCTGGAAGCGCAACCTGCGCCGCACCCCGCTGTTCACGTTCGGCATGGTCATTGCCCATCTGGGCTGTGCCGTCAGCCTGGGCGGCATGGCCGCGGATTCGGCTTTCACGGTCGAGAAGCTGGTCGCGGCCCGGCCTGGCGACATCATCGAAACGGCGGGCTGGACGCTGCGCTTCGACAAGATCATGCCGATCGCTGGCGATAACTGGACCGCGCTCCAGGCCGACATGCGGGTGAACCGCATGGGCGGGGCGCCCGTCGCCATCCATCCGCAATCGCGCTTCTTCTCCTCCCCGCCGACCACGACGACCGAAGCCGCGCTGCTCACCCGCTGGGATGGGCAGCTTTATGTCGTGCTGGGGCAGGAGGCCGATCCAGGGCGGTGGCAGATCCGTATCTGGTGGAAGCCATTCGTCACCTGCATCTGGCTGGGCGGGATCATGATCGCGCTGGGCGGTATGCTGGCGCTGGTCGGGCGGGAGCGGCGTGGCTGGCTGATGAAGTGGCGGGCGCGAAAGGCGAATCCATGAAACAGGTGGTGATATGGTTGCCATTGGCGCTGTTCCTGATCCTATTTCTCCTGTTTGCCGGCGGGCTGTTCAAGCCGGACGACCGGGTCATCACGTCCAAACTGGTCGGCCAGCCGCTCCCGGCGTTCAACCTGCCCGCCGCCGCCAGCGACCGACCGCCCCTGACCAGCGCACAGTTGGCGACCGGCAAGCCGCGCCTGCTCAACATCTTCGCGAGCTGGTGCGTGCCCTGTGCCGCCGAAGCGCCGCAACTGCTGACGCTCAAACAGGCGGGCGTCCAGATCGACGCGATCGCGATCCGCGACGCGCGCCCCGATGTCGACGGGTTCCTGACCCGCTGGGGCAATCCCTATGAGCGGATCGGCCTCGATGCGCGGTCCAGCGTCCAGATGGCGCTGGGATCGTCGGGCGTCCCCGAAACCTTCGTGATCGACGGCAGGGGGCGCATCACCCATCAGCATATCGGCGATATCCGCGCCGATGATGTGCCCGCCATCCTCCAGAAACTGAGGGACGCGCAATGAGGCGCTTCCTCGCCCTGCTGCTGCTCCTGATCGCGCAGCCCCTGTTCGCGCAAACCGCGCTGCCACCCGCGCCCTGGGCCGACCGCCAGATTCCCGATGCCGCGTTGGAGCGCAAGGCGAGTGCGCTGATGATGACGATCCGTTGCCTGACCTGCCAGAGCCAGTCGATCGCCGACAGCAATGCCAGCATGGCGGGGGACATGCGATCGCAGATTCGCGAGCGGATCATGGCGGGCGAGCAGCCCGAGGCGATCCGTACCTGGCTGATCAGCCGCTATGGCGACTGGGTCAGCTATGAACCCACCGCCGCGCCGATCCTGTGGCCCTTATGGGCCGCGCCGGCCCTGCTGCTGCTGGTGGGCGCGCTGCTGGTGCGCGGGCGATTGAAGAAGAGGGTGCGCTGATGGGTTGGGTTTTCGCCGTCGGCCTTGCCGTCATCGCGCTCGCCGCGCTGATCCTGATCGGTCGTGCGCCGCGCGCGAGCTGGGAAATTGCCGCATCGGCGCTGCTGCTGGGTCTGGCGGGCTATGCCTGGCAGGGACGGCCGGCGCTGGCGGGCGATCCACGCCAGCCAAAGGCGGCGGCCGGGCAGGGCTTCGACGAGGATATGGCCGAGCGTCGCCGTGCCATCGGCGAACGGTTCGGCCCGGCGGGCCAATGGCTGATGATCTCCGATGGGTTGGGACGGCAGGGCAAGACGCGGGAGTCCGCGAACATCCTGCTGTCGGGCCTGCGGGAAAGTCCGCGCGACCCGAATCTGTGGCTGGGACTGGGCAATGCGCTGGTCACCCATGGCGGCGGCATCGTGTCGCCCGGCGCGGACTATGCGTTCCGGCAGGCGATGCAGATCGACCCCGCCGCGCCGGCCGCGCCCTATTTCTATGGCCTGGCTCTGGCGCGATCGGGCGATCTTGACGGTGCGCGGAAACTGTGGGCACCGCTGGCCGAGCGCGCGCCGGCCGACAGCGAAATCCGTGCCGAACTGATCCAGAATATCGCGCGGATCGACGCGATGCTGGCTGCGGGCGGACCGCCCCCACGCTGACCTTTATACCGCGATTGCGAAGCCTTCCCGGCCATGGTAGTGCGCGGTCGTTCAGGGGTCGTCCGGAAGGCCGGGATCGCCAAGTCCATCTGGGTGTTCATCCGATAATGACCTTTACGATCCGACATGGCTGATACGCCCGCTCCCCCGCACGATGATGAGGGCAGCCACAGCCATGCCGGACAAAAGGCTACGCTGAAACTGGTTGTCGGCGCGATCGGCATCGTGTTCGGCGACATCGGCACCAGTCCGCTCTACGCCTTCCGTGAGACGTTCGCGGGGCATCATCATCTCGATCTCGACCCCGATCATATATTGGGCGTCATCAGCCTGATGTTCTGGTCGATGATGCTGGTCGTGACGCTCAAATATGTCTCCATCATCATGCGCGCCGACAATAAGGGCGAAGGCGGCAGCCTGGCGCTGCTGGCGCTGATCAACGGAACCACAAAGACGCCGCGCTGGTCGAGCGGGATCATCCTGCTCGGCGTGTTCGCCACCGCGCTGTTCTATGGCGACTCGATGATTACCCCCGCCGTGTCGGTTCTCTCGGCTGTCGAAGGTCTGGCGGTCTATAATAGCGCCCTGGCCCCGGTCATCCTGCCCGCCGCGGTCATGATCCTGTTCGGCCTGTTCTGGATACAGGGGCTGGGCACCAACCGGGTGGCGACGCTGTTCGGTCCGATCATGCTACTCTATTTCGTGACGATCGCCGGGCTGGGCGTGATCAGCATATTGAAGACGCCGGGCATATTGTTCGCCTTCAATCCCTATTGGGCGGTGATGTTTTTCGTTACCGACCCGCTGCCTGCCTTTCTGGCGCTGGGCGCGGTGGTGCTGGCCGTGACCGGTGCGGAGGCGCTGTACGCCGATATGGGGCATTTCGGTCGCAATCCGATCCGCGTGTCCTGGCTGGTCTTCGTCCTGCCCGCGCTGATGCTCAACTATATGGGGCAGGGGGCGCTGCTGTTTCGGGAAGGCGCGGCGGCGCTGGACAGCCCCTTCTACAATCTGGCCCCGCAATGGGCGCAATTGCCGCTGATCGCGCTGGCGACGATGGCGGCGATCATCGCGTCGCAGGCGGTGATATCGGGCGCTTTCTCGGTCACGCAGCAGGCGATCCAGCTCGGCTTTATGCCCCGCCTGCGGATCGAACATACCAGCGCGGCGACCGCCGGGCAGATCTACATTCCCCTGATCAACTGGGGCCTGATGATCATGGTGATCCTGCTGGTGCTGACCTTCCAGACATCGTCCAACCTGACCGCCGCCTATGGCATCGCAGTGACCGGCGCGATGTTCATCGACAATGTGTTGCTCACGGTGGTGCTGTACCGCCTGTGGAAGTGGAAATGGTATTATGCCGCGCCCGTGCTCGGCGTCTTCTACATCGTCGATGGCGCCTATCTGGCGGCGAACCTGACCAAGGTGCCCGATGGCGGGTGGTTCCCGCTGCTGGTCGGCTTCATCATCTTCACGCTGCTGACCACCTGGTCGCGCGGCCGCAAGCTGATGCAGGACCGTCTGCGCGAAGCGGCGATGCCGATCCCGGTGTTCGTCGCGTCCGCCGCCAACAGCGCGGTGCGGGTGCCGGGCACCGCCGTCTTCATGACCTCCACGCCCGATGGCGTGCCCCATGCGCTATTACACAACCTCAAGCACAACAAGGTGCTGCATGAGCGGGTCATCTTGCTGACGGTCAAGATCAAGGACGTGCCCGTGGTCGAGGATGACGGGCGTTGCCGCCTGGAGGATCTGGGCAAGGGCTTTTTCCGGCTGGTCCTGTTATATGGTTTCATGCAGGAACCCGACGTACCCGCCGCGCTTAAAAATATCGACCAGTGCGGCGCGGCCTTCAAGATGATGGACACCAGCTTTTTCCTTGCGCGCCAGACATTGCTGCCATCGAACAAGCCGGGCATGCCGCTGTGGCGTGAGAAGATTTTCGCCTGGATGCTGCGCAACGCGGAAAGCGCGATGGAGTTTTTCCGGCTGCCGACGAACCGGGTGGTGGAATTGGGGAGCCAGGTGGAGATTTAGGGTTGGGTGGTCTGAGAGAGACATCCCCTTGCCGTCGCCCCAGCGAAGGCTGGGGCCTCAGGCGGTCGCACGATATCATCTGAGAGATCGCGCTATCCTCCCACGCCCAATAACGTATCGCCAGCCCACCCCCATCTGGCGCAACACCCCGATTTGCCATAAGCGCGCGGCATGCTTCGTCTGTCCGATATCAAATTGCCGCTCGATCATTCGCCGGAGGCGTTGCGCGACGCTGTGCTCGCGCGGCTTGGGATTACGTCCGATGCGTTATTGTCCCTGACGATTGCCCGTCGTGCCAATGACGCGCGGCGTAAATCGGCGATCCTGCTGGTCTATTCGGTCGATGTCATGGTGCAGGACGAGGCCGCGGCGCTGGCGCTTTTTGCCGGTGATCCCCATGTGAGGGTAACGCCCGACACCGACTATCGCCTCACCGCCCGCGCGCCTGCCGACTATGCGGGGCCGCGCCCGGTCGTGATTGGCGCGGGGCCGTGCGGGCTGTTTGCGGGACTTATCCTCGCGCAAATGGGCTTGCGTCCGATCATCGTCGAGCGCGGCAAGGTTGTGCGCGAACGGACCAAGGATACCTGGGGCCTGTGGCGCAAATCCGTGCTGGACCCCGAATCCAACGTCCAGTTTGGCGAGGGCGGGGCGGGCACTTTCTCCGACGGCAAGCTGTGGAGTCAGGTGAAAGATCCGCGCCATCTGGGCCGCAAGGTCTTGACCGAATTCGTCGCGGCGGGCGCGCCGCCCGAGATACTGACCGAGGCGCATCCGCATATCGGCACGTTCCGGCTCGTCACGATGGTCGAGGCGATGCGCCGCACGATCGAGGCGCTGGGCGGCGAATATCGTTTCGGTACGCGGGTTAAGGATTTCGATGTGGCGGTCGGCACTGACGGGACGCGGACGATGAAAGGTCTGCATCTCCATAATGGCGATTATCTTGCCGCCAGCCATGTCGTACTCGCGATCGGCCACAGCGCGCGCGGCACCTTCCAGACGCTCTATGATCGCGGCGTGCATATGGACGCCAAGCCTTTTTCGATCGGTGTGCGCATCGAACATCCGCAAAGCTGGATCGACCGGGCGCGCTTCGGGCCGTGCGCGGGGCATCCCGATCTGGGGGCGGCCGCCTATACGCTGTCGCATCACTGCAAGAACGAACGCACCGTCTATAGTTTCTGCATGTGTCCGGGCGGGCGGGTGGTCGCGGCTACGTCGGAAGAGGGGCGGGTCGTGACCAACGGCATGAGCCAATATTCGCGCGCAGAGTTCAATGCCAATTCGGGGCTGGTCGTGGGGATCGACCCCGAGCGCGACTATCCGGGGCATGTGCTGGCGGGGATCGACCTGCAACGGCAATTGGAGGCGGCGGCGTTCGTGGCGGGCGGGGCCACCTATGATGCGCCGGGGCAGCGGGTAGGGGACTTTCTGGCGGGGCGCGCTTCCACCGCGTTCGGCGCGGTGGAGCCTTCGTACAAGCCGGGGGTGAAGCCCACCGATCTTGCGGCGATATTGCCGGGCTTCGTAGTGGACGCGATCCGCGAGGCGTTGCCGGTGTTCGGTCGGCAGATCGCCAATTATGATCATCCCGACGCGACGATGACCGGGGTGGAAACGCGCACCTCTTCACCGGTGCGCATCACGCGGGCGCGCGATTATCAGAGCCTCAATACGCGCGGGCTTTTTCCTGCGGGAGAAGGGGCGGGCTATGCGGGCGGAATCTTGTCGGCCGGGATCGACGGAATAAAGGTGGCGGAGGCCGTCGGATCGAGTTTGCTCGAAGGCTGACAAAAGGGCGCGGCAGTTGCCCGCCGCGCCCTCTTCAGTCGTTTCGATGATCAGGCCGCGTCGCGTTCCGCGTTGATGTCCACAAGCTGACCGCCGTTGATGGCGATCTTCTTGGGCTTCATCGCTTCGGGCACTTCACGCAACAGGTCGATGATCAGCAGACCGTCAGCCAGGTCGGCCTTTTCGACACGCACGAAATCGGCCAGTTCAAAGCGGCGCTCGAAGCTGCGGTTGGCGATGCCGACATGCAGGAATTTGGTGCGGTCCGCGCCGCTCACCTCATCCTTGCGACCAGTGACCTGGAGCAGGTTCTGCTGTGCGGTGATCTCGATCTCGTCGGTGCGGAAACCGGCGACGGCGAGGGTCACGCGATAGCGATCATCGGACAGCCGTTCGATATTGAAGGGCGGATAATTGTCGCCCTGGCTCACACGCGCATTATTTTCGATAAGGTCGAACAGACGATCGAAACCGACGGTGGAGCGGCGATAGGGGGTAAGGTCAAAACCACGCATTGTCATAGTCTCCCAAAGAGCAAAATGAACAGGGCCGGACCCATATTGGCGCCCGGCGATACTGTGTCCGACCCCATCTGGCGGCCGGACAGGCGTGATATGGTTCGACTATTTTAGAGTTCAAGAGGGTGGATCGGGACGGCGACACGCAAAAAAGTGCCCGGATCGCGGCTATGGCGCGACCCGGGCACTTAATGGACGATTTCTCGTCTCCCCCTTGGCACCACCTCGACCGTTTCTCAGCCCCCAAGCTCAAAACGGGAAGTGGTATTCCCTGAACCACGGCCATTTGTGCCTGCGCTTCGATGGTCTTGCTATGACCGCCGCAGTGCGGAGTCACGGGTAAACTCAGCGTTGAATAATTTTCATGTCACGCCTGTGTCGTATGAGCAACAATTGTGCTGCCTTGCCCTGTCGGGCGACCCTGCTAGAGCGTTGCCCACCGGTTCGCCACGAGAGGCCCCCCTTCACCCATGATTCTCAACCGTTACGAACGCATGATCGCCAAGCGTTACCTGCTGCCTGGCAAGGGCGAAGGGTTCATCTTCCTGGTGGCGGGGATCAGTCTGGCGGCGGTCATGCTGGGCGTGGCCGCGCTGATTATCGTGATGAGCGTGATGAACGGCTTTCGCGCCGAACTGTTCGACAAGATCGTGGGGCTGAACGGTCATGCGGTGGTGCAGGGCTATGGCGGGCGGTTGCCCGACTGGCGCGCGGTGCTGGCGGAGGCCAAGGCGACGCCGGGCGTCACCAGCGCGACGCCGATGATCGAGCAGCCGCTGCTCGCAAACTTTAGGGGTCGCGTCGAAGCGGTGCTGGTGCGCGGCATGACCGTGCCCGATATCCGCGCCAATCCCACGCTGAAGGGCAAGGTGGTGGCCGGCAATCTGGACGATCTGACCGCCAATGGCGGCAAGGTCGGGCTGGGCGTGCGGCTGGCGGAGAATCTGGGGATCACGCTGGGCGATAGCATATCCATCATCAATCCGGCGGGGCGGGCCACCCCGTTCGGCACGGTGCCGCGCGAAGTCAGCTATCAGGTCGCCGCGATCTTCGAGGTCGGGGTCTATGATTATGACAAGGCGTTCGTCGTCATGCCGATGGAGGACGCGCAGACGCTGCTCCTGCTCGGTGACGTCGTCGGGATGATCGAGGTCGAGACTGTCGATGCCGATCGAGTGGGCCAGATATTACAGCCATTGGCGGCAAAAGTCGCGGGACGTGCCGTTGTCACCGACTGGCGACAGATGAACGCCTCGCTGTTCGAGGCGCTGGCGGTCGAGCGCATCGCGATGTTCGTCGTCCTCTCGATCATCGTATTGGTCGCTGTGTTCAATATCCTCTCGTCGCTCATCATGCTGGTGCGCGCCAAGACGCGCGACATAGCCATCCTGCGGACGATGGGGGCCAGCCGGATCGGCCTGGTCAAGATTTTCATGACCGTGGGCGTCACGATCGGAACGCTGGGCATGGCGGCCGGCATGGTGCTGGGCTTCACCTTCCTTTTCTTCCGCCAGGGCATCGTCAACGCGATCCAGTTCGTGACGGGGCAGAATCTCTGGGATCCCTCGATCCGCTTCCTGACCGAACTGCCATCGCAGCCTGATCCGGTGGAGATCGCCAGCATCTGCATCATGGCGCTGGTGTTCAGTTTCCTCGCTACCCTTTATCCGGCCTTCAAGGCCGCCAATACCGATCCGGTCCAGGTGCTGCGTTATGAATGATATCCTGAAAGTCAGCGGCCTGACGCGCAGTTTCACGCAGGGCGGCGTCACCATCGACGTGCTGCGCGGCGTGAACCTGAATGTCGGGCCGGGCGAGATCGTCGCGCTGCTGGGACCGTCCGGCTCCGGCAAGTCGACGATGTTGCAGGCGGTGGGCCTGCTGGAGGGGGGCTTTGACGGGTCGATCATGATCGGCGGGGAGGAAGCCGCCAAGCTGGATAATGACGGACGCACGCGCCTGCGCCGCGATGCGCTGGGCTTCGTTTATCAGTTCCACCATCTGCTGCCGGATTTCAACGCGACAGAGAATGTCATCCTGCCGCAGGTGATCCGCGATGTGGAGATGGGCGTGGCAAAGGCGCGCGCGGAGCATCTGCTACGTTCGCTAGGGCTGGGGCACCGGCTGGATCATCGCCCCAGCCAGCTATCGGGCGGCGAGCAGCAGCGGGTCGCGGTCGCGCGCGCGCTGGCCAACCGGCCTGCGCTGGTGCTGGCGGACGAGCCGACCGGTAATCTGGATGAGCGCACGGCCGATATCGTCTTGGGCGAATTCCTGCGACTGGTGCGCGAAGAAGGGTCGGCTGCGCTGGTCGCAACGCATAATGAGCGGCTGGCCGCCAAGATGGACCGGGTGGTCCGGCTGCATGAGGGCGTGCTGGCCTGATCCTTCAGGCGACGGCGGCCCCATCGCGGCTGGTCGCCACGACGATGCGGTCGCGGCCTTCGCTCTTCGCGCGCAGCAGCGCGGCGTCGGCGGTCTGCGCCATGACGGCGGCACGGCCATGATCGGGCGCGGTGGCGACACCGAAGGATGCGGTGATGCGACCCAGCGTCACCCCGCGATAGTCGATCTGAAGCGACCGGATCGCCTGGCGGACCTGCTCGGCACGGGCCAGCGCGCGGTCGCGGTCGAAGCCGGGCATCAACAGCATGAATTCCTCGCCCCCCAGGCGGAAGGCCGCGCCCTGCTCCCGCATCGAGGCCGCCAGCACGTCTCCCACGGCGCGTAGCACGGCGTCACCGGCATCATGCCCGTAGCTGTCGTTGAAGCGTTTGAAATGATCGATATCGATCGCCAGGCAACTGAAGGGCAAATCGCCGCGTTCGGCATCCGTCACATGGAGCGATTGGGCTGCCTCGAACCCTCGGCGATTGCCCAGGCCAGTCAGCGGATCGGCCATCGCCATTTCGCGCAGCGTGTCGCGCAGGCGGAGATTTGCGAGCGCCAGGCCGATATTTTCGGCCAGCATCTCCAAATATTTTTGCGCCCATTCCCGTTCCGCCGGCTCGCTGCCGTCGCGCTGCTCGAAATAGAGCAGGCCGATGCTTTCGCCCTGTGCGGCAAGCGGAATGCAGATCGTCGGCCGATCGGCAGGGCCGTCGATATGTTCGCCCAGATGCTCGCTCAAATGCTCACAGGGAATGTCGATCATCCCGCCCGATGGCTGATGCGTCTGGCCGCGGCGGAGCGCCCAGCAGGCCGAAGGCGGAAATTCGGGGCGCGATTGGGTGGGGGACAGCCATTCGCAGGCGCATGTCATCGCATTGCGACGGGCATCGTGAATATAGAGCCTGCCGGCAAAGCTTGGCGCGATCTCCGGCGCGAAACGGCGGGCGACATCGACCAGATCGGCCGTGCTGTCGCATCCCTGTAACCGCTGCGTCATGCGTGAGAGCAAGTCCCGCATATTATGGTCGGCGTCGCGCTCCTTCTCCAGCCGTTGCCGTTCCAAGCCGTTTTCACGGAAAATACGGATGGCATCGGCCATGTCGCCAATCTCGTCGACATGATCGAACTGCGGTGGAATAGCCGCAAAATCCTGTGCCGCGAGGCGGGTGACGACATCGCTCAAGCGCACAACCGGGCGAAGAATGCGCAGTTTCAGGATGAAGTAGAGGACGCACAGGAACAGCAGGGCGGTGGCGCCGAGCATCGCTTCCGAGACCGTGCGCCACTGGCGCGATGTTTCGACCGAACGATGGACCGCCGCTTCGGTGCGATGGTCGAGCATATATTGGAACTTGCCGATCTGCGCGGCAACCCGATCGAGTTCACGGCCATATTCGTCGCCGAACAATATCTGGCGGGCGGTTTCCGGGTCGCCGCCCTTGGCCGCACGGATCGCCTGCTGCTGTTCGTCGGCCAGCGCGTCGGCCCAGCGCAGACCCTGTTGCAGGGCGTCGAGTTCGACCGGATTTGCGCCGGCATCCTTCAGCGCCCTTATACGGCGCTCGACCGCGCGCAGGGCGCTTAATTCCCGGTTATAGGCGATCAGGTGCGTCGGATCGCCCGTCACGACATAGGCGCGCGCCTGCTCGGTCAGCCGATAGGCGTCGCCTTCCAGCGTCGCGGTAAGCTGATCGAAGGTTGCGCGTTGCGTGACGGCAGCGCGTTCCCGCTGTTCTGCGCCCGACGCCATGAGCATGGTCGTGCCCGAAGCTATCGTCAGGAGGACGGTCGCGCCATAGGCCCAGTTGGTGATCGTCGATAAACGCATGATCGCGCCGGGTTTAGCGGCGACCCATTGTGAATTCCTTAAGGCTGCCGCTCCGTGCCCCTTCGCCGTGCCATTGGTCGTGCGGAGGAGGATATCCACGGATTTATCGTGCGCTGCCCCTTTACGAATCGGGTGGACCAGCCACTATGACGCCATGTCCCATGCCCAGTTCGTGCCCCTGCGCGTCTTTTCCTGCTATACCATGCTCGACGGCGCGATCGAGCCGAAGAAGATCGCCAAACAGGCCCGGACATTGGGGTTTCCTGCGGCCGCGCTGACCGATCGTAATGGGCTTTATGCGGCGATGGCCTTTGCCGATGCGTGCAAGAGCGAGGGTGTGCAGCCGATCATCGGTACGATGCTGGGGGTGCTGCGCCCGGATCGCCCCGGCAAGGCATGCCCCGTCTATGACTGGCTGGCGCTTTATGCGCAGGATACCACGGGATATGACAATCTGTGCGCGCTCGTCTCGATGGCGCATCTCGATCGCCCTGTCGAGGAGCTGCCGCATGTCGATATGGCGGTGCTGGAGGGGCGGACCGATGGCCTGATCGCGCTGACCGCCGGTGGGGAGGGTGCGCTGGCGCGGCTGTTCGCGGAGGATCAGCCAGACGCGGCGATGGCCTATGCCGACCGTTTGCAGGCGCTGTTTCCCGATCGCCTCTATATCGAGATTTGCCGCCGTCTGGACCCGGTGGAGGGGAAAGCGGAGGAGGCGCTGCTCGACCTCGCCTATGCCCGCGACCTGCCGCTGGTGGCGACCAACCCGACTTGCTTTACCGAGCCGCATTTCCATGAAGCGCATGACGTCATGCTGTGCATCGCGGAGGGCGCCTATGTCGAGACGGCCGACCGCAAGACCAGTTCGCCCGACGCGTGGATGAAACCTGCCGCGGAGATGCGGCGGCTGTTCGAGGATTTGCCAGAGGCGCTGGCCAACACGCTGCTGGTCGCGCAGCGCTGCGCCATATCCGCGCCCAAGCGCAAGCCGATCCTGCCAAGCCTGGCGGGCGATATCGAAGGGGAAGCGCGGCAATTGCGCGCCGATGCGCTGGCCGGGCTGGAGCGGCGGCTGGAAAAGCTGGGCATCACCGACGAGGCGCGGCGCGCGCCCTATCTGGAAAGGCTCCAGTTCGAGGCCGATGTCATCATCCAGATGGGGTTTCCGGGCTATTTCCTGATCGTCGCGGACTTCATCAAATGGGCGAAGGATAATGGCATTCCGGTCGGTCCGGGGCGTGGATCGGGTGCGGGATCGGTGGTTGCCTGGGCGCTGACCATCACCGATCTCGATCCGCTGCAACTGGGTCTGCTGTTTGAACGGTTCCTCAATCCCGAACGCGTGTCGATGCCCGATTTCGACATCGACTTCTGCGAAACCCGGCGGGGCGAGGTGATCCGTTACGTCCAGCAGAAATATGGCAGCGACCATGTGGCGCAGATCATCACCTTTGGTAAGCTCAAGGCCCGCGCCGTGCTCAAGGATACCGGGCGCGTGCTCCAGATGAGCTATGGGCAGGTCGATCGCCTGGCCAAGCTGATCCCCAACCACCCGACCGACCCTTGGACGCTGGAGCGATCGCTGAACGGGGTTGCCGAGTTCCGGGCGGAATATGACAATGACCCGCAGGTGAAGCGGCTGCTTGACCTGGCGATGAAGCTGGAGGGCTTTCCCCGCCACAGTTCCACCCATGCCGCTGGCGTGGTGATCGGCGACCGGCCGTTGCAGCAGCTCGTGCCGCTGTATCGCGATCCGCGATCGGACATGCCGGTCACTCAGTTCGACATGAAATATGTCGAGGGTGCGGGGCTGGTGAAGTTCGACTTTCTGGGCCTCAAGACCCTTTCGGTGTTGCAGAAGGCAGTGGCGCTGCTGGCGGCGCGCGGGGTCGAGATCGACCTGGAGACGCTCGCCTGGGACGATGAGGCGGTGTACGACCTGCTCCAGCGTGGCGATACGGTGGGCGTGTTCCAGTTGGAATCCGAAGGCATGCGCAAGACGCTGGCGGCGGTGCGGCCGACCGGCTTTGGCGACATCATCGCGCTGGTCTCGCTCTATCGCCCCGGTCCAATGGACAATATCCCGATGTTCGGGCGTCGCAAGAATGGCGCGGAAGCCATTGAATATCCGCATATATTGCTCAAACCCATCCTGGAAGAAACCTATGGTATCTTCGTCTATCAGGAACAGGTGATGCAGGCCGCGCAAATATTGGCGGGCTATTCGCTGGGCGACGCCGATCTGTTGCGGCGCGCGATGGGCAAGAAGGTGAAGGCGGAAATGGACGCCCAGCGGTCCCGCTTCGTCGATGGCTGCGCGACCAACAGCGACATTCCCAAGGCCAAGGCGAACGAGCTGTTCGATTTGATCGACAAGTTCGCCGGGTACGGCTTCAACAAGTCGCATGCCGCTGCCTATGCGCTGCTGGCCTATCATACCGCCTGGCTCAAGGCGCATTATCCGGCGGAATTCTATGCGGCTTCAATGGCGTATGATATTCACCTCACCGACAAGCTAACGGTGTTCGTCGATGATATGCGGCGCATGGGGCTGACCTGCCTGGCCCCCGATATCAACCGCAGCGAAGCCGATTTCTCGGTGGAGTCGGTGGCTAACGACAGCGACGACGCGCGACTGGGCTATGCGGTGCGCTATGCGCTGGGCGGGTTGAAGGGCGTCGGCGAGAAGGCGATGGAGTTGCTGGTCGCCGAGCGCGACGCGGGCGGGGCGTTCAAGACGCTCGACGATTTCGCCGACCGGATCGAACCGCGCATGTTGAACCGGCGGCAGTTGGAAAGCCTGGCGGCGGCGGGGGCGTTCGATGCGATGAATCCGGACCGGGCGGGCGTGCATGCGGCGGCCGAGACCATCCTGAGCGTGGCGGCCAGCGCCGCGGAGGCACGGATCAGCGGGCAGGGCGGGCTGTTCGGCGACGTCGAGACGCCGCATGCCGATGTGCGCATCCCGCCGCACCAGACATGGTCGGTGGCCGACCGCATGGCGCAGGAAAAGGAAGCGTTCGGCTTTTATTTCTCCGCCCACCCGGTCGATCGCTATCGCCATATCGCCGACGCGAAGGGCGCGAAAAGCTATGGCGCGATCTGTGCCCAGTCGGTGGGCGGGGGCGATCGGGTGATGGCGGTGATGGCCGCGATGGTGGAGGATGTGCGCTGGCGCGACACGCGGCGGGGCGGACGTTATGTCGCGGCGACCTTTTCCGATGGCAGCGGACAGTTTCAGGCGAGTTGCTTCGAGGAGGATGCCTGCAAGCTGATCGAGACGCTGGGGCAGGACGGCGATTGCGCGCTGCTGACGGTGGAACTGGATCGCCAGCCGGGGGAGGAGACGCCGCGCGTCACGATCCGTGCGGTGCAACCGTTCCGCGCGCTGGCACAGGCTTCACGGATGGAACTGGTGGTAGATGTCACCGATGCCGCAACCGTGCAGGCTCTGGCAGGGCTGTTATCGCGCAGCCGGGGCGGGCGGAGCGAAGTCTTCCTGCGCGCGCCCGTCGCCGGGGGCATGTCGGCCAAGATATTTCTGGGCGATGATTTTTCGCTGGGTGCCGATCAGGTCGAGGCGATCGGGGCGATTCCCGATCTGGTTGTGTCCATGTTCGAGCCGATGAGTCCGCAGCAGGACGGCTATCGCGCGCAACGGCGGCGGTCCGGCATGCGGCTGGTGGGTTGACCAATTCTCCCCTTACCGGGAGGAGGGCGCTTGAATATTCCGGACGTTACGCCCATATGCATCATGCCGGGTTCGCCCGGCTATGGTGATAAATTGTGTCGCATAATAGACGCAGCGGACCCGGGGGCAGTACCCGGCGGTTCCACCAAAAGTCCCGGTCGCCCATGCGAACGGGATCTTTGACGGGGCCGAACTAGGATCGACGTGTGTTCAAAGGCGATGTTTTTACCCGGCCCGTGTAAGCCGTTAAACTGTGCAAAACTCACAAGTGCCAACGATAACGAAGCACTCGCCATCGCAGCGTAACCAAGGGCCTCACGGCCTGAAGTTACCCTAAGACAGCGCGGTTGGACCCACCGGGCAACAGAAGGGTTACAGCGGCCGCCGGAGGGCCGGGCAACAGAACCTCCGGCACTTTCATGACATTTTCAGATTGAACGCGCTGGCGCATTGTCGGCGAATTTGCGTCCGGCTGCCCAGCGGGTCACATGGTCGCCGACGCAAGGCTAATCATGCACCTTCGGGACCAGGCACCGGCCTGCGCCAAGGAAAGGAGCAGGCGCGAATCACTTCGCGCATTTGCCATTTCCGTTTGATTACACTATTATGACACTATAGCGTAAAAATCTCAGGTCGTTGAAATCCGGTCTATAATTTTCCTTTCCGCGAACTGGCAGCCCACTTGCGGAGTTGTCATCAAAGTGAAATACTCTTGACTATAGTAGAAATTTTTTCGTTGGAGGATGGCATGATCAAGGTCGTTGCATTTTTGGGGCTGGCGCTGCTTGCTGCCCCGGTCGCCGCCATCGCTGGCTCCCCCGATGGCCGCCTGTCTGGCGCGTCGCTGACCAGCGGTGATTTCCAGGGCGCGGCCCGTCGATTGACGGCGCTGCGGCCGGAAGTCGAAAATGATCCGGCCCGCCTTATCAATCTGGGCAATGCTTATCTGGGCTTGGGTCGCATGGACGATGCCAAGTCCGCCTATATTGCCGCGCGCAATGTGCCAGAAGAAATGTTGCTGCTGGCGGATGGGACAGAAGCATCCTCCCGCGATATTGCGCGTACTGCGCTGCGCCGTCTGGTTGCGGTTTACGCGGCGCGCTGACGGATTTCTCGCACTTTCGCGCCTGAACCGGGCCGCTGCGAGGCAATTGCAGCGGCCCTTTTTCCTATGTGATGTCACGCCATTGCAATAACTGACTTCAAACTGTCATTTCAGAGTCTTCGATTTGTCGTAAAAAGCCAATCAGCCTGTCATCTGCCCAGCCTAACCGCCCAGTCCGAGGGCGACAGGGGGCGTGGTCCGATTCGACGATCTCCCTTTGACGCTCCGCACTTCATCATAACCCGGTGCGCCGGAGCGGAGACGACATGGCCAAGAAGAATCCCATTCACATGATCCTGATGGCGGGTTGCGCCTCAGCCGCGCTGAGCGCCTGCGGTGCGAGCGACATTGCTTCGCCCGGAACCGGCGGCAATGTCATCATCAACCCGACGCCTGCCCCGACGCCGACCCCCACCCCCACGCCTTCGGCCACGGTGACGGCGGCCAGCGGCTGCCCCACGATCGCCGATCCGCAGGGTCTGAAGGACGACGGCACGATCAGCGGCCCGACGGGTAGCTGGCGCGTCTGCACCCTGCCGCGCGTCATCGCCAAGAACGTGACGCTGCCTAAGATCGCGGGCCTGGTCTATCAGATGAACGGCCGTGTAGACGTAGGCTGCGACGGCGGCTTTGCGGCCCCGACATCCGCCGCGCCGGTCGCCAGCACGACGGCCGGTTGCACCACCGCCGCGGGCTTCGCGCTCAACGGATCGGGCCAGCTGACCGCCGACACCAATGTTACGTTGACGATCGAACCCGGCGTGATCGTGTACGGTGGCACCGGCACGTCCTGGCTGGCCGTGAACCGCGGCAACAAGCTCAACGCCACGGGCACCGCCGAAAAGCCGATCATCTTCACCAGCCGCGACAACATCCTGGGTATCAGCACGGATTCGTCGATTGGTCAGTGGGGCGGCGTCGTGCTGATGGGCCGCGGGCGCATTACGGATTGCAACAGCGGTTCGGTGGCTGCTGATACCTGCGAACGCCAGACCGAAGGCGCGGCCGATCCAGCGACCTATGGCGGTCGTGACAATGCCTATAATGCGGGCACCGTAAAATATGTGCAGATTCGCTATTCGGGCTTCGTGCTCGGCGCGAACTCGGAACTCCAGGCGCTCACGACCGAAGGTATCGGTTCGGGCACGACCCTGGATTATATCCAGGCGCATAACAGTTCGGACGATGGCGCCGAATTCTTCGGCGGCACCGTGCGACTGAAGCATTATATTGCCACCGGCGCGGATGACGACAGCATTGATGCCGACGTCGGCATTCAGGGCTTTCTCCAGTATGTCCTGGCGATCCAGCGTCCGGGGCAGGGCGATGCGCTGATGGAAATCGACAGCAACGGCCAGGAAGCCGACGTTCCGCGCCAGAAGACGATCATCGCCAACTTCACGGCTGTCCAGTCGCAGGTTAGCAGCAACAACGAAGCCAATGACCAGGCGTCCATCCTGAACCGTGGCAACAGTGATCTGACGCTGGTGAACGGCCTGGTCGTGTCGCCGAACAATGAATGTATCCGCCTTAACGGTTCGGGCACCACGGCGACCCGCGCCACACTGGTGGCCCGTTCGGTCGCGATGCAGTGCAACGCCACCAAATATCTGGGCACCGGCAGCACGGGCGTCGCCTATAGCGCGGCAGACGTGGCGGCAGCGTTCGGTTCGGGATCGAACAACAATAATGACGCCTATACCGCTTCGCTGACGGCGATCTTCGTCAATGGCGCGGCTGAGACGGCGGTCGTTGCGACCGATGCCAAGACGCTCGACGCCTTCTTCGACACGACGACCTATGTCGGCGCGGTCAAGGATGCCAACGACAATTGGTACAAGGGCTGGTCGTGCAACTCGTCCTATGCGCCGTTCGACACGACGACAAACGCTAACCGCGCCTGCACGTCGCTGCCGATCACCTGATCGCAGCGGACGAATGATGCGGGGCGGAAGCTGGCCTGATGGGCATGGCTTCCGCCCCGACATGCGCAATGACTAATTTATCTAGGGGAATTTCGATGGCGACGCCGCTCAAGTTCGCGGGCCTGCTGCTGCTTTCCACAGCGCTTGTTGCTCCAGCCGCGCTGGCTCAGGAGGCTGCCGATCCGCAGTCGTCCAATCCTTCGGCGGCACCCGGCGAAGCGGCCGCCGAGGCCGAACAGACCGGTCCCGACGTGTCGATCCCCGGTTCCGACATTATCGTCACGGGGCGGCGCGGCGCGAACATCCAGAAAAGCGCGCCCGCGGTCGTCACCGTCCTGTCCGCAGCGGATATCGCCCGGACCGGCGAAGGCAATATCGCCGGTGCGCTGGGTCGCGTCACGGGCCTGAGCGTCGTGGGCAACGGCTTTGTCTATGTGCGTGGCCTGGGCGATCGTTATTCGCTCGCGCTGCTCAACGGATCGCCCTTGCCAAGCCCGGAACCGCTCAAGCGCGTCGTGCCGCTGGACCTGTTCCCGACCAATATCGTGTCGTCGTCGCTGGTGCAGAAAAGCTATTCGGTGAATTATCCCGGCGAATTCGGCGGCGGCGTCATCAATTTGACCACCAGCGCCGTGCCGGCCGAAAGTTTCCTCACCGTCAGTGGCGGCATCGGTGCCAATACCGAAACGACGGCGCAGATCGGCTACAGCTATTATGGAGCGAAGTCCGACTGGACCGGTTTCGACAATGGCCAGCGCGACATTCCCCCAGCACTGGCGGCCTTTTTCGCCAGCGGAGAGCGGATCAGCGGCGGTAATGTTGATACCTCCGCGATTGCCGGTCAGCTCGTCCGGTTCAGCAACGCCACGGTGCAGCGCATCGGCGACGTGGCACCCAATTACAGCGCGTCGGTTTCCGGTGGCACATCCTTCGATCTGGGCGGATCGACGCTCGGGTTGATCGCGACGGCGGGTTACAGCAATAAATGGGTGACTCGCGACCAGACCCAGCAGAATTCGACCACGCCCGATCTGTCGGCGCTCAGTTCCGATTTTCAGCGCGTGACGACCGACAACCGGATCGTCGTCAATGGCCTGGTGGGCGTCGGCCTGGAATTCGGCGACAACAAGATACGCTGGACCAACCTGTTTATCCGCGACACATTGAAGCATACGCGCCTGGGCATAGGTCAGGAAAACCAGACCCCATCCGACATCATGGAGCAGGATACCGCCTGGTATGAGCGCCAGTTGATGGATACACAGGTGGTGGCCGAACTTAAACTCACGCCTACGCTGAGCCTGGACCTGCGCGGTGGCTTCGCCAAGTCGCAGCGCGAAGCGCCGAGTGAATTGTCGCTGGGTTATGTCCGCACCAACGTGGCGTCCGATCCCTATGGCGCGCTGTTCGTCAATCGCCTGACCGGCAATGGCGGGCAGATCGCCACGATCGCCTATTCCGATCTGAACGAGGATTTGTGGTCGGGCGGCGCGGACCTCAACTTCAAGCCTGTCGATGGCCTGTCGTTGACCGCGGGCTATGCCTATCTGGATACCGACCGCACCAGTTCGCGCCGGGAGTTCCAGTTCCGCGCGCCAACGACGATGCCAGAAGGCGTCGGCGTACTGCGGCCCGACCTGCTGCTGGCACCGGGGATCATCGACGGTTTCGGCATCACGCTGATCGAAAGCAATGAAGGAACCCCCGCTTTCCGCGCGACTCTGAAAAATCATGCCGGTTACGGCAAGATCAACTGGCAGATCACGCCGGAGATCTTGATCGACGCGGGCGTACGCTATGAGACCGCCAAGGAAGCGGTCGCGCCGATCGAGGTGTTCAATACGCCGGGGGCCAGTACAGCGTCGACCCTGCTCGACAACAATTACTGGCTGCCCGCCGCAACGCTGACCTGGCAGGTCCAGCCCGATCTTCAGGTCCGGCTTAACGCCTCCAAGACGATCGCCCGGCCGCAGTTCCGTGAGTTGATCTATCAATTCTACTTCGATCCCGACACCAACCGCCGTTATCAAGGCAACCCGTTCCTCCAGGACAGCGAGTTGATGAATGCCGAAGCGCGCGTCGAATGGTATTTCGCGCGCGACCAGCGCGTGTCGGCATCGGGCTTCTACAAGAAGATCGACAAGCCGATCGAGACCTTCATCACACTGAACGGCGACAATTTCATCACCAGCTTCGCCAACGCGCCCGAAGCGACGCTGTACGGTGCGGAAGTGGAGGTGCAGAAATATTTCGACCTTTCAAGCTGGTCGGAGAGCACTTTCTTTACGAGCCGTCGGGTCGTGGCGATCGCCAACTACACCTATACCAAGTCCAAGCTGAAGGTCCGCGAGGGCGATACAGCGCGGGTGTTCGGCGCTTCATCGACGCTGGCGACTGACTATTTCCAGGATGGCGCATCGTTGACGGGGCAGTCGGATCATCTGATTAACCTGCAACTGGGGCTGGAGGATACCGACAATCTGTCGCAGCAGACGCTGATGCTGTCCTATGCCAGTAAGCGCGTCACCAGCCGGGGCCTCGCCAATCAGGGGCAGCCCGACATTTACGAATATCCCGGTATCAATCTGGACTTCGTGGCGCGTCAGGGCGTGCTGCTGGCCGGGCGGCAATTCGACGCGAAGGTCGAGGCACGCAACATATTGGGCAATAAATATAAGGAAACCCAGTCGAACGGGACCAACACGGTCATCTATAACGGCTATCGTTATGGCACGACGCTCAACTTCTCGCTCTCGACGACTTTTTAAGGGCTAATGCCGTTCCCCGGCGCAGTCCGGGTCCAGTCTCCCCATGGTGAGGAATGGACCCCGGCCTGCGCCGGGGAACGGCCTTTTTCCCGGCATCAAAACCCTGGCTGTCCATGGCTATCCCCAGGGTCGCTCCCGATACCATTTGGTGATCACATGCTTCACCCCGACGCGCACCTTCATGCCGTGGTGCAGGCTGGCGGGATTGTATTGGCCGGGGACAATCCGGTTGTTCCAGGCGAGCAGCTTGCCCGTTTCGGGCTGCACCGTCTTGCCGATCTTGGGAAAGCGCGTCGCGCCGCCCTCCTTCGGCTGGTCGAGATAGACCATCAGCGTCCAGGTGCGGTTACCCGCGACCGCGCAATATTGGGCAAAGTCCGCGCCCTTAGGATCGAAATAGTCGGTGTGGGGCTTGAACTCCTGCCCGACGATATAACGCTGGCCCTGGATCGGTTCACCATAGGCGGGGTCGATCCCGGCGAAGGCGGCGAGTTTGTGGTCGATCGCCGCGACGAAGGGATCGGCCATCATCAGATCGCAGGTTTCGCTGGTGCGGAAATAGCCATCGCCATTGGCGTCGGCGATGGTCGAGGGGCGACGATCGGCCTCGATCCGCGCGATCAGGCCCGCGCATTCGTAGGCATCCAGGAAGCCACGCCGGATGAACAGGGTCAGGTCGCGGCTCGGCACGCGCTGGACGCCGGGATGCGCGGCGATCCAAGCCGGGTCGGCATCCTGGCCTGTCGGGGAAACGGCAATCGTCATGGCGCTGTTGCTATCGCGGCTGCCCTGAAAATCAAGCACTGGACGCGCCAGCGCAGCACGTCATAAATGAGTCATATTTCCGTCATCTGACGGTAAGATCGCATGCCTAGCAGGCAAGCATCCAATGGGGGCAATTTTTCCGGTCATGCGCGTAGCGATCAGCGACAGCCTGAATGGCGTGCGGCGGCGGCTGGCACCGACCGACTGGCTGGCGCTGGCCGAACTGGCGCTGCTTGCCGTGCTGGCGCTGCAACTCGCGCGGCTGGTATGGGCTGTGTTGACGCCGGTCGGCAGCTATGGCGCGTGGGCGGGCCGACAGGCGGAGATACCGTCCGCTACGGCTCGGCAAGCCTTGTTTTCGAGCTTCGATCCCTTCTTCCGATCCGATGCACCGCAGGCAGGCACCGGTGTGGTCACGTCGCTGGCATTGACCGTCTATGGCATTCGCCTGAACGAGGGGTCGGGCCTGGGATCGGCCATCATCGCGACCCCCGATGGCATACAGAATAGTTTTGCGGTGGGCGATGAGATCATGCCCGGTGTTGTCCTCAAGGCCGTGGCGTTCGACCATGTGACCATCGACCGGGGCGGGGCGGCGGAACAGATATTCATCGACCAGTCGCAACCCGCACCGGAGGCTGTGCCCGCACAAGGGGGCAACGCGCTAATCCCGGTGGCCCCGCCGCCCGCATCGCCGATGGCGGGGCCGACAGCGGAGACGATGAAGCGCGACATCGGCGTTGCCGGGCGGATGCAGAATGGCCGGGTGACGGGTCTGGTTCTCAGCCCCAAAGGCGCGGGATTTCAGTCCGCCGGTTTCCTGCCCGGCGACATCGTGACCCAGATCAACGGTCGGCCTGTCGGATCGGCCGGTGATCTGGCCGCGCTCCAGAACCAGATCGCGCCCGGCGCGCGCATTTCCCTGATGGTGGAGCGCGGCGCGGCCGTGGTACCCATCGCTCTGATCCTGCAAGGCCAATGACCAGATATTTCCTGACATGCTCCGCCGCCCTCGCGCTCGTGCTGGCGGCCCCGCTTCACGCACAACAGACCCTGAATGTGCGCGATGCCGACATTCGTGCGTTCATACAGGATGCCGCGCGGGTGACCGGTCGGACCTTCATCATCGACAACCGGGTGCAGGGGAAGGTATCGGTCGTGACCGACCGTCCGCTCAGCCGATCGGAATATTTCGAGATTTTCCTGTCCACGCTACGCGCCAACGGGCTGGTGGCTATTCCCGGACCGGGTGGTGCCTACCGCGTGCAGCCCGCCGATGGCGCGGCAGGCCAGCCGAGCGGCGTCGGACAGGCGGGCAATCGCAACCAGTTCCTGACGGAAGTCTTCCGCCTGCGGTCGATCGACGCGGCGTCGGCGCTGGAGACGTTACGGCCGCTGGTCAGCAAGGACGGATCGGTAACGGCCAATCGCGCGGGCAACAGCATCGTCGTCGCCGATTATGCCGACAATATCGCGCGTATCCGCCAGATCATCGCGCGGATCGACCGCGATATATCCTCAACACAGATGGTGATGTTGACGAATGCGGGCGCGCGCGAGATCGCGACGTCTTTGCAGGCGTTGGTCGGCAGCGATGGCGGCGGCGAGGGGGCGGCCGCTGCGGCGGGAACGACCGTGGTGCCGATCGACAGCAGCAACGCCATCGCCATTCGCGGCGACGCGGCCACCGTGGCGCGGCTTGCCGATATGGCGCGCAGCCTGGATCGGCAGGCGGCAAGCGGGACCGAGATTCGCGTCTATTGGCTGGAACATGCCGACGCGGAAAAGATGTTGCCGGTGTTGCAGCAATTGGTGGGGCAATCGACCAATGCGGCTGTCACGGCCTCCACGCCCTCCGCGCAGGGGGCGGCACCTGCGGCGGCCCCGGTTGCTGGGCCGACGGCATCCTCTTCGGCGAGCGGCGGCATATCGACACGCGGGCCGGCGATCGTAACCCGTTACGAAGGCGCGAACGCAATCATCGTGGCGGCCAACAGCGATGTGCAGCGGATGCTGGGCGAGACCATTCGTCAGATCGACACGCGGCGCGAACAGGTGCTGGTCGAGGCGATCATCGTCGAGATCGGCGATATCGCGGCGCGCAATCTGGGCGTCCAGTTCCTGATCGGCAGCACCAAGACCGGCTTTGCCGCGACCAATTACAGCAATGCGTCGCCCAACCTGTTGACGCTGGCGGGGGCCTATGGGGCGACGAAACTGGGCACGACATCGACGACGGTCGTCGCGCCCGATGGCACGCGTACGACGACCGAAGTCCGGGAAAGCGGCGACTTGGCCAGTACGCTCCAGCAGGCGGCGGTCGCCAGCCTGCAAAGCGCAACCGGCGGCTTTGGCGGGGTTGCGACGGGCCTTGGCAATAATGGCCTGTTCGGCGCGATCATCAATGCGGTACGTTCCGATTCGACCAGCAACCTGCTGTCCACGCCATCGGTCATGACGCTCGACAATCAGAAGGCGTCGATCCTAGTCGGGCAGGAAGTGCCGGTCACAACCGGGGAAGCGCTGAGCCAGAATTTCGACAATCAGTTCCGCACCGTCCAGCGG
>CAZLSU010000019.1:0-40195 GCA_964562225.1 uncultured Sphingobium sp.
TTATCCCGGTGCTCTCAGCCGACGGATGGCCCCTTTTATTACCGGTGTTCTCAGGCGCAATGGTGTCCGGCGGCATTCCTTTGCTTAGGCGCGGCTCGTTTCCAGTGGCGCCCGGGACGCGTGCGGTTTGTGAGCAGCTACGAATTCAGCGCGGAGTAGTCGATCCAGCGATGCTCAAACCCCCTGCCATTTCTCAACTGCTGCACGAAGAGAACACGCCCTTTCGGCCTCTTTGCTGGCTGGCATGCAGACGGAACATACCAGGTACATCCGTTTACGTTAGTAAAAAGGGCGGCGGCGTCGTCGGCGACCATGGCAGGAGCATAGACATCAACGCTTTGTAGGATGCACGCATCGCCTCGCTTCACGCCTCCACTAATCCGTAAACGTGGGAGCGCCACGGGCCTGTTGGGCAGCGTAAGCGTCAAGGCGGCGATCCGCCCTTCTCGCTTGGAAATGGCTTTGGCGAAGGCCAGCCCATGACTTGCATAGGCCGCACTTTCCACCTTCAATGGCAGGCGCTGATAAAGTAGCGACTCACCCACCTTTGTTCCTGTGGCGGCGAATATCACCGGCCTATCAGACCTGGCGGGGTCGAAGACCTGCGGTTCATAGGGCAAACCGGCGGCCCGACGCCGCGCAGCCTCTGCAAAATTCGCGGTGCCGCTGCCGCCGGTGGTGAAGGAGGTGCTGCTCCTGATGACGGGTGCTCCCAACAGCAATGCGGGCACGGGAATAGTCGGCCCTGCCCCAGCACCGTTGAGCCGATTGACAACCGTAGGACAGGCTGGGCTGAAATTCATGACAGGCGGTCCGACCATTTGCGGAGACACGGCCACGATGGCTACAGCCGGCCCGAATGCGCCCGCAAGGGCGCAGGCTGCAAGGGCGCAGGCTGCAAGGAAACCGCCGAGCCATCGTGCATATTTTGAACAAGTCATTTAGTTCCCCTCACATAATCGCGCGATTGCACGATCATGATCTGTCCTCCTGCGATCAGCCATTCGATATCCTGCGGGCGACCACCAAACTGCCCTTGAATAGCAGAACCGATGGTGGCGAGGCGACGCACTAAATCGTCAGTCAGCACAGGACGGCTAGGATCAATCTTAACCTCCTGCACCCCGCCGTTGGGATCGAAGTGCAGCATGACATCATCATGGGATCGAGTTAATATCTGAATGGAATCCAAATCACGCCGATAGATGATCTGTTCGGCAATCTTCTTACCCTCGACCACGCGGATGCCAATACCGCGCTTGGCTGCTATGAATATGCGCCGTTCATCGCTCTGCTCATCAAAAGGGTCGATCGTGGTCATGACCCCGGATGCGTCGGCATCTATCCCAGCCTGCATCAATATTGCGGGCCTGACCGCGCGATGATCTATCCGCGCCGCCTCCCTGGCGAGATAAGCGCGGTCATTCCAGATTGATCCCCACACGGTCTTAATCGCTGCCGACAGCATCCCATTATCGCTGACGTTCGGAACTGTGTCGTACAGCCCTGCGCCATTAAAGCCGGGCAGATCCTCCGCATTGGTCGAAGAGCGCACGAAGAGACCGGCATCCCCTAATAAGCCGGTTTGCCGAGTGATAATGGCGGACATATCCGTTTCAGGAATGAATCCCTTCGCAAAATCTGCACGGAGCGCCGAGAGGGCCTTTTCGCGCCAGCCAGCGTCGTTGCGCCGTGGGTCGGTAAGAAAAGCATTGATGGAGCTTTGCAGATCATTGGCGGAAACGAACCGGTCGTAAAAAGCAAAGGGAATGCTGAATCCTGGCGGGACAGTGAAGCCTTCACCCCCTTTTCGTGTGAGTGCTGCGACCTGCCCCAGGTTCGCTGCTTTAGCGCCCGTACGCTTGGCCCATCCGGCATCCTGATCGACTAACGCAGGTAATCCGACAAAGCCCGGATCGGCGCGGGGGGTTCGTATCGATCGGCTATGATCGATCCGCGCGGCGTCGCTGACTTCTCGGGCGGTCGCGGGCCGGACGGTCACGGAAGCGCCCGTAGCGTCCAGCACCACGTGATGCCCCTCCAGTGCATGCCACCGTTCGTTAGCCTGCGCCAGGTAGACATTGGGTATGCCCCACGTCTTTGCGAGAAGACTGACGTGATTGATGGGAGTGGAAAATGTCGCGGAGATGATGCCGGCTACCGGTGGCATTCTTATTGGCATATCATCCAGCAACGCGATGTCGCCCGGCATAAGGCGGTTCTCTTCACCCGATTTGACACGGATGAGCCGTCCTACCGCTCGCCCCCGATTCAGTACCAATTGATCCCGACTGCCATAGGCTTCGTCGATACCGATGACTGGCAGGCTCGCAACATCAGCGGCTATTTGCTGCTGCCCGGAATTTGGTTTGAACGTCAAAGGCGCGAAAAAGACGTTCTGAAGTTGCGTCATCATCATGCGCAGTAATTCGGGTTGAATTTCGTCACCCTCCCACAACTCGACGCCATATTTGCCAAGGCGCGGGTACCGCAGGACCGACCCCAGGATGAAGCGGCGATTCGCCTGTGAATAATTCGCGGCGTTGAAGGTGTCGCTGTCTGCCAGGGTGAGATAGCGGGACTGAAGATAGTCGAAATGATAGATATATCGGCGCGTGTCGATCCAATGGACCTTGGGCGGCGTCAGGCTTCTGTCGAGGGCAAACATCAACTGCGGCAATTCGATGAATCGACCAGCACCCTCAATGCGCGCAAGGGCATCGAACTGTTGTTCGCTCTGAACTGTGTCCGCGGCCGGACCGTTATGAACGGAGGATTGGGCCTCATCGACCTGGGGCATTGGCGATGGAGATTCTGCGAATGATGGTAGGGCTGCGGCCAGCAGAGCAACCATGGCAATCATCTTACTCCGCTCCCCTCCAGCCCATCCGTAGCCCCCCCTCCTATCGTCGGCAAGGTGGCGCGGTGCGTGCCGATGGCGTGCGGGCCTCGCGACTTTTGGACTTCGCTGGATTATAGGCAGGCCGGTCTGCGGCTTGGATGACCGTAAAAGCTCAATTTACGAGCTTTAAGCGGAAAGAGATAATATAAATTCTGGCGGAAGCGCGGTAAAGTGCTCGCGCTTGAATATCGACCTCAGGCAGCGCCGTATCACGCAACAGCGCTTATCTCCTGATGGCATATCGTCTGGTTCCTGCCACTGCTTTTCGCCCGATAAAGGGCGCTATCCGCATCTTTAAGGGCAGCGTGCGGATCGCTTGTCGTCGTTGCCACTCCGGCTGAGAATGTGACCGCGCCCAGAGGCTGATCGGTATCGCGAACTTTGAAGTTTTTTTGCTGGACAGTCGTTCGCGCCTTCTCGATGAGGTTGAACGCCTGTGCCTCGGAAAGCTGTGGGAACAACGCCACAAATTCCTCACCGCCAAACCGGGCCACCGGATAAGGCGCGAGTTCAGCCTGCAAAATCTCGGCGACAGCCTTTAGGACCCGATCGCCAACAGCATGACCAAACCGGTCATTGATCGATTTGAAATGGTCAATGTCACAAAATCCGATGGTGATGTGCTGACAACGCGCAAACTCTT
This sequence comes from uncultured Sphingobium sp., assembly GCA_964562225.1. Taxonomy (GTDB): domain Bacteria; phylum Pseudomonadota; class Alphaproteobacteria; order Sphingomonadales; family Sphingomonadaceae; genus Sphingobium. The sequence goes on from CAZLSU010000019.1 coordinate 3,546, forward strand.
GCTGAATCTTTTCGTCCATGCATCGCCGATTTGAAAGCTTGGTCAAACCATCTCGCATGGCATCATCACGCGCGCTGTCCAACTGCTGCCGTAACTTTTCGGTTTCCTGCAGATTTTCCGCCAGTTTTCGTTCAACCGCAGTGGTTTTCTCTCGCATCGCGCTGATCACGGCGGACAAATCGAAGCCGGCCGCTATCTGCTCCATACCTTCTGCAAGATCACGGTTGAATAATGTCGCATGCGTCAGCGTAGTGTTGGCCAGATCGTTGAAACTGAGCGCTTGCCGGCGCAACTGCGCTTGCAGTTCGTCCAACGCATCCGAAGGGCTGGCGTCACCCTCCTCGGCACTGTTCGCCATCATCTCGTTGACCTCGCCCTGAGTCAACCGCACACCGCCATCCGTTATCTCATCGACCAGCTTCCGAAGCAGTCCACTTGCTTCCGTGATATACAGAAACGCGAACGCATAATTGGCGGGGCTGGGATCAAGCAGATGCTTGTCGAGAAATTGGATGACGTCGTCCGCAATTTTCCTGTTGGAGCCCTTTTTGCTCATGATCATTGCCCCCCTCTAGGCATTCTCAACTTGATCGAGTATTGGGCGACATAGAGCATGAAATTGAACATTGCAGCATTTTTTTAATGATCAGATCACGATCAGGAATCCTGCCCGATTTGCGGCTGAGCCATAGGGATCGGCCATTCAATCCTGCGACCAGAATGGCTAAAAGCTGGCGCGGCTTCGCTGTCGAGCTTGTGTCACTTGAAGGGGTTGAACAATTTAGTTTCAAGCGGGTGAGCGACGCACATTATGTCGCTCTTCACGACATCGTCCTGAACGATGGGGAGCTTTGCGTCGATGACAGCACACCCGTTCGGACCCGTGATCTGAGAGACACGATCACCTATCTTCCCGCGGGATGCTCCGTCGAGGGCTGGTCGATCCCGATTGACCGCCAGAACAGCTTTACAGCCTTATATTTCGAGCCATCCATGCTTAGGGATGAGGTCGGCAAACACTATATTGATGCTGTATTACAGCCGGTTATTTACGGGCGAGACGGTCCACTACAGGCCACGATGCGGAAGTTTCAGACCGTTTTCAATGATCCTTCGCTGGAAAGCTTGCTAGCAGAAAGTGCATGTCTATTGGCTGCTGTTGAGTTGCTCTCCTTTGATGGCGGGAATGCCGTTGGCCGCCTTTCCCCACGTCAGATGAAAACAGTGATCGAATATATCAGCGACAACCTTGTTCGCGACATAAGCCTTTCGGATCTTGCCGAAGCGGCAGGGCTGAGCAGATATCATTTTGGGCGCGCTTTCAAACAAACGATAGGGAAATCGCCTTACGCCTTCATCCTGGAGCGCAGGGTGGAAGCCGCCGCCGATATGATCAAATCCAGCGGCGTCTCGGTCGAGGAGATTGCCAAGCGTTGCGGGTTCGGAAACGGGGCAAATCTGCGCAGAAAATTTACGCAGATGAAAGGCATGACGCCTGCGGTTTTCCGCCGCGCCTTGCAATAAGGCCATGGCGCTGAATGCGCATCGGGCAATTCCCGAAAATATGTTCCGAATATGGATATCACGCAAAAGCAATCCGCGCTGCCCGGAGATTTGATCCGACCCTAAAATCTGCGATCTGTCGGAGCGCATAAACGGTTAAAAAAAATCATCAAATTTCGGGCTGGCCGGTATTTTGCGGCGCACCATTTTTCCGCTTGTGTTGCGCTGCAAAAGCTGTAGTTTTCGTAACGTCCGCACAACAAAGTGTGACAAGATTTTTTTGCGCTCTTCTCCAACGACGGAGAAAGAGGCAAGCGACCGTCCTAGCGACAGGCTGCAATGGCAAAGACGCCGCCCGAACCGATCCCCAGGATCGGCCTTCGAGGCGGCTTTTTCTTGTTCAAAATCCGGGGGAAATCATGACGAAACCGCTGTTCAATGAAACTGCCGCACTGCAACGCAGGCGCTTCCTGAAGGTCGGCGGCACGGCCACGCTGGCCGCTGCCCATGTGCTGCTGTCGAGTAGCGCGATCGCCGCATCAGGCGCGCCGGAGGTCAAAGGGGCAAAGCTCGGCTTTATCGCGCTGACCGACGCCGCGCCTCTGATTGTAGCCAAGGAACTGGGGCTATTTGCCAAATATGGCATGCCCGACGTGCAGGTGACCAAACAGGCGAGTTGGGCCGCGACCCGCGACAATCTGGTGTTGGGTGCCGACGGCGGTGGCATCGATGGAGCGCATATCCTGACCCCGATGCCCTATTTTCTGACGCTTGGCGTGAATGGCAAGACGACGCCGATGAGCATCCTGGCGCGCCTGAACGTCAATGGTCAGGGCATTTCGGTGGAAAAAGCCTATATGGCCGCCAAAGCCGACATAAATGCCGCAAAGATGAAAGGCATCATCGCACAGCGCAAGGCGGCGGGTAACAAGATCACCATGGCCATGACCTTTCCCGGCGGAACCCATGATCTGTGGTTGCGCTACTGGCTGGCCGCGGGCGGCATCGATCCCGACAAGGATCTGGAGGTCATCACCATTCCGCCGCCGCAGATGGTCGCCAATATCAAGGCCAACACGATGGAGGCATTTTGCGTTGGCGAACCGTGGAACGACCAGTTGGTCGGCCAGAATCTGGGCTATACCGCTGTATCGACGGGCCAGATGTGGATGAACCACCCGGAAAAAAGCTTTGCCATGCGCAGCGACTGGGTGGCGAAACATCCCAACGCCGCCGTGGCGATCACTGCCGCGATCATCGACGCGCAGCGTTGGGCCGACAACCCCGCCAATAATGCCAAGCTGGCGGCGATGATCGGCGGACGCGACTGGCTCAAAGTGCCCGTGACCGACATTCAGGATCGCCTGGCCGGCAATTTCACTTTCGGTGACGGTCGCGTCGTCAAGAACGCGCCCTTCAAGATGAAATTCTGGGCCGCCAACGCATCCTTCCCGTTCAAGAGCCACGACCTGTGGTTCCTGGTGGAGAACAAGCGGTGGGGCAAGCTGCCCGCCGGGCTGAACACCAATGGTGCAATCGCCAAGGTCAACCGGTCCGACATCTGGCGCAAGGCAGCGGCGCTGGCGAAAGTACCCGCCAATCAGATCCCCAAGGGCGACAGCCGCGGCGTCGAGAAATTCTTCGACGGGAAGATATTCAACCCCGGCAATCCCGCCGCCTATCTCGCCAGCCTCGCCATCAAGCGCTGAGCTTTTCGTCAGGGAGGCCCCATAGATGACCGCCACATCCGTCCTTGCAACCCCGTTCGCCGATGGCGTGTCGCCGCCATCGCTGCGCACCGTGCCTGAAAGCGATCCTGCCATGCGGGCCTCCATAGCCACCGACACGCCATCGGCGCCGGTGATTCCCGAGACGGACGGGAATCCCCGACCGCTGACCGCGCCCGCTCCATCACCCTTGCTGGAGCGGGCGCGGGATATTGCCGCCGCGGTTCTGCCGACGATGCTGATGCTGGTCCTGTTGCTGGGCATATGGGAAATGGCGTGCAGCAGCCCGGAATCGAGCCTGCCCAGCCCGTCGCGGGTATGGACCGAAAGCCACGATGTCATCATGCACCCGCTAAAGGGCGTTACATTCGATGCGGGCGGCCTGCATATCGTAGATGGCGGCGACGTCGGCATCGCCGGGCATATCCTGACCAGCCTGCAACGGGTCGCGATCGGCTATGGCCTGTCTGCGATGGCCGGGATCGCGCTGGGCATATTGATCGGCCAAAGCCTGTTCGCCTTGCGCGCGCTCGATCCGCTGTTCCAGGTGCTGCGCACCGTGCCGCCGCTCGCCTGGCTGCCGATCAGCCTTGCCATATTCCAGCAGGCCGGGCCTTCGGCGATTTTCCTGATCTTCATCACCGCGATCTGGCCGATCATCCTCAATACGGCGGCCGGGGTGCAGAATATTCCGGCCACCTATCGCAACGTCGGCCGGGTCTTGGCGCTCAGCCCCCTCACCTATCTGTTCCGCATCATGCTGCCCGCAACGGTGCCGTACATGTTCACCGGCCTGCGCATCGGTGTCGGCATGAGCTGGCTCGCCATCGTTGCAGCCGAAATGGTGCAGGGCGGCACCGGCATCGGCTTCTTCATCTGGGACAGCTATAACAGCTCGCTCCTGACCGACACCATCGTCGCGCTGATCTGGATCGGCATGGTCGGCTTCAGCCTGGATCGCATGGTCGGCTGGGTCGGCCGCCGCGTCGCCCGCCAGGGTTGAAAGGACATCTCATGAAACATCAGGCCTATCTCTCACTCGAAGGCATCGGCGTCACCTTTCCCACGCGCAAGGGACCGTTCACCGCGCTCCAGAATGTCGATCTCGCCATCGAAAAGGGGCAATTCGTCGCGCTGATCGGCCATTCGGGCTGCGGCAAGTCGACCCTGCTCAACATCATCGCCGGGCTGACCAAGCCGACGCGCGGCGTCGTGTTGCTGGACGGCGGCGTGATCGACCGGCCCGGTCCTGACCGCGCCGTCATCTTCCAGGACCACAGCCTGCTGCCGTGGCTGACGGTGGAGCAAAATGTCCGGTTGGCCGTGGACCAGACGATGAAGGCGGCCAGCAAGGCGGAAAAGCACGACTGGGTGCTGCACAATCTGGAACTGGTCCACATGACCCATGCCGCGACCAAGCGGCCGGGGGAATTGTCCGGCGGCATGAAACAGCGTGTCGGCATCGCCCGCGCCATCGCGATGCAGCCGCGCGTGTTGCTGATGGACGAGCCTTTCGGCGCGCTCGACGCGCTGACCCGCGCCAGTTTGCAGGACGCGGTGATGGAGATTCAGGCCAAGCTCGAAAACACCGTGGTGATGATCACCCATGATGTCGACGAAGCCGTGCTGCTGGCCGACCGGGTGGTGATGATGACCAATGGCCCGGCCGCAACCATCGGCGAGGATCTGGCGGTGATGCTGCCACGGCCGCGCAACCGCATCGAGGCGGCGGAAACGCCCGAATATAATCATGCGCGGCAGGCGGTGCTCCACTTCCTGCACCAGCGCTATTCCAATCCGTCCGATCAGGCCGCCTGAGGCCCGACCGCACGGACAGGAGCCTGTTCCGGCCGCTGATCCCTCCGGGGTCCGTCGTCCCTCGGCGACCGGGATGCTCCATGTCTGAACTACTCGTCAAAACAGGGGGAAATATCAATGCAGTACAAGTTCATCGCCATTCTGGGCGTATCGACGGTCGCGCTGGGGGCAGCGCAACCGGCTTTCGCCGACGGCTTCAAGCTGAAACCCATCATCGACGCGCGGTTGCGCTATGAAGGTGTCGATCAGGCCGGACTGGCCAAGGATGCGGACGCGCTGACCATCAGGGTGCGCAGCGGCGTCGAGGCGACCAGCGGAGCTTTTTCTTTCCTGATGGAGGCTGAAGGCACGCTCGCTTTGTCCGAAAGCTATAATAGCGGTGTGAACGGCAAGGCGGCTTTTCCAATCGTGCCCGATCCGGAAAATGTGGAACTGAACCGTATCCAGCTTCAATATAAGGGCCTGCCCAAGACGGTCGTCACCCTCGGCCGCCAGCGCATCAACCTCGACGATCAGCGCTTTGTCGGATCGGTCGGCTGGCGCCAGAACGAGCAGACCTTCGACGCGGCGCGCATCGAATGGACGGGCGTCAAGAATCTGAAGGCCGATGTCACCTATGCCTGGAGCCAGCGCACCATCTGGGGCGTGGACGGCTTTGGCGCGCGCCAGCAGGCGATCAGCGGCGACAATATCCTCGCCAACGTCTCCTACAAGCTCAAGACCGGCACGATCACCGCCTTCGCCTATGTCGTCGACCAGGATGAAGCAGCCATCACCTATCTCGCCCGGCCGTTCAGCATGTCGAGCCAGACCTATGGCGGCCGCGCGGCGTTCAACCTGCCCTTGTCCAAGGCGGTCAAGCTAAACCTGCTCGCCAGCTACGCCCGTCAGTCCGACTATCATCGCAGCCAGATCGACTATAGCGCTGATTATTGGCTGGGCGAGATCGGGTTCGCGGCCAAGGGTTTCACCCTGACCGGCGGTTATGAGGTTCTGGGCGCGGACGCGTCGGCCCGTAACAAGGTGACGAGTGCAGCAGCGGTGGCAAGCCTCCAGACGCCGCTGGCGACGCTGCACAAGTTCAACGGCTGGGCGGACAAGTTCCTGGTGACGCCGCCCAATGGCCTGCGCGACAGCTATGCCAGCATCGGCTACACCATGCCCAAGCTTGGCAAAATGGGACCGCTTGGCCTGCTGATCGCCTATCACCGCTATGACAGCGATCGTCTGAGCATCGATTATGGCAGCGAATGGAACGCGCAGGCGACGCTGAAGATCAACAAAAAATTGTCGGCGCTGGCGAAATATGCGGATTATCAGGCCGATGCTTTCGCGACCGACACGCGTAAGCTCTGGCTGCAACTCGACTACGCATTGTAACCGCGTCGTGACCAGCCCGACAGACCGACTTGCTGACGCGTCGGGCTGGTATCCCGTGTGCGCAAACGGTCTGGTCGGCATGTCATGAGAATCGCCATCGTCGATGATAGCGGGCTTCGCGCCACGGTCCTTGAAGAGGGTCTTCGCGAGGCCGGCTATGACGACATAGAAATCGTTCTGCCGCATGGCGCGTTCGTCGCACGGCTGGAGCGGATGGCGCCTGATGTAGTGCTGATGGATCTGGGCAGCCCCAGCCGCGACACGTTGGAGGAAATGCTGACGGTCAGCCGCGCGTTGGCGCGGCCGATAGCGATGTTCGTCGATCAGTCCGACGAAGCGATGATCGGCGCTGCGATCGATGCCGGCGTTTCGGCCTATGTCGTCGATGGATTGCGCAAGGAACGGGTGAAACCCGTGCTGGAACTCGCCGTTCGCCGCTTCAACGCCTTTGCGCGCATGCAGTCGGACTTGGATGAAGCACGGTCGGCGCTGACCGATCTCAAAGTCATTGATCGCGCAAAGTCGATCCTGATGCACCAGCGTTCGCTCGGCGAGCGAGACGCTTACGCATTGCTACGCTCGGCCGCGATGAACCAGGGGAAAAAAGTGGTGGACGTTGCGCAAGCGCTGGTCACGGCCAGCGATCTGCTTGGAGGAAGCCAATGAAAACCATGGTGCGAATCGCCTTTCTCCCCCTAACCGATGCCGCGGTGCTGGTCGCCGCGCATGAAAAAGGGTTCGCGCAAGCCGAAGGTCTGACGTTGGATCTGGTCCGCATGACGAGTTGGGCTTCTGTCCGTGATCAACTCATATTCGGCCAGGTCGATGCCGCTCATATGCTGGCTCCTATGGCGGTCGCGGTAACACTGAGCCTTAGTCAGCAGGCATGTCCTCTGGCGGCGCCCTACAAACTCAACGTCAATGGCAACATGCTCGTGATGGCGAGCGATTTCGCCAAGGCGATGGAGCCAGACATTGCCAGCCGCCTGAATGATCCGCTCGGCGCAGCGCATGATTTCGCGGGTGCAACCGGCCTTTGGAAGCGCAAGCCGGTAATCGGCGTCGTCCATCGTTTTTCCAGCCATGCGCTCATGCTGCGCTACTGGCTGGCCAGCGGCGGGGTTGATCCTGATCGCGACGTCGTTCTTCGCGTTTTGCCCCCCTCGCTAATGGCCGACGCACTTCGGGCTGGTGAGATTGACGGCTTCATTGCGGGCGAACCCTGGGGCAGCGTCGCGATCGAAACAGGACAGGCTGAGACGGTAGCAATCGGGGAACGCCTATGGCAGCGGGGCGTCGAGAAGGTGCTCGCGTTCCGCGAAGCCTGGATGGAAGAGAATCCCGAGATCGTCGCTCGCTTGCTTCGTGCGGTCGCCCAGGCGGCGCTATGGTGTGACGATGAGACTAATCAGGATGAACTTGCAGCGCTGCTGGCTGATTTTCGGTATGCGAACCAATCAGTTCATCTCATCCGTCGCGCATTGTCAGGCATGATAGTACCGCGCGCTCAAGCCGCGCCGATCCATATTCCTGACTTCATGCTGTTCGCGCGGGAAGCGACATCCTTTCCGTGGCGCAGCCAGGCTTTGTGGATATATTCTCAACTTGTTCGCTGGAACATGATCCAACATTCGCCAGACAATTGCCGTAAAGCGGGCAGCGTCTTCAGACCCGATATTTTTCGGAGCGCGTTGGCTGACCATGACGTGTCGATCCCCGGTGCCAGCATGAAATTGGAGGGTGCAGTCGATCGCCCCCTCGCAGTCGGATCGCGAAGGGGTGAACTGACGCTTGGGCCTGACCGATTTTTCGATGGCCGCATATTCGATCCCGGACAGATTGATGGTCATGACTTTCTCTAGGAGATGACCTGGGCGATCGCCTGGGCTTGGTCTTCGCCGGAAACGCCTGTCGGGTTCCGGTACGCGGCAGCGATCGCGAAAACGGTGTCTCCATATTTCATCGGCCGCACAACAAACGCGTGGTGCCAGGGCATCGCCGATGAGGAGCAGAGTGGGATCCTCGTCGCTGATCGTGGCGACAAGAAAGGCCAGGGCGGAAAGCTTGCCGCGGATCAGCCGCTCACTGGGCAGCGACACGTTGACCGCCACCATCACCGGTGTCTCCGGATCGCGCCCCGCGATGATCAGCGATCGGCTGATTTCTCCGGCAGCGGCGCGGCCCATATAGATTCCGAGCGTGCTGTCCTGACGGGCCAGAGCCTCCCAATCCAGTTTCAGCGGTTCGCCTGCTTTCAAATGCGCGGTCACCAGCGTCAGTCCGCGTGATAGTCCGCGCAGGGTGAGCGAAGCGTGACCACTGGCGGCGGCGGCGCTGGCGGTGGTGATGCCTGGGCAGATGCTGACACGAATTCCGGCTTGCGCAAGATGATCCATTTCTTCAGCCGACCGCCCGAAAATCGACGGATCGCCACCCTTCAGCCGCACGACGCGCTTGCCAGCCAGCGACGCGGCGAGCAGCAGGTCGTTGATGCTGTCCTGCTGCTTGGAGTGGCGGCCGGACCGCTTGCCTACGCTGATCCGCTCGATGCCAGCGGGGATCAGGTCGAGGACGCCGGGGCCGACCAGCGCATCGTAAAAGACGATGTCGGCCGCGCAGATCAGCCGTTCGGCCTTGCGGGTGAGGAGATCCGGATCGCCGGGGCCTGCGCCGATCAGCCAGACCTGTCCGGGTGCGATGCGTTCATTCGACTGCATGGCGCGGCTCCTGTGGGATCTGGGCAAGAATATTGGCAAGGGCAGGACGACAGGAGCCGCAATTGGTGCCGGCCCCAATCGCTAGACCGATGGCGGACACATCCACCAGTTTTTGCTGGCGGATGGCATCCATGATCTGATGGAGGCCGACATCGAAACAGACACAGATGGTCGGGCCTTTATCAACCTGCTTGCCTGGACCGCGCGCCGCCAGCACCATGGCGCCGACATCTTCAGCTTCAAGCTGCCCGATAAGCCAATCGCGCGACGGCAGCAGGCCGCTGCTGGTGACGAACAGTACAGCGGCAAGCTTGCCATCGCGGATGATGGCCACGCGACGGGAGCCTCGTATCCGGTCGATGGCCTCGACCCGTTCGCCTGCGGGCAGGCAGGCTTCCAGGCGGGCCGCATCGCCATTGCCGGCAATCTCGTAGAGCGATCCACCCGGCACGGCGATGCGTGTGGACCAGAGGCACGGAACGCGTACCGGCTCCTGCCCGCGCAGGATCAGGAAGCCGCTCCATTCGGTCGTTTGCCGCTCGACTCGCACGGGGGTGGACTTGAAACCGGGCTGGCCCGAATGCGGATCGACCAGCGGCCGGGGCAATAGGCCGGTGCGGCCGCCGCTGCTCGTCTGATCGGTCCAGTGGATCGGCGTGAATATCTCGCCGGGACGCTGGCCTGCGCTGAGCGCCACGCGGAACAGGCTGTCTCCCTGCGGGGTGGAGACCCGCGCGAGATCACGGTCGGCAAGCCCCAGCGCCTGCGCATCGTCGGGGTGGATTTCGACCAGAGGCTCCTCGCGATGGCGGGCCAGCTTGGGCGACAGGCCGGTGCGGGTCATCGTGTGCCAGTGGTCGCGATAACGGCCGGTGTTGAGCGTCATCGGCCAGTCGCGCAGCGGTGCCTGGATATCCATCTGCCGCACCGGTACCAGCCGCGCTTTACCGTCGGGCGTGGGAAAGCGCCCGTCGGCGAAAGGAGTCCCGCCCCAGCGAAACGGCGCCATCGCCTCATAGGCGTCATTACCGATGGTGGCGTGACCACGCAGGTTCAGCAAGCGCGCGCCATCATTCTGATAAGCGGTCAGCCGCGCATGCTCGCGCCAGATGTCGGCCGGCCGATCATAGGCGAAGGCGTTGCGAAACCCCATGCGGCGGGCAACTTCCTTGACGATCCACCAGTCCGGCCTGGCTTCGGCTGGCAGGGTGAGAAAGGGCCGCTGGCGGCTGATCGTGCGGTCCGAATTGGTGACCGTGCCGTCCTTCTCGCCCCAGCCGGCGGCAGGCAGGCGGACATGGGCATGAACGCTGGTATCGGTGTCGGCCATCACATCCGACACGACGACGAACGGGCAGGCAGCCAGCGCCTCGCGCACCCGGTTCGCATCGGGAAGCGACACGGCAGGATTGGTGGCCATCACCCACAGCGCCTTGATCCGGCCCTCGCCGATGGCGCGGAACAGATCGACCGCTTTCAGGCCCGGCTTCGTCGCCATGGCAGGTGCCGCCCAGAAGCGGCCGACGCGCGCCACATTGTCGGGCGCGAAATCCATATGCGCGGCCAGCGCGGAGGCCAGCCCACCGACCTCGCGCCCGCCCATGGCATTGGGTTGGCCGGTGATCGAGAAGGGCGCGGCACCGGGCTTGCCGATCCGGCCGGTGGCGAGATGGACGTTGATGATCGCATTGACCTGATCGGTGCCGCGGATCGACTGGTTGATCCCCTGGCTGAACATCGTGACCGTGCGCGGCGTCGCGGCGAACAGCTCGAAAAATTGCTGAAGCAAAGCGGGCGCAACGTCGCAGGTCTTCGCCGTCGTCCACAGGTCATGGCCGGTGCGCAGATGGTCCCAGAAGCCCTCGGGCGCATCGAGGCTGTGCTTCACGAAGAAGGGATCGAGGCTCCCTTGCTGTTCACACCAGGCCAGCAGTCCGTTGAACAGGGCAACGTCTGTCCCGGACTTCAACGCCAGGTGGAGGTCGGCGCCTTCGCACGTCTCCGTACGGCGCGGGTCGATGACCACCAGCTTCGTGCCGCGCGCGGTGCGGGCCGCCTGTATACGCTGATAGACGATCGGATGGCACCAGGCGGTGTTGGAGCCGACAAGGACGATGAGTTCGGCCTGGTCCAGATCATCATAGCTGGCGGGCACGATATCCTCGCCAAAGGCGCGGATATGGCCGGACACCGCGCTCGACATGCACAGGCGGCTGTTCGTGTCGATATTGGCCGAGCCGATAAAGCCTTTCATCAGCTTGTTGGCGACATAATAATCCTCGGTCAGCAACTGGCCCGAGACGTAAAATGCGACGCTGTCAGGACCGTGCCGCGCGATCGTCTCACGGAAGCGGTTGGCGACCAGGTCCAGTGCCCTGTCCCAGTTCGCCTGGCGTTTGCCGATCATGGGATGGAGCAGGCGGCCCTGTAGCCCCACCGTTTCGCTCAGATGCGTGCCCTTGGAGCAGAGCCGCCCGGCATTGGCCGGATGCGCCTCATCGCCCTTGATGGCGACGGAGCGCGGGCCGGTCGGCGTCGCCGCGATGCCGCAACCGACACCGCAATAAGCGCAGGTCGTGCGGATCGCGGCGTCGCTCATGCCGCCTTCTGCCCCAGCACCGCCGAGCGCAGCAGGATTATCCGCCCAGCATCCACCTTGAGCGGTATGACCGGCACACAGCCCTCGTCCCCGCCCAGCGCCTGACCGGTCGTAAGCGAGATGTTCCAATTGTGCAGCGGACAGGCAACGACCCCGCCATGCACGATACCCTGCGACAGCGGCCCCTTCTTATGCGGACAACTGTTGACGAGCGCATGGAAATCGCCGGTCAGGGTACGGAAGATCGCGATTTCCCTCTGTTCGGAATTTGCGCCGCCCAGCACCGGCAGGGTGCGGGCATTGCCGGGGGTGATCTGGTCCACCGGACCGATATCCAGCCAGTCGCCAATCATCATACGGTCTCCATCGGGCGCACATGCGCGATATGCTGGTGCAGTTCGGCATGGGCACCGGCGGCGCGCTCTGCCCAGGGATCATCCTGGCTGAAGCTTTGCGAAAAGAGGAAGCGGCCCCGAAGCGCCTCGCGCCCGGTTTCATCCGCAACGATGCGGCTCTTGATATAATCGACGCCGACCCGCTCGATCCAGGGCGCGGTGCGCTCCAGATAGCGGGCTTCTTCACGGTAGAGCTGGATGAAAGCGGCGCAATGGTCCATCGCCTCCTGCTCGGTCACGACCTTGCACAGCAGGTCGGTGACGCGGACATGGATGCCACCATTGCCGCCAACATGCAGTTCGTAACCGCTATCAACGCAGACCACCCCGAAATCCTTGATCGTCGCCTCCGCGCAATTGCGGGGGCAGCCGGACACCGCGATCTTGAACTTGTGAGGCATCCATGACCCCCAGGTCATCCGCTCCGTCTTGACGCCAAGGCCGGTCGAATCCTGGGTGCCGAAGCGGCACCATTCGGAGCCAACACAGGTCTTCACGGTACGCAGCGACTTGCCATAGGCATGGCCCGACACCATGCCTGCGGCATTCAGGTCCGCCCAGACGGCGGGCAGGTCTTCCTTCTTGATGCCGAAAATGTCGAGCCGCTGCCCCCCGGTGACCTTGACCATCGGCGCGTCATATTTCTCGACCACGTCGGCAATCGCACGCAGTTCGCGCGGGTTGGTGAGGCCGCCCCACATGCGCGGGACGACCGAGTAAGTGCCGTCCTTCTGGATATTGGCGTGCATCCGTTCATTGACGAAGCGGCTCTGCTGGTCGTCGATATAGTCGCCGGGTAGCGCGCAGAGCAGATAATAGTTGAGCGCCGGGCGGCAGGATGAGCAGCCATCCGGGGTCGACCAGTGTAGCTTCTGCATGACCTCCGGGATCGAGCGCATGTCCTGCGCCACGATTTCGCGGCGCACATCGTCATGACCAAAGCTGGTGCATTTGCACATCGTCTTGGGGCCGGACTGCACCTCGTCCCCCAATGTCAGCGCCAGCAGGTTTTCGACCAGGCCGGTGCACGAACCACAACTCGCCGACGCCTTGCAATTGGCGCGCACCGTATCGAGGCTGCACGACCCCGCCTGAATCGAGGCGATAACCTGGCCCTTGCTGACGCCGTTGCAGCCGCAAATCTCGGCATCGTCCGAGAGCGCCGCAACGGCTGCCTTAGGGTCCGATTGCCCCCCTCCAGAGGCGAAGGACTGGCCGAAAATCAGGAGATCGCGAATATCCGCGATATCCTCGCCGCGCTTCAAGAGGTCGAAATACCAGCCGCCATCCGCCGTGTCGCCATAGAGGACCGCGCCGATCACGCGATCGTCTTTAACCACGACCCGCTTATAGACCCCGCGCGAAGCGTCGCGCAGCACGATATCCTCGCACCCTTCCCCGCCCGAAAAGTCGCCCGCCGAGAAGACGTCCAGCCCGGCGACCTTCAATTTGGTCGAGGTGGCTGATCCCTTATAGCCTGTATGCCGGTCGGTCAGCCCATCGGCCAAGCTGCGGCACATGTCCCACAGCGGCGCGACCAGGCCATAGACTTGACCGTCATGTTCCACGCATTCGCCGACCGCCAGCACGGCGGGGTCGCTCGTCACCATATGATCGTCGACCTTGATGCCCCGGCCAATGTCGAGGCCCGCCTCCCGCGCCAGCGCGACCGACGGGCGGATGCCGACCGCCATCACCACAAGGCTGGCGGGAATGTCGCGGTCGTCCTTCAGGCGGATGCCCTCGACCTTGCCTTCGCCATAAATCTCGGCCGTATCGGCACCGGTCAATATGGTCTGGCCCCGGCCTTCCAACGCGCTCTTGAGCAGCCAGCCCGCCGCCTCGTCCAACTGCCGTTCCATCAGGGTCGGCATGATATGCAGCACGGTCACCTTCATGCCGCGCAGAGTCAGGCCATGCGCCGCCTCCAGCCCCAAAAGTCCGCCGCCGATCACGATGGCGTCACCCCCGGCATCGGCGGCCGCGAGCATCGCATCGACATCCTTCATGTCGCGAAAGCTGATGACGCCCGGCAAATCCTTGCCTGGCACCGGAATGATAAAAGGATCGGAACCGGTCGCGATCAGCAGCTTGTCATAGACGATGGTGCGACCCGATCGGCTTGTGACGGTCCTGGCGCTGCGGTCTATCCCCGTCACGGGGTCGCCCGCGATCAGGTCGATGCCATTATCGGCATACCAGGCGCGGTCGTTGATTATGATGTCTTCAAAACTCTTTTCGCCGGCCAGGACTGGCGAGAGCATGATGCGGTTATAATTCACATGCGGCTCGGCCCCAAAGATGGTAACGCGATAGCGCCCCGCATCGCGCGCCAGCAATTCCTCGACCGCGCGGCAGCCGGCCATACCGTTGCCGACGACCACCAGATGCTCACGCCTGTCGTCCGATGCTGTGAGGATATCCTCCTCGCCGACTACCGTCGGCCCCACGCCGGTCCGCGCTCCATCCTGAAATTCCATTGATCCGACTCCAGACAAAGAAAAAGCCGCCATCCTGACCCCCGGCGTCGAAACCGGGAGTCAGGATGGCGGCTTTGCCATCATGTTGCGCTTTGCCGGTTCGTCCCTGAACCGCCGCAGCTATGGTGTGCGAGGCATCCTTGCCTCTTGCAGTGCAGCATAGGAGGAATCGCCGACATGCTCAAGCGATTCCTCTACCGCCATTTCAATCAGAAGGCCCAGTCGGCCTGCAACCACAGTTTATCCGTATCGGTCGCCAGCGCCTTTGCATCATAGTGGGCATAGCGCAGCGACAGCGCCGCCATAATGGGGCGACGGCCTCGATGGACCGCCGCCGTCTCTCCAAACTAGATGCGTGCGCCCGTGGTCCAGGTCGCGCGCCACTTGGCCTTGACCAGGGTAAGGCCCAGCAGCGCGACGACTGCCAGCCCTGCAAAGATGAGGAAGCCCGACGAAAAGCTGCCCGTGAACTGCTTGGCGATACCAAGCGAACTGGCGAGGTAGAAGCCGCCAACCCCACCGGCCATGCCGACCAGACCGGTCATGACGCCGATCTCCGCCTGAAACCGCTGCGGCACCAGTTGGAAGACCGACCCGTTCCCGGTCCCCAGCGCCAGCATGGCCAGCACGAAAAAGCCGAGCGCTGCGACCAAAGTCGTCGCGAAGGCCACCCCCGACAGCGCAAGCGCCGCGACGATATAGACCATGGTCAGCGTCCTTACGCCCCCCATCCGGTCGGCCAAAGCCCCGCCCAGCGGCCGGACCAGCGAACCGGCGAAAACGCAACCGGCGGTGCAATAGCCGGCGACCACCGGCGTCAGCCCGAACTGGTCGGTGAAGTAGATGGGCAGGCTTGCGGCAAGTCCCACGAAACCGCCGAAGGTGACGGCGTAGAAAACCATCAGCCACCAGGCGTCGGCCTGCTTGAGCGGCTCGAAATAGTCGATAAGCTTTTTGGGTGCGGGTGGGTTTGGCGCGTCCTTGGCCATGATCATGTACAGGACGAACACGATGGAAAGCGGAATGCAGGCCAGGCCCAGCACGGCGTTCCAGCCGAAGATCTTGGCCAGCACCGGCGCAAAAAGCGCGGCGAGCACGGTGCCCGAATTGCCCATGCCGGCAAGGCCCATCGCCTTGCCCTGATGCTCGGCCGGATACCAGCGGCTCGCCAGCGGCAAGGCGATCGCAAAGCTCGCCCCGGCAAAGCCCAGGATCACGCCCAGGACCAATGTTCCGCCAAAGCTGGTCACGCCCAGCAGATAGGCCCCCATCAGGCCCAGAATGACGATGATCTGGCTGATCGCACCCGACAGCTTCGGCCCGATGCGGTCGACCAGCATGCCGTTGACGACGCGCAGCAATGCGCCCGCCAGTGTCGGCACGGCAACCATCAACCCCTTTTCCGCCGGGGTCAGCAGCAGCGCCTTGGAAATCATGGGAGCAAGCGGCCCGAGCAATACCCACACCATGAAGGCAAGATCGAAATATAGGAAAGCGGCGATCAAGGTCGGCGTGTGGCCGGCCTTCCAGAAGCTGGTTGCGGGCGCGGCCGAAGCGGCCTCCCCATCACGATCCCAATAAGCAGTAGCCATGTGACGTCCCCCAATAAACGGAAATGGACACGAAAAAAAGCCGCAGGCCGGACGCGCGCATTCATGGCGCGGTCCGGTCAGCGGCTTTGCTGCGATATTTGGTGAGGACAAGCAGTCCCGGCTTTGGGAATGCGCGTCCATATAAGCGCGCTTCATCGCGCGACGCTTATATCATCTCGCGATTCGGCTTATGTTGCAAGGCACAAAATTCCGGCCCTTTTCAACGCGGCGGCGGAAAAGATGCCAGAAACTCGTCCATACGCTCAGGGTCGAATATCCGCCCGTCGAAGAAGCGGTCGGGGCCGAGCGTCAACTCGCCTCGGCGTGATCCGACCGCCAGCGGCAAGTCGACGGCACCTTCCAGCTTCATGCTCGCACCCGGCATCGGCACATTGCTATTCACCAAGGCGCGGCGAAATATATCCGGCCGGAACACGCTCCCGGCTTTCGCCGCCTGTTCGGGCGAATGTTCGATCATGCCCCAGCGCACCATTTGGGAGTAGATCCACAGGGCCTGGCTGCGCCACGGAAAGGGCGTCGCCTCACGCGCGAACAGCATGAAATCAGGGTTGGAGACCGGCGCATTATCCGCCCGCGCAACGATCCGGCCCAACAGCGCCCGCTCGATCAATGCTGCCGGCTGATCGACATAGCGCGGACCGGACAGCAGATGCGCCAGCACCGCATGATTGGCCGGATCGTCGCACCAGGCGGCCGATCGCGCCAGCGCCCGCAGCAGCCGATCGACGGTGTCGGGATTTTCCTCCAGCCAAGCTTCACGGAAGGCGAGCACCTTTTCCACCCCGCGCTGCCAGATGCGTTCGCCGATCGCCACCGCTTCGGCAAGGCCCGCATCCACCGCGGCGCTACCCCAGGGTTCCCCGGCGATAAACCCGTCAATCTCTCCGCCCCGCATCGCCTCGACGGTCAGTGACGGCGGCAGCACGCGCAAAACCACGTCGCGATCGGGATCGACGCCCGCGGCAGCCAGCCAGTAGCGCAGCATGATCGCATGACTTGAAAAGCGATGAACGATGCCGATCACGGGCTTGCGCTTCCACAGGCCGATGGCGGCGGCGAAATCATGCGCGGTGCCTAACGGATCAGCGAGGCGGCGGGCCACGTCCGGCTCCAGCGCCGCGGCGAAGTCGCATGCCATCACCAGCATATTGCCGTTGACGTTGAGCTTGTAGGGGGCGGCCAGCGCGGCCGGCTGCTGGCTGAGGCCCAAAGTCACCGCGACAGCCAGCGGCGCAAGCATATGCGCGCCCTGCACCTGCCCATAGACCAGCCGGTCGCGCAGCGTCGCCCAACTGGTTGTACGGATCAGGTCGAGCGCCAGACCTTCTTCTTCGGCAAAGCCATGTTCATGCGCGACCGCCAGCACGGCAACATCGGTCAGCGGCAGAAAGGCGATGGGCACAGTGGTGGTCATAATCCTCCTCCGAGCAGATCGCTGGCAGTGATCAACGCCTGCGCCACATCCACGATTTTTTTCCCCTGGTTCATCGCCGCCGACCGCAGCAGCGCATAGGAATCCTGCTCGCCTAAAGATCGCTGGCTCATCAATATCGACTTGGCGCGATCGATCACCTTGCGGTCGGACAGCGCCGTGCGCGCCTCGTCAAGCTCCGCCTGCATCTTGGCAAAGGCATTGAAGCGACGGACGGCCAGCTCCAGCACCGGCTTCACCCGCTCCTTGCGCAGCCCGTCGACGACATAGGCGGACACGCCTGCATCAATCGCCGCGCCGATCATGGCGTCGTCGGATTGGTCGACGAACATTGCGATTGGCCGGGCCAATGCGCGACTGACCATCAGCATTTCTTCTAGCGTGTCACGGCTGGGGCTGCCCAGATCCATCAGCACGACATCGGGTGCCATCCGCTCCAGCCGCGCGACAAAGGCACCGCGCGGCGGTACGATGTGGATATCGTCATAGCCAGCCTCGCGCAGGCCCTCCTCCAGGACGGTCGCGCGTAGTCCGCTGTCATCGATGATGACGATTCTCATGAAAAACTGCCCATGCCAGGGCGCAGTTTGCCGATGGCCGAGCGGGCGTCAACGCAAGATCACTGTGCGTAAAAAGGGCCGCCATAAATTGCGCATAAGAACGCCCTGGAATCAGGCACCTTATGGTCCCCTATCCCACCCGCTTGTCCGCTGGCGGACAGGCCGTGCCGTCCCTTAACTGGCCTGATCAGGACAATATCAATGGGTCGTTAGCCATGCGGGACTGGATGGCTGACCTTGCCATATCATTCAAAGCGAGGCCCGACCGACAACCACCGGGCCGCCCTCTTCAGTAAACAAGGCCATGATCGCCTCCAAAGTCGCTGGACTCTCGATGGTCGGGGGCATGTCGATAGTTTCTCCTGCCGCCACTTTGCGCAACGCTGCGCGCAATATCTTGCCTGACCGCGTCTTTGGCAGGGCGTTTACGATATAGACCTGTTTCAGTGCAGCAACTGGTCCCAACTCGTCGCGTACGGACCTGATGATCTCACCGGGTAGCGCAGCTTCGTCCCATTCCCCCGACTTGGTGACGGCAAACGCCATGGGGACCATGCCCTTCAGCGCGTCGTCCACACCGATCACGGCACATTCGGCGATCGCTGGATGGGTGGCGACGATCTGTTCCATCTGCCCGGTGGAAAGCCGATGGCCCGCGACATTGATGATGTCGTCGGTGCGGCCCATGATGTTGACGAAGCCGTCGGCATCGACATGTCCGGCATCCCCCGTCTCATAATGGTCGGGGAAACCGGCAAAAGCCCTGGCATAACCTTCGGCATTGTTCCACAGCGCGCAATAGCAGCCCGGCGGCAGAGGGAGTGTCATGACGACATTGCCGGTCTCGCCAGGCATGACTTCGGCTCCGCCTTCATCCACCACGCGAAAGCCGAAACCTGGCACGGGGAAACCGGCACTGCCTGCCTTGCGCCGTTCGTCGCCCAGCCCGAAACAGGTGGCCAGCGCGGGCCAGCCCAGTTCGGTCTGCCACCAATGGTCGATCACGGGGCATTGCAGATGCGCTTCGCTCCAGTGGATCGTGTCGGGGTCCGCGCGTTCGCCTGCCAGGAACATGGCCCGCAACGACCCCGTGCCGATCTCACGAATATAGCTGCCGTCGGGGTCTTCGCGGCGCACCGCGCGGATCGCGGTCGGCGCCGTGAAGAATATCCGCACATCGTTGCGCACGATGATCCGCCAGAATGTCCCGGCATCGGGCGTGCCCACGGGCTTGCCTTCAAACAGCAGGGTCGTCGCCCCCGCGATCAACGGTCCGTAGGCGATATAGCTGTGCCCCACCACCCATCCCACATCGGATGCCGCCCAAAAGACTTCGCCGGGACGGATGCCGTAGATATACGCCATGCTCCAGGCGAGCGCGACCGCATGGCCGCCATTTTCCCGCACGACGCCCTTGGGCGTCCCGGTCGTCCCTGACGTATAAAGGATGTAGAGCGGATCGGTCGCCTTCATCGACACGCAGTCCATCGGCTGTGCGTCGGCTACGGTCGCGCTCCAGTCCAGATCGCGGCCCTCCTGCATCGGCGCGATCGCCTGGGGCCGTTGCAGCACCACCACCCGTTCGACCCGGTGCGTCGCCAGCGTCAGCGCCTTGTCGACCAGCGGCTTATAGGGGATAATCTTACTGCCTTCGATGCCGCAGGACGCGGTCAGCAACAGGCTGGGCGTCGCATCGTCGATCCGCTTGGCGAGTTCCGGCGCGGCAAAGCCGCCAAACACCACCGAATGGATCGCGCCGATCCGCGCACAGGCCAGCATGGCGATAAGTGCCTGCGGCACCATGGGCATGTAGATGATGACCCGGTCGCCCTTGGCAACGCCCTGGGCCGCGATCATGCCTGCGGTGTGCGCCACTTCATCTTGCAGCTGGGCGAAGCTGTAAGTGATGCGGGTGTCAGTCACGGGGCTTTCGTAGATCAGCGCGATAGCATCGCCACGCCCGGCTGCGACATGGCGATCGACGGCGTTGTAGCATGTGTTCATCATGCCATCGGCGAACCAACCCTGCCCCTCGGTCCAGGCCGTCGAAGGCATCTTGTCCCATGTGATCGCTCTGGCCGCATCCAGCCAATAGGCTTCGCTGTCCGCTTGGCTGCGCGATACCGCGGCTAGATAGGCGTTCGACATGACATTCCCTCTCCCAAGTCAGGCGTTATATTGCGCCGGGCCGACGCAAAACGCCATTCGACGATAGTCCAGATCAATCCGTCGCAGAAAAAAGGGGCGACACCCGGTTGGATGCCGCCCCACACTTCAAAGGCTTTGCGACCGCCTTTAGTCGTCGATATTGCGGCGGAAAGTTTCGGGCAGGAATAGCAGCCCGATCACTACTGTGGCAGCGGCGACCACGACCGGATACCACAGACCATAATAGATGTTCCCTGTGGCCGCGACCATCGCGAAGGCGGTCGTGGGCAGGAAGCCGCCGAACCAGCCATTGCCGATATGATAGGGCAAGGACATGGACGTATAGCGGATGCGGCTGGGGAACAACTCCACCAGCATGGCAGCGATCGGGCCATAGACCATCGTCACCAGCATCGCGAGCGCCCACAGGATCGCCACGACCATGGGTTTGTTGATCTTGGCATTGTCAGCCTTTGGCGGGTAACCGGCATCGGTCAGCCCTGCTTTCAACCCATCTTGGAAACCGGAAATAGCCGCCTTCTTTTCAGGTGCCCCAAGACCCGTAGGCACCGGTGCGGTAAAGCTGACCGTTCCGACCTTGACCGTAGCAGGCGTACCGGCAGGCGCGTCGATATTGGCGTAGTTGATGCCGGTCTTGGCCATATAGGCTTTGGCGACGTCGCAGCTCGATCCATCAAACTTGTTCTTGCCGACAGGGTCGAACTGGAACGAGCATTCTTCCTGATGGGCGATGATCGTCACCGGAGCCGATGCCTGCGCTGCGGCCAGCGCCGGATTGGCCGCGTCGGTCAGCGCACCGAACAGCGGGAAATAGGAGATCGCCGCCAGCGCGCAGCCGCCCAGGATGATCGGCTTGCGGCCGATCTTGTCGGACAGCCAGCCGAAGAAGACGAAGAAGGGGGTGGCCAGCGCCAGCGCGATGGCGATCAGGATATTGGCCGTAGCCCCATCCACCCGCAGCGTCTTTTCCAGGAAGAAGAGCGCATAGAATTGCCCGGCATACCAGACCACCGCCTGACCCATGACCGCACCCAGCAGCGCGATGATGACCCAGCGCAGATTGCCCCATTTGCCGAACGCTTCGGTCAAAGGTGCCTTCGACGTCGTGCCTTCGTCCTTCATCTTCTGAAAGACCGGGCTTTCGTTCAATTGCATCCGAATCCACATCGACACGCCCAGCAGGACGATCGAGATCAGGAAAGGCAGGCGCCAGCCCCATGCGGCAAAGGCTTCCTCGCCCAGCCCGTAGCGGAACCCGATGACGACCAGCAGCGCGGCGAACAGGCCGAAGGTCGCGGTCGTTTGAATCCAGCTCGTATAAAGGCCCCGTTTGCCTTCGGGCGCATGTTCCGCGACATAGGTCGCCGCGCCGCCATATTCGCCGCCCAGCGCCAGTCCCTGCGCCAGTCGCATGATGACCAGGATGATCGGCGCGGCCACGCCGATGCTGGCGTAGCTTGGCAGCAGGCCCACCGCGAAGGTCGAAAGGCCCATGATGCCCATTGTCACCAGAAACGTATTCTTGCGCCCGACCATGTCGCCGACCCGCCCGAATACGATCGCACCGAACGGCCGCACCGCAAAGCCCGCCGCAAAAGCCGCCAGTGCAAAAATGAAACCCGTTGTCTCGTTCACGCCGGAGAAAAATTGCGCCGAGATATAGGTCGCCAACAGGCCGTAAAGATAGAAATCATACCATTCAAATACGGTGCCCAGCGAAGATGCGGCGATGACCAGTTTCTCATTCTGTGTCGCTGCATGATGTTTTGGCAGGCTGTCGTCATATGTTGTTGCCATGTGCCCTCTCCCTTAAAATGTGTATTTCGCGGCCATCTCGACGCGGTCCATCTGCCCCTTGAGGCCGCTGACGACAGTGCGTTGAGCGTGACGATATTCGATGCCCAGGTCCAGATTTTTGACCGGCGACCAGAACAGATTGCCCGCGACGCTATAGGCTTCCTGATTGGCCAGCGCCGGCAGCAATATGCCATCGGGATAGTCGGCATGTTGATAGCCCACCATCAAGGTCGATCGCACCGTCGGGGTCCAGCCCAGCTTGATCGCGGCAAAGCCCGCGAAATTGTCGACGACATGCAACTGGTTGCCGACCGTCGCGTCATAAATGGCGTCCGGTGCATAACCGACCGTGAAATAGCGGCCCATGCCATGACCATAGGTTGCCAGGAAACGGATGTCGTGTCGGCCCTGCGGCCCAAAGGGTATCTTGCCGCCCGTCGTGATGCCCCAGCCCAGCGCCTTGTCGCCAACGCCATTGCTGTGCACGGACAGTTCGCGGACCAGACCTGCCACATGCAGTTCGCCGATCTTGCCCTTATAGGCCAGCTTGGCGACAAAATCCGGCACGCGGTCCTGATCATTGTCCACCAGCGCGGGGGACGCCGTGGTCAGCGTTTCGGTCTGCGGGTTTTCAGCCGCCAGATAGAGGTCCAGTCCACCGCCCAGCGGCTGCTTATACTGGATCATCATCTGCCGCACGAAGATCGCGCCATCCATCGGTCCCACAAAGTCGGTGGTTTCGGGCAGATGGCCCGGATTCTGGAACGTCGTCCATTCCTGCCCGATCAGCCAGTTGCCATAGCTGATGAAGCCGCGGCGGAAGGTCGGCGTATAGGGGTTGGTCGCCCGTTGCGCGCCCAGCGGCGCTGCGGCCAGCGCGAAGTCGAACTCGATGACGCTCTTGACCTCCTTGCCGCCCAGCGGCGTGGAGGTGCTGAAGGACAGGCGCGTCTGGCGCGCATGGCCGATTACGTCCCGGCTGCTCCTGCCGCCGACCGGAATCTGCTGCGGCAGGTAGAATTCCTTGCCGAGCGATCCGCTTGCGACCTCTCCATCGTCATAGCGGGTGGCGCTACCTACTACCTTCACAAAGCCGCCAAGCTTGAAGGTGGTCGCACCGACGCGGAAACCGTCGGGCGCTGGCTTTTCCGCCATTGCGGTAACCCGGCTGTCTGCCTTTTGCGCGATTTCCACCGACGTGGCCACTTGTTGTGCCGTCACCTGCTGATCAGAGCGGGCCTGCGCCAATTCGCCCTTGAGCGACGCAAGCGCCGCCTCCAACTGGCTAAGGCGCTGCTCCAATGCCGTTTCGCGGGCAGTCTGGGCAGTGGCACCCGGACCGATGCTGAGGCCCGCAACCAGCGCGCCCAACGCAATGCCGCAGCGCCAACTGGCCCGGAGCGGCTTTTCGACTGAATTTACCATTGGCATTTTGCCTCTCCCTGCCAGTCGCCCCCTCTCTGCGAGGTGTCTACGAGTCCAGCGTGCATCACACAGTGCAGGCGGCGATGGTCCGGGAGAAGGCGGACGATGGTAGGAACCGTATCCGACCTTGGTCGAGGATGCCCAATCGCCGACGGGCGATTAGGCTTGGCTCAAAGACATTGGAGAGGCCCAGAACCCATGAGCGATACCCTCTATCCCGTGCCCGCGGCCCTGGCCCTGGATGCGCGCGTCACGGCGACGCAGGCGGCGCAGATGCATCAACTGGCCCGGTCGGACCCGGATGCGTTCTGGCGTCAGGAAGCGCAACGGCTGGACTGGATCACGCCCTTTACGAAGGTGGATGAGAGCAGCTTCCATGAAGCGAATTTCGGCATAAGCTGGTTTGCCGACGGGCAACTCAACGTCAGCGCGAACTGCATCGACCGTCACCTCAACAGTCGGGGCGACCAGCCTGCGATCATCTGGGAAGGCGACAACCCCGCCGACAGCCGGGTCATCACCTATCGCCAGTTGCATGAAGAAGTGTGCCGTTTCGCTAATATACTCAAGGCGCAGGGCGTCCGGCGCGGCGACCGGGTGACGCTATATCTGCCGATGATCCCCGAAGCCGCCTTCGCAATGCTGGCCTGCACCCGGATCGGCGCGATCCATAGCATCGTTTTCGCCGGCTTCTCTCCAGACAGTCTGGCCAGCCGCATTCGCGATTGCGACTCCCGGTTGGTGATCACCGCCGACGAGGGGCTGCGGGGCGGCAAGACGGTGCCGCTCAAAGCCAATGTCGATGCCGCGCTGGCGCAATGCACGTCCGTGGAAACCGTCCTGGTCGTCGCGCGCACCGGCGCACCCGTGGCGATGCAGCCGGGCCGCGACATCGCCTATGCCGATGCCCGCGCGCAGGCTTCGGCCGATTGCCCGGTCGAAGCGATGAATGCCGAAGATCCGCTGTTCATCCTCTACACGTCCGGCTCGACGGGCACCCCCAAGGGCGTGTTGCACACCACCGGCGGCTATCTGCTGTGGGCCGCGATGACGCATGAACAGGTGTTCGATTACCGACCCGGCGAAGTCTATTGGTGCACCGCCGATATCGGCTGGGTCACGGGTCACAGCTATGTCGTCTACGGTCCGCTCGCCAATGGCGCGACCACGCTGATGTTTGAGGGCGTGCCCAATTATCCCGACCATAGCCGCTTCTGGCAGGTGTGCGACAAATGGAATGTTGCCATCTTCTACACCGCGCCCACGGCGCTCCGCGCGCTGATGCGCGAAGGGGACGGCTTTGTGCAGGCGGCCAGCCGCGCGTCGCTGCGCATCCTGGGCAGCGTGGGTGAGCCGATCAACCCGGAAGCCTGGGAATGGTATCACCGGGTCGTGGGCGATCACCGCTGTCCTATCGTCGACACATGGTGGCAGACCGAAACGGGCGGCATCCTGATCGCCCCGCTGCCCGGCGCGACCGCCCTCAAACCCGGCTCCGCCACCAAGCCGCTGTTCGGTGTCTATCCGCTGCTGGTCGATGCAGAGGGCCAGGAACTGGACGGCGCGACGGAGGGCAATCTGTGCATCGCGCAAAGCTGGCCCGGCCAGATGCGGACCGTCTATGGCGACCATGCCCGCTTTTTCCAGACCTATTTCAGCACCTATCCCGGCCACTATTTTACGGGTGACGGCGCGCGCCGCGACGCGGACGGCTATTACTGGATCACCGGCCGGGTCGATGACGTCATCAACGTATCGGGCCACCGCATGGGCACTGCCGAGGTGGAAAGCGCGCTCGTCGCCCATGCCAGGGTCGCCGAAGCCGCCGTGGTCGGCATGCCCCACCCGATCAAGGGACAGGGCATCTATGCCTATGTCACGCTCAACGCCCATGAAGACCCCAGCGATGATCTGCGCAAGGCGCTGGTCGCCTGGGTTCGCCACGAAATCGGGCCGATCGCGACGCCGGATATCATCCAGTTCGCGCCCGCCCTGCCCAAGACCCGATCGGGCAAGATCATGCGCCGCATTTTGCGCAAGATCGCCGAAGGCGACACGGCGAGCCTGGGCGACATATCGACCCTGGCTGATCCATCGGTCGTTGAAAGCCTGATCGCTGACAGCCAGTTGGCCGGGGCATGAAGGGATCTTTGAGCGGCTAAGGGTTCTTCCTGCTTTCATCGCCGCGCCAAACAGGTCACAAGCGAGGTGAAGAGGATGGCAGGCTGATAACAGGCGGCACGATATTGGTGGCGGACGATCATCCGCTGTTTCGCCAGGCGCTGGTCATGGCGGCGGCGCATGTCGCGCCCGATGCGCAGATCATCGAGGCGTCCACCCTGGACCGTGCGATCACCGCGGCCGCCGCGAGCGATCTGCGGCTGATCCTGCTCGATCTCAAAATGCCCGGCTCGGTGGGTTTCTCCGGGGTCGCGCTGCTCCATGCCGAGCGTCCGTCGGTCCCCATATTGGTCGTGTCCAGCGCCGAGGCGGTGGTGGCCGCGCCCGAGGCACGGCGCTATGGCGCGGTCGGCTTCATCGGGAAGGACCAGGACCTGACAGTGATAGAAGATGCGATCACCGCCGCGCTCGCGGGCGACAGTCCGGCGGTGTCGAGCGTCCCGCATGACGATATCGACGATATGGCCGGCAAGGTTGCCTCGCTGACGCCAACACAGCTTCGCGTCCTGCTGGGCGTGCTGCACGGCCAGCTCAACAAGCAGATTGCCTGGGAACTGGGCGTCGCTGAATCGACCATCAAGTCGCATATGACCACGATATTGGCGAAACTGGGCGTGCAGAACCGCACCCAGGCCGCCCTGGCCGCCCGCGCTCTGGGTCTCGGGACCGATCACTAGAGCGGTTTGCGATTTGGAAATCGCTCCAGGGCAGTCTACGTTTAGGTTTGAGACGCGATCCACTGGTCCAGCACGGCCAGCGTCAACGGCTTGGCCAGCACCGCCGCATGTCGGCTACGCGCGCGCTCCAGCATCGCCCGCCCTCGCTCGGCGGTGACGAGCGCCAGCGGCAGTCCGGGCAGCTTGGCGCGCAACGCGTCGATAAGGTCGATGCCATCCCGCCCCTCGCCCAGATGAAAGTCGATCAGCGCGCCATCAAATGGTCCGGCGCAGGCCAGCGCCTCACGCTCCCCCGCCGCCGCCGTGCAGCGATGGCCCAATCCTTCCAGTACCGCGCGCATCGCGTCCCGATTGGCCGGGTCATCGTCCACGACCAGCAGATGCCGTGACGTGCCGATGCTGCTGGCAAGATGCGCGAGGGGTGCGGGCGGGGCAGCCTGTTCGGGCACCCTGGGCAGGATGACGGCGAACATGCTGCCGCGCCCGACCGTGGACCTGACGGCGATGGAGCCACCCACCAGCGGCGCTGACCGCTCCACAATGGCAAGACCCAGGCCGATGCCTGCCTCGATCCCCTGCCCCAGCCGCTCGAACTCCCGAAAAATATCGGTCAGCTTGTCGGACGGAATGCCTATGCCGCTGTCATGGACTTCCAGCCTGATGGAGTCCCCGCGCCGACGCGCCGCAATGATCACGCCGCCCTTTTCGGTATAGCGAATGGCATTGGACAGGAAATTCTGCATGATGGAACGCAACAGGGTACGGTCGCATTCCACCCAGCCGTCACCGGGGCCGACCCGCAGGCTTAACCCTTTTTCCGCAGCGAGCGGCTGAAAACTCTCGGCCAGATCGGCGAGCAGCGGCCGGACGGCAAAGCGATCGGGTACAAGCGTAACACCCCCCGCATCCAGCTTCGAGATGTCGAGCAGCGCGCCCAGCAGGTCGTTAGCCGCTTCGATCGAGCGATCCAGACGCGCGAGCATCGCTTGTTCGGGCGCTTCCAGCCGGCGGCGCAGTGCCGCCGAGAACAGCATCGCGGCATGAAGCGGCTGCAACAGGTCATGGCTGGCGGCCGCCAGGAAGCGGGTCTTGTCCAGCATCGCCCGCGCCAGCTTGTCGTTCACTTCGGACAGTTCAGCCGTGCGCGCCGCCACCGCCCTTTCCAGATCCCTGCGTGCCGTCTCCGTCGCTGCCCTGGCCTGCGCCTCCAGCGTGATGTCTGTAAAGGACATGACATAGCCGCCATCGGGCATCGGCCCGCCCACCGTCTTGATGACCCGGCCATCGCGGCGGTGCCGCTCGAAACTATGCTGCCTGCGGCTGCGCATATGGTCGAGGCGGCGCGCGACATGGTCGTCCACTTCGCCCGGCCCGCAATCACCCCGTTCGGCGTTAAAACGGATGAGGTCGGCGATCGCCACGCCGATGCGCACCATGCCGGGCGGATAACGGAACAGTTCCAGATAGCGGCTGTTCCACGCGATCAGGCACAGGTCGCGATCCACCACACTGACGCCGATATCAATATTTTCCAGCGTCGCCGCCAGCAGCCCCTGCGAAAAATGCAGGGACTGGCCTGACGCATCGAGCATCTGAGTGACGTCGGCCAGGCCCATGCCCTGGCCGGAAATCGCCGATGCCATGATCGCGCGAGCCGATGGCACCCCCACGACGCTGCCGATCAGTCGTTCGGCGGTGCGCGCGCTGGCGCGATCAATCGGCCGGACCTGGTCGCCGCGCGGCCCGAACGCCTCGATCGCGACATCTGCGCCGACGAAACGGATCACCAGATCAATCAGCCCCTCGACCGTGGAAATGGAGGAAATGCTGCGTTGCCGGATATGGACTCTGGCGATGCCTTTTTGACCCACCTTGCGCGCGGACATCAGCAGATAGGCGAGAAGATTACCACCCAGACTGATGAGAGCGCCCGATGTGACGGGGCTGACCTGATCGAACGCTGCCAGCGGGATCAACGCCTGCGCGCCCTCCCCCATATGGCTGCCCGTAATCGTCGGCAAGAAAAGCAGCACGAACCAGAGCAGGAAGCCTGTGATAAGGCTCGCCTTGGCCGCCATCGCATCATTATTGGTGCGATAGACCGCAAAGATCAGCGCGGGCGTGCATTGCGCCATCGCCACGAACGCGATCAGCCCCACCGACGCCAGTTGCGTCGCCGAGGGCGTGAGCATCGCATATAATGCCGCCGCCGCCATCAGGGCGATAATCGCACTGCGCCGAATCCAGAGCAGCCTTTCGCCGACATGCACATCCCCAGCGGATCGGCGCAGCAAGGTCGGCGCGAACAGGTCATTCGAGATCATGCTGGCAATCGCCACCGCTTCGGTCACCACCATGGCGACCGCCGCAGACAGGCCACCCAGGAAAACGAAGAGCGTCAGCTTGCCGAAACCGAAATGCTGCGGCAGGCTGATGATGAATAGATCCGGCATGATGCTGCGATCCAGCATGACCACGCCAGCCCCGGCGATGGGCAGGACAGCAAGGGCGGTCAGCAGCAGATAGACGATGAACCCCCAGCGTGCGCGCAGGATGTCGTCAGGATGGCGTGCCTGTATCACGCTGATGAAGAAATGCCGGGGAAGGCAGACAATCGCCAGAGCCGAAACCACGGTCGTCACGAAAAAATCGGCGTCGAGCGTGTTCAGCGCAAAATGCGTGCGAAATTGCGTCAGGCTGGCCGCCACGCGATCGTCCGGCATGGTCCACAGCAGCCAGAGCGCAAGACCCGACACCAGAAACATCGCCCCGAGCTTCAGAATGGACTCAAACGCGACCGCAAAGAGGATCGGTTCGTTCTGGCCCGAAACCTGGTAGCGGCGGGCACCAAAGATGATGGCGAAGATCGCCAGCATCGCCGCTGCGCCGAAGAGTGGCCCGGTACTTTCCGGCGTACCTGAAACCAGCGCAAAGCTGAGCGCCACCGAGCGCAACTGCAACGCGATATAAGGAATAGTGCCGAACAGGGCGATCATCGTCACCAGCGCTGCCACCGACCGGCTTTTCTGGAAACGCGCGGCGATGAAGTCGGATATCGACGTCGCCCCTTCCTTGTGCACCTCCACATTAAGTCGGCGCAGAAAGCGCCCGCCAAAGGCCATGAGCAGGGCCGGTCCCAGATAGATGGGCAGGAAATCCCACCCCCCGGTTGCTGCGCTGCCCACGGCGCCAAAATAGGTCCAGCTGGTGCAATAAACGGCAAAGGCCAGCGTGTAGGCATACATGCGCCAGGAGGAATTATGCAGGAACCGGCGATAATGATGCGCCAGCGCCGCTCCGGCGAACATCATCGCCACATAGATCAAGGCCATGAAAAATGGCGCGGACATCGCTTTGGCCCCCATGCTGCTACCCGACGAAGGAGGCATAAGCCGTGTTGCGGTCAATATTCAAAGCAAACCCGGCTGATGCCCTGTTTTTTCCCGGCGGCATGGTTGCCCAAGCCCCCGATGCCAGTGGTTTCGAGCGGCTCAATCCTCGTCATTCAAAATGCGCATCGCGGCCCCCTGGGGATCGTCGAACTGACCAGCCCTGAGCGCCCAGAAAAAGGCGGCGAGGCCGATGGTGCCGAGCAATAATGCGATCGGGATGAGGACAATCAGGCCGATCATTTCGCGGCATTCCGCAACCGCAGCGCATTGGCGACAACGACGATCGACGATCCCGACATGGCGAGCGCAGCAACCAGCGGCGTGACCAGGCCCGCAATCGCCAGCGGCACTGCCAGCACATTATAGCCGACCGCCAGCGCGAAATTCTGCCGCACCACAGCCAGCGTCCGCCGCGCGGCGCGCACGGCAATAGCTATAGGTGCCAGGCTATCGCCCAGGAACACGGCGTCGGCGGCGAGTTGGCTGACATCGCTGGCGGACGAAGGCGCAAGGCTGACATGCCCGCCCGCCAGAGCAGGCCCGTCGTTCAACCCGTCCCCCACCATCAGCACGCGATGGCCCTGCGCCTTCAGCCGCTCGATCAGGGCGAGCTTGGCCTGCGGCGTCATCCCGCCGGTTGCGAGCATATCGGTGGCGATGGCAATATCGTGCAACGCCTGCGGCCGGTCGCCGCTCGCGATGATCGGATCAAGGCCCATGGCCCGCAACTGCGCGGCGGTGGCGACGGCGTCGGGACGCAGCGCATCGGCGAAGGTTAAAAGGACGCGATGCGATCCGGCGCTAAATTCGGTCGCCAGCCCGGTCCATGCGTTCGCCCCCGACGGGCGCGCCAGCGCGACAGGGCGGCCATCACAGACGCCATGAATACCCATGCCAGGCACTTCCCCCATGTCTTCGACAACCGCCGCAACGATCCCTTCACGCTGCAAGCGCGCGGCAAGGGCGATACTGAGCGGGTGACGACTGGCGCGCGCCAATGTCAGCACGATCGGCTTTTCCTCTGCCGTCAGCGACGCGAGATTGATCGGTTCGGGTCGGCTGAGCGTGAGCGTGCCGGTTTTGTCGAAAATCACCCGATCCGCCTCCGCCAGCCGTTCGAGTGCGGACCCATCCTTCACCAATATGCCCCGCCGCATCAGCGCGCCACAAGCGACGACCTGCGCGGCGGGCACGGCCAGACCCAAGGCGCAGGGGCAGGTAATCAGCAGCACGGCGGTTGCGATCAGCAGCGATTGGTGAACGCCTGCCCCCGCGATCATCCAGCCGGCAAAGGACAGGGCGGCGAGCAGGTGGACGGCCGGCGCATAGATGCGCGCCGCGCGATCAGCGATGCGGATGTAGCGCGATTTGCCCTGCCCCGCCGCATCCATCATCCGGGCAATGTCGGCGATCACCGTATCGGGACCGCAGGCACGCACGATGACGGTCAGCGGGCCGTCAACATTGAGCGCGCCGGCATGAACAGCGTCGCCGACGCTGACGGCCTGCGGCTGGCTTTCGCCGGTCAGGAAGGCCAGGTCGATGCTGCTGCGCCCCTCGCGGATTTCGCCATCGGCGGCAAAACGCTCGCCCGCCGCGACCTGCATCATCATGCCCGGCGCGAGACTGCGCGCCTCGATCCATTGGCGCTCCCCCGCCTGCACGACATGGGCGCCCGGCGCGGTCTGGCGCAACAACGCGGCGACCCCGTCGCGCGCCTTGCCCCGCATCGCCCCGTCCAGCCAGCGCCCGGCCAGCAGGAAGGTGAGCAGCATCACCGCGCCGTCGAACCAGGCATGCGCGCCCCCGGTAATGGTTTCATACAGGCTCATGCCCGTCGCCAGCAGCACGCCGATGCTGATCGGTACATCCATGTTGGTGCGCCCCACGCGCAACGCGGCAAGGGCGGAGCGGAAGAAGGGCTGCCCCGCATAGGCGACGGTGGGCAAGGCGATCAGCGCAGAGAGCCAATGGAACAGTTCGCGCGTCGCGCCATCCGCCCCCGACCAGATCGACACCGACAGCAGCATGACGTTCATCGAGGCGAAACCGGCCACCGCCAGCGCCTTGAGCAACATCCTGCTTTCGGCGTTCCCTTCATCGACCATCGGGTCGGCCAACGGCTCGGCGGCAAAGCCCATCCCGGCGATAGCGTCGCGCAGGTCGGGCGGACTAAGCGCCCGGTCATGCTCGATCGCGACCCGCTTGGCCGAATAGTTGACGCGCGCCGACACCACGCCGGGCACTTGGGTCAGGCCGTGCTCGACCTTGGCGATGCAACCGGCGCAATGCATGCCGGGCACCGCGAAGATGCTATGGATCGTCGGCTGCCCCAGGGACAGTGTCGCAATGTCGTCGGGCATCATCCCTGCCTTTCCAGAAAGCGCATATCCTGCCCGTTTGCGCGCACGAGCCAGTGCACGAGCCAGCGGCCGGGCGGCAGAGGCAAAATCGCGCGGTATCGGCCGTCCGCCAGTCGCGTGAAGTGCAGCCGAATATCGGCGGCCTTGCCCAACGGATGCTCGGCGATGGCGGAGACGGTCGCGCTACCCGGCCCGGTCAGGCTCAACACCAGATGCCGGTCGGGGGCCAGTTGCGCCTGTGGATGCCAGCCCAGCGCATTTTGCGCGCGCGCCCGCGCCAGCCAGCCGTTGAACTGCTGGCTAGCGACATAACTATTGTCCACCACGGTGCCGCCGAAGCTTCCGATGGCATAGCTGGCCATCAGCACATTGACGGCGATGACGATGCCGAAAAAGCTGAAAAATATCGCCGCGACATGACGGCCGGTCAGACGGAAGGGGGACATTATGGCAGCCTTTCAAAATGGGCGGGTTCGCTGTCCCTGCCGCCTTCGCGATCGGTGGCCTGGACGGTGAAGGCGAAATCCTCCCGCTGCGGGCCGTCAGCGGGGGCAGCGAGGAAGATGCGCAATTTCGCCACGCTGTCCGGCGGCACGACGGTATCGATCACCGCCCGCGCATCGGCCCGCTCGTCGCGATCGGTCCACAGGCTGACGCCGACCAGCCCCTCTGCTGCGACACGCATGGAGCGGGGGCGCGATTCCATGTTGCGCAGCTTGACGGTAAAGGCGTTGCGGATCGCGCCATCCGACAGGCGCATGGCGATGGGATTACGGTCCTGCTGCGCGCTGATGTCGATCCGCGTTCGACTTCCCAGCGCGAACAGCATGGCAGCGCCAATACCACTCCACAGCGTCAGATAGACCAGCGTGCGAACATGGAGCAGCGAGCGGATCACGCTGCGGGGTGCCCTTCCGGCCTTTTCGGCGGTGGCGTCGTCCTGCGTGCAATAGTCGATCAGGCCGCGCGGGCGGCCGACCTGGGCCATGACCTTGTCGCAGGCATCGATGCACAGGGCGCAGGTGATGCAGCCGATCTGCGGCCCTTCGCGAATGTCGATACCGGTCGGGCACACCGCAACGCACTGGTCGCAATCGATGCAGTCGCCGAACTGGTCGGGGGCCGCCAGCGCCTTTTTGAGGCTGCCCCGCCGTTCCCCGCGCCAGTCCTTATAGGTGACGACGAGCGATTTTTCGTCGAGCATCGCGGTCTGGATGCGCGGCCAGGGGCACATATAGATGCAGACCTGTTCCCGCATGAAACCGCCAAGGACGAAGGTGGTCGCGGTCAGGACGGCGACCGTGGCGTAAGCGACCGTCGCCGCTGTGCCCGTCCAGAATTGGTGCTGGAGCGTCGGCGCGTCGGCGAAATAGAATATCCATGCGCCGCCGGTACCAAAGGCGATGACCAGCCAGATGCTCCACTTGGCGACCCTTCGGACCAGCTTGCGCAGGCTCCATGGCGCGGCGGCCAGCCGGACCTGGGCATTGCGGTCGCCGTCGATGAAGCGTTCGACATGCTGATAGAGGTCGGTCCACACCGTCTGCGGGCAGGCATAGCCGCACCATGCTCGCCCAACCGCCGAAGTAACGAGAAACAGGCCGATCCCTGCCATGACCAGCAGGCCCGCCACATAGTAGAATTCATGCGGCCAGATTTCGATCGCGAACATATAGAATCGGCGATGGGCAAGGTCGATCAGCACGGCCTGGTCGGGCGCATAGGGTCCGCGATCCCAGCGCAGCCACGGCGTGATCCAGTAGATAGCGAGCGTCAGCGCCATGACCGCCCATTTCAGTCGGCGGTAAAAGCCGTCGACCGCCTTGGGATAGACCCCCTTGCGCTTTTCATAGAGGGGCAGGGTTGCGGTGGTCATGACAAGTTGGCCCGATGCGTGCGTTCACGAAGCGCGTTCGGGCTGAGCCTGTCGAAGCCTTGCCCTTCGCTTTCCGACCTCAAAAAAGAAAGACAGTCCTTCGACAGGCTCAGGACGAACGGAGGGTGGTTATGGGCGCGCATCGCTCGACTCACCCGCAACATCGCCCACCGCCATCACCGGCGTCGCCTCGCCTCCACCCAGGCTATGGACATAGGCCGCGAGCATGCGGACCGTCGCCACGTCCAGCTTGTCGCCCCAGCGTGGCATCACGCCCTGACGGCTGTTCCAGACGGTCTGATGAATGGTTTCCGCATCGCCGCCATAAAGCCAGATGCCATCGGTCAGGTTCGGCGTGCCAAGCTGGCGATTGCCTTTGCCCGCCGGACCGTGACAGACCGCGCAATTATCGGCGAATAGCTGTGCCCCACGCTGGGACGCAGCGTCGCCCTTCTGCTGTCGACTTAGGGTGCGGACATAGGCGACCGTATCGTCCACCTGCACGGCGGTCAGCAACTGGTCGCGGCCGAACGCCGGCATGATCGACAGGCGGGTCGCGCCATGATCGGGATTGCGCGCGCCGTCGACGATCGTCTTTTCGATGGCGGCAAGGTCGCCGCCCCACAGCCAGTCGTCGTCGTTGAGGTTGGGATAGCCCTTCGATCCCGCCGCGCCCGACCCATGACACTGGACGCAATGGACCTTGAACGCGGCGCGGCCGCCCTCGACCGCCGCCTGCATCAATTTGGGCTGGCCCGCGAGCTTTTCGATCGTCGTGGTGGCGATCGCCTGCCGGATCGGCGCGACCTTCACATCCTGTGCGGCCGTGTCCCGTGCCAGGTCGCCCCGGCTCGACCAGCCCAGCACGCCGGTCGTATAGCTGTCGATCAGCGGCCAGGCCGGATAGGCGACGACATAGCCGATCGCGAACAGGATGCAGGCGTAGAAGGTCCATAGCCACCAGCGCGGCAGCGGCGTGTCCAGTTCCTCTATCCCGTCCCATTCATGCCCCATGGTGGGGGTGCCGGTGGGCTGGTCGATCTTGCTCTTGGTCGGGTCAGCCATGGTCGCTTCCCTTCGGTTCGCTGTCGGTGAGGATCATGGCGGCGGCGTCGCCGCTGCGGCGCTTGCCGCCGGGACGGAAATGCCAGCCGATGAGGATCAGATAGGTGAGGCCCATGAAGACCAGGCCCCAACTGTCGGCGAAATGGCGCAAGGCATCATAGCTCATCGCGGCTTCTCCTGCGCGGCCGCCGCCTTGGTATCCACCAAAGTCCCCATCATCTGGAGATAGGCGACGAGCGCGTCCATTTCGGTCAGTTTGGCCGGATCGCCATCGAAATCGCGGACCTGCGCCTTGAGATAGCGTTTCACCAGCGCGCTGCTGTCGGCGGTCGGATCGGCCTGGGCTTTAAGGTCGTCATTGGCAGCAGCGATCGCGGCCTTGTCATAGGGCACGCCGACGCGAGACAGGGCTGTCAAATCCGCCCCCATGTCACCCGTTTTCAGCGCCCGTTCCGCAAGGAAGGGATAGGTCGGCATGATCGATTCCGGCACCACGGCGCGCGGGTCTTTCAGATGCTGGACATGCCATTCGTCCGAATAGCGGCCACCGACGCGGGCCAGGTCCGGCCCGGTCCGCTTGGAGCCCCATTGGAAGGGATGGTCGTACATGCTTTCGGCGGCCAGGCTGTAATGGCCATAGCGTTCGACTTCGTCCCGGAACGGCCGGATCATCTGGCTATGGCAGTTATAGCAGCCTTCGCGGATGTAGATGTTGCGGCCCGCCAGTTCGAGCGGCGTGTAGGGGCGCATCCCCTCCACCTTCTCGATCGTGCTGTCGATCCAGAAGAGCGGCGCAATTTCCACGATGCCGCCGATGGCGACGACGATCAGCGAGGCGATGCCCAGCAGCGAGACGTTGCGTTCCAGCCGACCATGATCGAAGAATTTGCGCTTTGCCTTGGTTTCCATGTCAGATGCTCCTTCAGGCGGCATGCGGCTGGAGAGGATGGTCAGCGGCCGCATCATAGGCGGCGTCGCGCATCGGCTTTTCCGCGCGCTGGCGTCCGGCGATGGTCAGGCCGATATTGACCGCCATGATGATCGCCCCGGCGAGGTAGAGCAGGCCACCCGCCGCGCGGATGACGTACATCGGGAACATCGCCTTCACGACTTCGGAAAAGGCGTAGACGAGGTAGCCGTCGCTGCCATATTCGCGCCACATCAGCCCCTGCATGATGCCCGCGGTCCACATCGCGGCGGCGTAGAGAACGATCCCCACGGTCGCGAGCCAGAAGTGCCAGTTGACCATGCGCAGCGAATAGAGCCGCTCGCGTCCCCACAGGCGCGGTGTCATGTAATAGAGGCAGGCGAAGGTGATCATGCCGTTCCAGCCGAGCGCGCCGCTATGGACGTGGCCGATGGTCCAGTCGGTATAATGGGACAGGCTGTTGACCGACTTGATCGACATCATCGGCCCTTCAAAGGTGGACATGCCGTAGAAGGCGAGCGCCATCACCATCATGCGGATGATCGGGTCGGTG
>CAZLSU010000020.1:0-39775 GCA_964562225.1 uncultured Sphingobium sp.
TCTGCATCATCTCCAGAAACTGGCGCGCATAGGCGGAGAGCGATTCCACATAGCGCCGCTGCCCTTCGGCATAGATGGTGTCGAAAGCGAGGGAGGATTTGCCAGAACCCGACAGGCCGGTGATGACGATGAGGGAGTCGCGCGGAAGATCGACGTCCACGCCCTTGAGATTATGCTCACGCGCGCCGCGGACGGAAATATGTGTAAGGCTCATGGAGGCGATTGTTCCAGATTTGTTCTGCGGGGGCAAGGGGCGGAAAGATGGTGGGCGCGACATGGGGTCGATTGGCGGGATTGAAAAGGGCTGCATGGTGCGTCCCAATCAAAACTATCAGCTGCCGTAGCGTAAACTGCTGGCATCGTCGTTGGTCGGCGATTATCGGGCGTTCGTCGGTCGATCATGCCGTCCGCGCAACGGTCGGCCCCGCTGGTCGAACGGCGTGCGGCAGCCACGCATTTTGCGTTATGATCTGCGGATAGACACGGCGTCGTCATAAAGGCGCGCCATGGGACGGCGGCGACGGCTTAGAGACGTCACAGCCGATAGAGTTTGAAGAATCCTGAAGTGCCCGACAGCATATTCCAGGATACGCCCCCGGCCATCCCTTGCGCCGGGGGCGTTTTTCGTTCTGCGCCCTTTCGGTATCGCAATGACGCTACGGCAATGTCGCTTGTCGAACCATTCCATGTCGTTCGTCATGCCGTTGGTGGGCGCCGCGACGCGCTTCATCGACAGGCGGTGCGTTCGCCGATGCCATCGGCCGCCAGTCGAAGCGGGCGCGCGGCGCAATCGCGATGCGCCTAGACGATAAGGGCAGGACGGACAGGGCGACACGGTTTTCCAAGGCCCCGCCGATCCATCCGCACCGGCGAGCCAATCATGCCCCCAACCCTGGAGGGTTTGCCGGTCCAAGGTTCAGATATGCAAGGAGACAATGCCATGTTCACCACCATCAAGACCGCTTTCGCCCTGACATCCATCGCCGCGCTGGCCGTAGCGGGTTCCGCCGCTTCCGCCGGTACGTTCCAGTCCAACGGCCGCACCGCAGAGGTCCGCCACGGCGACCTGAACCTGGCCAAGGCCGCCGACCAGAAGGTGCTGCGCCAGCGGATCAGCCTGGCCGCCAGCAAGGTCTGCGCCAGCCGCGATCTGCGCATGATGGAAGCATGCCGATCCGGTGCGCTCGCCAATGTGAAGGCGCCCGTCAACGCGGCGATCGCCCGCGCCGCCACCCGCGACGTTTATGCCGATGCGGGCAAGGGTGCGCGGTTGGCCGTGGGTAACTGATCCACGATCGACCGCCACGCAAGGGGTCGGCAGCGATGCCGGCCCTTTTCGCATGCCCTTGTGGTCTTTCCCGCCGCCGCCTAGATCACGGCCATGTCGTCGCCCCAATCCCCCGACCGTTTCAACGAGGACAAGGCCAGCTATACGGTGCGCGGATCGGGCGCGCCGGATATCGACGCCGGGGTGGAGGCGATCCGCAATGTGTGGAAGACGCTGCCGACGCGGCCCGGCGTGTACCGGATGCAGGACGCGCGGGGCGACGTGCTGTATGTCGGCAAGGCGCGCGCGCTGAAGAACCGGGTCGCCAATTATACCCAGGTCGACCGGCTGCCGCGCCGGTTGCAGCGGATGGTGTCGCAGACACGCAGCATGACGATCGTCACGACCAACAGCGAGGCCGAAGCGCTGCTGCTGGAGGCGCAACTGATCAAGCGTTATCGCCCGCCCTATAATGTGCTGCTGCGCGACGATAAAAGCTTTCCCTTCATCCTGCTGCGCGAGGACCATGATTTCCCCCGCGTCCAGAAGCATCGCGGCGCGCGCAAGGCGAAGGGGCGCTATTATGGGCCGTTCGCCAGCGCCGGATCGGTAACGCGGACGATCAACGCGTTGCAGAAGCTGTTCCTGCTGCGGTCCTGTACCGACAGTTTCTTCGCCAACCGATCGCGGCCCTGTTTGCTCTATCAGATCAAACGCTGTTCCGCGCCCTGCGTCGGGCGGATCGACGATGCGGCCTATGCCGAACTGGTGCGTGACGCGCAGGATTTCCTGGGCGGCAAGTCGACCGCCGTGCAGCAGAAGCTGGGCGCGACCATGCAGGCGGCGGCCGAGGCCATGGACTTCGAGCAGGCGGCGGTGATCCGCGACCGGCTGAAGGCGCTGACCTTCATCCAGGGAAGCCAGGCGATCAATGCCGAGGGGCTGGGCGACGCGGACATCTTCGCGCTGGCGGCGAAGGATGGCGCGATGTGCATCCAGGCTTTCTTCATCCGCGGGGGACAGAATTGGGGGCATCGCAGCTTCTTCCCGGTCCACACCGCCGAAGTGGCGGAGGACGAGGTGCTGGCAAGCTTCATGGCGCAATTTTACGAGGAGGTGCCGCCGCCCAAGCTGGTGCTGGCCGATCGCCATCCGGCGGAGTGCGAGTTGATGGCGCTGGCGCTGAGCGAACGGATCGGCAGCAAGGTGCGGATCGAGGTGCCGCAGCGCGGCGACCGGACGCGACTGATCAAGCAGGCGCAGCGCAATGCGGTGGAGGCGCTCGACCGGCGGCTGGCGGAGACGACGACGCAGGCACGGATCATGGACGAGATGGTCGAGACGTTCGGGCTGGACGGCGTGCCCGACCGGATCGAGGTGTATGACAACAGCCATATTCAGGGTGCGCATGCGGTCGGCGCGATGGTGGTGGCGGGACCGGAAGGGTTCCGCAAGAGCGGCTATCGCAAATATAATATGAAGACGCCCGGCACGACGAACGACGATTTCGCGATGATGCGCGAGATGTTCGAGCGGCGGTTCGGGCGGGCCGCGCGGGAAGACCCGGATCGCGATGGCGGCGAATGGCCCGACCTGGTGCTGATCGACGGCGGCAAGGGGCAATTGTCGGCGGCGCGCGGCATATTGGAGGATATGGGCATCGAGGATGTCTGCATGATCGGCATCGCCAAGGGACCGCATCATGGCCGCGACGGGCGCGAGATATTTCACCTGATGGACGGGCGCGAAATTATGCTGCCGGTCAATCATCCGCTGCTGTTCTACATGCAGCGGCTGCGCGACGAGGTGCATCGTTTCGTGATCGGCGCGCATCGCGACAAGCGGAGCAAGGCGATCACCGTGAGCACGCTGGACGAGGTGCCGGGGATCGGGCCGTCAAGGAAAAAGGCGCTGCTGATGCATTTCGGCACGGCCAAGGCGGTGAAGAGCGCGGCGCTGGAGGATCTGTTGCGCGCGCCGGGGGTTTCGAGGGCGGTGGCGCAGCAGGTGTTTGATTATTTTCATGGGTGAGGGCTAAAGCCCGACAACCGTTCGTCCTGAGCTTGTCGAAGGACTGTCTTTCTTCTCAACGCAGAAGGAAGGACGAGGCTTCGACAAGCTCAGCCCGAACGGGGTTTTGTGTGCAGTTGCAAAATGTGAAAAATATGCTACATAGGTTAGGCTGACGTCGTTTATGACGATCTATGACGCCTTTCCGACTGTCCCTTTGATGGGGCGATAAAACGGAAAAGTGCTGGCTTGAAGCTTAAGCTTCGCTCCGATCATGGTTCTCTCACACGGGACATACCAGCGATGCGCGTCGCCATTGGGGCGCGCGCGTCTTACTTCGATGTGCGGCATTGGGCCGCTAGGAATATATGCAACTTTTCAATCATAATATTTTTCGTCCTGTACTTTCCCTGTCCTACGACCGTTCGTCGTCCACCATGGCGGCCAAGGCCCCCAAGTCGGGCATTTTGTCGAGCCGGGAATTACAGAAAATCGTAGCCGAAATGGTCGGCTGAACCCCTGCGCCGGGTAGAGCAGCCGCTCTGCCTGGCGTTCTACTTTCTACCACTACCAAGGAGCCCTCCATGAGCCGCGAAATCGTCAAGCCTTTCCTGATCAGCAAGCTGGAGGAAGGCGGCTATCGCCTGACCGTGCGCGATACCCGATTCAATTCGCAGGGCTACCCCATCGTCACCGCGACGCCGCAGGACGAGATTTTCAAGACGGCGACCGCCGCACGCGCCTATGCGCGCGACAATTTCAGCGCCGAGCCGGGCCAATATACGACCAAATAGTTCGGCCCTAGACGGCCATTATCGGGAGAACGGATATGGCCAAGAGCCAGAAGAAATCGAGCAAGGAAGTGCGCAAGCCCAAGGCGGAAAAGCCGAAAAAGGCCAATGCGTCCAATCCTTCGACTAAGCCTGCTCCCGTGGGCATCGTCACGCTCAAGAGTTGAGGGCGGGCGCTATATAGCGCCAACCTGTCTCCGTTCATATCGAGCGAAGTCGAGAAATCTGCCTCAAGCGTGGCGCGGGTTTCTCGACTTCGCTCGAAATGAACGGATTCTTTTTATGTCCGCGCCTTTTCCGCTGTGATCCACGCCGCGATCTGTTCGCTCAATATGTCGAGCGGGACCGCGCCCTGCGCCAGCACGGCGTCGTGGAAGCGACGCAGG
Source organism: uncultured Sphingobium sp. (assembly GCA_964562225.1). Classification (GTDB taxonomy): domain Bacteria; phylum Pseudomonadota; class Alphaproteobacteria; order Sphingomonadales; family Sphingomonadaceae; genus Sphingobium. The sequence goes on from CAZLSU010000020.1 coordinate 4,455, forward strand.
TCGAATTTCGCACCCAGCGCCGCCTCCGCCTGCGCGCGCAATTCGCGGATGCGGATTTCGCCGAGCTTGTAGCCGAGCGCCTGGCCCGGCCAACTGATATAGCGATTGACCTCCGCGTCGATATTGGCGTCGGTCAGCGCGCTATTATCCTTCATGAAGGCGACGGCGCGGGCCTTGTCCCAGCCTTTCGCGTGGATGCCGGTATCGACGACCAGCCGACAGGCGCGCCACATTTCGTAGGACAGGCGGCCCATCATCTTTTCGGGCGTGTCATAGAGACCCATCTCTTCGCCCAGATATTCGGTATATAGCCCCCAGCCTTCGACATAGGCGGTGAAGCCCGCAAGATATTTGCGGAAGGGCGGGAGCGGCAGTTCCTGCTGGAGCGCGATCTGGTTGTGGTGGCCGGGCACGGCTTCATGCGCGGTGAGCGCGGGCAGTTCCCAATAGGGGCGCTGGTCGAGTTTCGAGGTGTTGACGAAATAGGTGCCAGCGATGCCGCTTTCGGGCGCGCCGGGGGAATAATAAGCGGTGGTCGTGCCTTCCGCTTCGGCGGCGGGGATGGCTTTAACGCCATAGGGGAGGCGCGGGAGCAGGCCGAAATAGCGGGGCATAAGGCCGTCGATCGCCTTGGCCTGGCGCGATGCGGCGGCGAGCAGTTCGTCGGCTGTCTTCGCGTAGAAGCGCGGATCGGTGCGCAGATATTGGGCGAAGGCGGCGCGGCTGGGGTAGCCGGCCTTTGCCGCGACATCGTCCATGCGGGCGCGGATGCGGGCGACTTCCTTAAGGCCGATGGCGTGGATCTGGTCCGGCGTCAGGCTGGTGGTGGTGTGCGCCTTGACCCGGCTGGCATACCAGGCGGGGCCGCCGGGCAGGCTGCTTGCGCTGTCGGTCTTGCGGCATTTGGGCTGATAGTCGGTGACGAACAGGGTGTGGAATTTTGTGTATTCGGGCGTGATGACGTCGCGGATCAATGTGACGGCGCGCGCCTGCATCGCGGTCCAGTCGGCGGCGGTCACATCGCGCGGGCGGGCGCGGGTGAAGGGTTCGTAGAAGCGGGTGTCTTCGGGTTTCCCCAAGACGATGCCGCTGATCCCCTTTGCGAAATTGCCGAGCACCGAACAGGGCAGGACATAGCCACCGCTGATCGCCTGACGCGTGATCGCCAGCGCGTCGCCATTCTGTTTCGGGTAGAGCGACAGGCGGGTCAGATAGCTGTCATAATCGGCGCGGGTGTAGAAGGGCAGGCCGTCCGCCATCCCCGAAAAGCCCTGATGCCAGCCATAATAGGTGGTGAACAGCATCAGCCGTTCGGCCTGATGCCTGTCGCTATCAATATCGTCGCGCAGCATCCAGGCCAGGACCGCGCGATTGGTGCGGTCGGCCGGGTCGAGGGCCTTTTCCGGGATGGCATCTAGCCGGGTGAGCAGCGCGCGTTCGGCGGCGATCTGCCTGTCGCGCGCGGCCAGCGAAATATCATAGATCTGGTCGTCATAGGTGCGCACGCCGCGCGACGTCGCTTCGACCGGATGGGTGGAGAGATGCCAGGACCAGTGATCGGCGATGACCCCGGTCAGGCTGTCATGCGGGGTCTGGGCCTGCGCTACGAGGGGGGTGGCGGCGAGGAGGAGGGCTGGGATCAGGCGCATCGGGGGATGATCGTGGCGTTGGGCGGGTTTGGCAAGCGCGCTGTTCCTGCGAACGCAGGAGCACGGCCTTGTTCGATCAGGCTTCGCTCAGGCGGCGGCCACCCCTTCGGCCTCGACCACATCGTCACCCGCATAATAGCCCTGCACACGCACCCGTTTTTCGACATGGTCGACAGGAACGCGCAGCAGGACCAGCCGGAAACAGCCGCCGACATCGCGCTGAAGATAGAAACCGGCGGCATCGCGTTGCAGCCGTCCGGTTTCATTCACTTCTGCGCCAATGTCGATCATGTTTGGGATCATGCAGGTCAGTCTATCGCGTTCTTGATGCCCTTGCCAGCCAGCAGGCCCAGGATGAGGAATATGCCGAACAGGATGAGCGCGACGACGAACAATATCTTGGCGATGCCGACGAAAGTACCGGCCGCGCCACCGAAGCCGAGCAGCGCGAGAACGGCGGCGATGACGAGAGAGATGATGGCAAGCTTGATCATCGCGATGGACCCTATCGTTACGGTGTCCGACTGTAACGATGGGTGATAGCGGGGGGTTCCCGGAGCGGCTTGTGTCGGAGCGTTAGGTATTAGTCCCGGTATTTATGCTGCGGGTTGAGTGTAAACCGATTTGGCTCATTTGCCCAGATTTTGCAGATATATTCGTAGGGCGTGAGGCCAGGCAGCACCTCTTCTACCAGCCGAACACATAGCGTTCGCGCCGCACGTCCGCGCCGCCGCGCAGCGTTCCGCTGCCCGGCACGACCCCCGCCGCCACGATTCCGGTCGATACCGCAAAGGGGCCGAGAACGTCCAGCTTATGCCCCCGTGCGGTCAGGTCGTCGCGTATTGCCTGCGGCACCCGATCCTCGATTTCGAGAACGCCCGGCTCGTCCTTCTTGATGCCGAACGAGCCATGAAAATGATTGGAGTTGATGCGCGGGGCCTCGATCGCGGCTTGCAGCGGCTGGCCGAAAGCCAGCACGCGCAGCAGCACATTCATGATCTGCTGATCCTGATTATCGCCGCCTGGCGTGCCGATGGCGAGATAGGGCGCTCCGTCCTTGAGTACCATTGACGGCGACAGGGTCGTGCGCGGCCTTTTGCCCGGCATCAGGACGTTGGGGCTTTCCGGATCGAGATCGAACACGGTGAGGCGGTTGCTCATAGGGACGCCGGTGTCGCCCGCGATATAGGCACCGCCAAGCATCCAGCCGGAACTGGGTGTGCAACTGAACAGATTGCCGTCCTTATCGACGACTTCGATCGCAGTGGTATCGGCGGTCGGCCGCGGCGGCGCCTTGAGCATATGCGGCGTGAAGGCCGGCGTGGTGCGGGCCTTGCCCTCGAACGCCCAAGGATCGCCGTACCGATGCTCAAGTGAGGCCCTGGGTCCGATCAGCTTTGCGCGGGCGGCGGCATAGTCCTTTGACAACAGGGCCTTGCCCGGCACGGTCGCGAAGTCCGGATCGCCAAAATACATGTTGCGATCGTCGAAGGCGAGTTTGATCGATTCCGCCACCGTATGAAGATAGGGCGCGGACCCCGGTTCCATCGACGCAATGCCCGCCGCTTCGGCGATATTGAGCGCCATGAGCATGGCCGGTCCCTGGCTCCAGAAGCCCGCCTTGTAGACTTCGTAGCCGAACACGCGCGTCATCGCCGGCGTTTCGATCTTGCCCTTGTACCCGGCCAGATCTTCATAGCGTATCAGCCCGCCGTCCCGTTCCATGGCAGCGCCGATGCGCCTGGCGATGGTGCCCTTATAGAAAACGTCCCGTCCGGCCTGGATCGCGCCCTTCCTATCCTTCGTCTTCCTGAACGCGGCAGCATCGGCATCGGCGATCGCGCGCATGGTCCTGGCGAGGTTGGGCTGACGGAAGATTTCTCCCGTTCGGGGGGGCTGGCCGCCGGGATAATAGGCGGCATAGGCATCGGCCCATTTGGCCGTCGCCTTTTGCTGGCTGACGAATATTTCGGCCAGGAAATTATACATGACGAAACCGTCGGCCAATTCGATTGCGGGCTGCATCACCTCATGCAGGGTCATGGTGCCGTTGAGTTGCAACGCGAGGGCCATCGCATCCAACATGGCCGGCACCGTGCCCCCCTTGGGACCATTGCCGGGTATCACGCCGGCCGCCGCGAATATGTCTGGTGTGGCGAGGGCCGGAGCGGTCCCCTGACCATTGACCAGCGATATCTGTTTCGTTTTCGCATCGTAAATCAACGCAGGAGCCTCACCCCCGAATCCGAAATGCGAAATCTCGGTCACGGCCGCCGCGAACACGGCCGCCACCCCAGCGTCGGTCGCGTTGCCGCCTGCCATCAGGATACGCATGCCTGCTGCCACGGCATAATGTCGACCGCCCGCAACGATGCCGAAATCGCCGACAATTTCCGGGCGGAGCGTCTCACCCGCGCTCACCAACCGGGTGGGTTCGATCGCCGCCTTGGCAACGGGTGCCGTCTGCGCCAGCGCCGTGCCGTTTCCGACCATGATTGCGCCGCCTAAAGCCAATGCAGCAAGTTCTCGACGGCTAAGACTCTGATCTTCACTTTGGCGCATTTCACTAGTCCTTGGTCGTCAGTCGAATGTCTCGATCGATCTCGACTAACAACGATAAGAAACAAGATTGCCGCCATCGCCCCACATATTTGCTAAAAGTTCCGTATTTTGAAAACTTATATAGCGGAAATGTCGCGCTCGTCAGTTTTACAGGGTTGAGCACGCGTTGCAGCGGGAACGCGGTCGCCAATAGTCGCCGCCGGTAAGCCCGGAACGATATAGCCGCTATGGGGATGATGCCGGAACTCCACCGACGGGAGTCCGCCGATGCGTGATCTGGATAATGTACGACGCAACAGCAGCCTTTTCTGCGCCAGACGCGGATGCGCTGTCGCGCATGTTCCGCCATTTTCGATCGATCAGTTTTCACCACGATAATCGCGCCGGGGGATTGGCGCATATCTTTAATAAACAGGGGAATAGCGACATGAGGGTCACCACCAGAAGCATTCTGCCTTTAGCTGGCGCCAGCATTTGGGCGCTGTCCGCGGGCCTGGCAGCCGCGCAGCCTGCTACTAACGCTCCCGCGGAGCCAGATCAGGCCGATATGTCGGAAATCCTGGTGATCGGCAGCCAGATCAAGGGCGCCAGCACGTCAGGCGCGCTGCCCGTCAGCATCGTGGGCGAACAACAGATCGAGGCCGTGGCCGCGGTGTCCGGTGCCGATCTTTTCCGGTCTATCCCGCAACTGGGCGGCGTGACGTTCAACGAGCAGGTTCTAGGTGGCGGCAATGCCAACGCGGCGCGCGGCGACGTGTCGACGGTATCGCTGCGCGGTCTGGGGCAGGGCAATACGTTGCTTCTGATCAACGGTCGCCGAACCGTGCTCCATCCCACCAGCCAGGCGATCACCGGCGTCGTCGATTCCGGTACGCCGACCTTCGGCTATAACGCCAACACCATCCCCGTCGGCAATATTTCGCGCGTCGAAGTGCTGCGGGACGGCGCGGCGGCGCTCTATGGGTCGGATGCCGTCGCGGGTGTGGTCAACAACGTCCTCAATTCCGATTTCAAGGGCGCGAAATTCGATGTCCAATATGGCGGCGCGGAGAGCACGAACCTACGTGAGTTGTCGGCCAGCGGCCTGATCGGCACCGATTTTTCCGAAGGGCGCGGTAATATTTCGCTCTTTGCCAGCTATGCGCAGAAATCGAAACTATATCTGAGCGATCAGGACTATACCGCCAATCTCGACCGGCGCGGCTATGTCGCGGGCACGTCCTTCGCCAATGTCGCGTCGTTCAACGCCACAAGCACCAGCACGCCTTTCGGTACGTTCCGCGCGCTGGCAGCCACGCCCAGCTCGGGCGGCCTCGTCCGCTTCCTGAACAGGTCCATTGTTGCGGGCAGTACGGCTTTCACGAACGCTTCCAGCCAGTTCCATATCCAGCCCGACACGAATCCCGGTTGCCTGGTCGCTTCAGGCACGCCGGGGATGTGCTACGACAATGGCCTTGGCTCGACGGACATGACGGTCGGCGCGGCACCCGACGCCAATCTGCGCTTCGACGCGCCCAAGACCTTCAAGGACCTGACCACCCAGCCTTCGGTCAAGCGCATCAACCTGTTTGCGAACGCGCATTTTGACGTGACGGACAATTTGACCGTCTATGGCGAGGCCGGCTTCTACCGCGGCAAGACCGAAGCGATCATCGGCGCCGCCGGCTCGCTCCCCAACATCCCGATCACCGTCGCACCCAACGCCTATTGGAACCCGTTGGGTCCGGTCGGATCGGTCAACCGCCTGCCCGGACTGGACACGTCGGTGGTTCCGGCAAGCGGTCTTGCGGTCCAGATCGCCTCGCTCGCCTATGCCGATCTGGGGTCGCGAACGGTAAAGGTCACCAATTACCAGTATCGCTTCCTGGGCGGTGTGCGCGGCAATATCGGCGACTGGGACTATGATTCGGCGGCGCTCTACACCTGGGCTACTGCGGCGGACACGCAGCAGAATTTCTCCAACACTTTGCTGCAAGCCGCCATCAACAAGACGACGCCCGACGCCTATAATCCGTTCAACGGCGGCTGCCTCACCACCCCCTCGGTCGGCGATTGCACACCCAACAGCCAGGGCACGATCGACAGTTTCATGATCGCGGCCACCCGCAAGACGCGCACCAGCCTGGCGCTTGGCGATTTCAAGATTTCCAATAACCACCTGATCGGCTTGTGGGGCGGCAACAGCATCGGCATCGCGGCCGGTATCGAATATCGGCGCGAAACCTATCATGACAATCGTTCGACCTATCAGGGCGGCATCGCCGGTCTCGACACGACCTATACCGACTCTGTCACCGGCATATTCTACGGATCGGACCTGGGTGGGGCCAGCCCCTCACCCGATGTGCGCGGCAAGCGCAACGTGAAGTCCGCCTATGCGGAACTCGCCATTCCAATTTTCAGCCCGGAGATGGAGATACCCTTCTTCCATAGCCTCAATTTCCAGGTCGCGGGCCGGTATGAGGATTATAGCGACGTCGGGTCGGTCGCTAAGCCCAAGATCGCCGGTTCCTGGGAATTGCTGAAAGGCATGATGCTGCGTGGTTCCTGGTCGCAGGGGTTTCGCGCGCCTAACCTGGAGGTCATCAACACATCCACGCTGGATCGCGTGAATGCCGGATTTGACTATGTGCTGTGCGACGCCGATGTGCGTGCGGGGCGAGCGGCCAATTTCTCCAGCGCAGTTTGCAGCGTTTCGGTGCTCCGCCGCAGCGGCGGCAACCCGAACCTCAAGCCCGAGGAATCGACCAGTTGGAGCTTCGGTGCGGTGATCGCGCCGCCGCTGGGTGAGGGCTGGGGCAAACTGACCCTCACAGTCGATCGCTGGAAGATCCAGCAGAAGAATGTCGTTGGCCTGCTCGATTATCAGAATGCGCTCAATCTCGATTATCTGTTGCGCGTCCAGGGCAGCAGCAACCCGAACGTCATCCGCCGCGATCCCACGGCCGATGACGTGGCGCGGGTAGCGGGCACCGGCCTGGCACCGGCTGGGGAGTTGCTCTACGTCGTCGCCAACTTCCAGAATCTGCTCCCGGTCACGGTGCAGGGCATTGATTTCGGCCTCGACTATTACCTGCCGACCGAGAGGCTCGGCAACTTCTCGCTCAACGTCAATGCCTCGCGCCTTATCAGCTATTTCGTCGATGCGCCGCAGGGCGTCGCCGACGTGATCGCTGGCCGGGACGCTGGCCTCGTCAATGTCGGCGTCCCGATCCAGGGCGGGGGCGACGTTGTCGGGCGGGATGGTCAGCCGCGCTGGCGCATCTCGGCAACGATGGACTGGACGATGGGTCCGGTGAAGATCGGGGCCTTCACCCAGTTCATCGACGATGTGTATGAGAATGCCGTGCGTGACCCATCGGCCACCGCCTTCGTCGTGAAGGGGCAGACCACGGTCAACCTCTACGCTCAGTACAGCTTTAAGAATGATGGTATACTGGACGGAACCACGATCCAGGTTGGCGCGCGCAATATCTTCGACAAAAATCCGCCGCTGTCGTCGGCCGGCTATCTGTCGAGCGTCTACACGCCGCAGGCGCGCTACTGGTATACGAGCATCAAGAAGGTTTTCTGATGCGAAAAGACGATTTCCCGGCGGCTTCGACGTTTGAACGCCGGGAATTGCTGGCGGCGGGCCTGGCAGGGTTCGCCGCCGCAATATCGTCTCCGCTGTTGGGCCAGTCGGGCGCGCGGGCACCCGACGCGCCAAGATCGGGTGGCGTGGCTGTAGCGGCCCACCGGGTCGAAGTGCCGATGCCGAACGGCGGTGTTACTGCGGGACATCCGCTTGCCGCGATGGCGGGCACTCGCATGTTGATGCAGGGCGGCAGCGCCGCCGATGGCGTGGTGGCGGCAATGGCGGTCATGAACGTCGTCGAACCCTGGGCATCCAGCGCCGGGGGCAATGGCTTTGCCACCTGCCTCGACCGTAGGGCAGGCAAGGTCCATTCGCTCGCCTTCACCGGCGGTGCGCCGCGCCTTCTCGATCCCGATGTCGATCCCAGGCTGCTCGACCATGGTCCCAAGGCGCTCACCGTGCCGGGCGCGTTCGGCGGCTGGATCGCACTCGCGCGCCGGTTCGGCAAGTTGCCGCTCGCGACGTTGCTGGGTCCGGCAATCGGCTATGCCCGCGATGGGCATCCGCTCGATCCGTCGATCGCCATGTTCATTGCCCGCGCGCAAAAGACGCTCGCGCTCTATCCGACCAGCGCGGCGCTGTTCCTGCCAGGCGGCCAGGTGCCAGCACCCCGCTCCAACTTCCGCAATCCCGATCTTGCCCGGACCCTGCAATCGCTCGCCGACGCGGAAACGCAGGCGATCAAGGGCGGCGCGGACCGCGACCGGGCGTTGCAGGCGGCTTACGACCATTTCTACACCGGGCCGATCGCCCAGGAATTCGCGCGCTTTTCGACCCAGGCCGGTGGCTGGCTGCGGCTGGACGACCTCAAAGCCTATCAACCACGCTGGGACGATCCGGTCACGACCAACTATCGCGGGCTGGACGTCTATTCCAGCCCGCTGACGTCGCGGACCGGTCTTGAATTATGCGAGCAGCTCAATCTGGTCGAAGCGTTCGATCTGTCGGCCCTGCCTGCGGATGGGCCAGAATTGACCCATCTACTGATCGAGGCGATCAAGGTCGCCAAGGCTGATGTCTATAAATATGCCGCCGACCCGGCATTCGTGCGGTCGCCTGTCGAAGGGCTATTGTCCAAGCGTTTCGCCGCAGAACGGCGCAAGCTGATCGACCCGGCCAAGGCTGGCCTTTACCCGGAAGGGGGCAATGCCGCCGCGTTTGACCGCGCGGCGCTGGAACGCGTGCGGACGCAGTTTGCGGCACAAGGCGATGATCACACGCGCGGCGGCGACACCACCAGCCTTTCGGCCGTCGACGCAGACGGCAACGCCATCGCCGTCACCACGACCGTCGGGGGCGGGTTTGGCACCTTCATGGTCATGGGAAATACCGGCATCCTGTTCAACAACGGCCTGCGTCTGGGGTCCAGTGCGCCCTATGCCGGCCACCCCAACAAGGTCGCACCGGGCAAGGTCGCGCTGCTCGGTAACGGGCCGACTATCGTCCTCGACAAGGGCCGCTTGAAACTGGTGTTCGGATCGCCGGGCGGCGAAACGATCGGGCAGACCCAGTTCCAGTTCCTGGTCAACATCGTCGACCGGGGCATGCCCGTCCAGGCAGCGATTGAGGCACCGCGCTTCGCGCTGGATGCTGAACCCAATTTCTATAGGCCGGACGCTGCGATCACCGTGCAGGCGGAAGGGCGCTTTGCCGATCCGGTGTTGCTGGGCCTGAGCGCCATGGGGCACCGGATCGAGAAGGTTGGTCCCTATGCGATCGGCAGCGTGCAGGCGATTCTCGTCGACCCGTCCGGGGGTCGCATGGCCGGGGCCGACCCGCGACGCATGGGCTATGCCGTGGGCTATTGAAGCCAATGGCGGAGCCGCCATTCCCGCCGCCTTCTACCCGATCAGTCCTTCTGGTCGGCATAGGCCTTGACCAGCCCATATAGGAAGGCGCGCCCTTCCATCACGGATCGCACGCGAATGCGTTCGTTGAGGCCGTGGACGCCATTGCCGTCCGGATCACGGAACAGGCCGGACACGCCATAGGTCGGAATGCCCGCCGCGTTTAGCGTTACCGCGTCGGTGGCACCCGTCGCCATATGCGGCACCACCGGGACGCCGGGCCAGATTTGACCGGAAACCTTGATGGCGGGTGCGAGCAGCCTGGCCGTGATGGGCGCGGGGGCGGTCGGCTTATAGCCCCGGCCCGCCGTCACCCTGACTTCCGGGTCGTCCACCACCTTCACCAGTGCCGCCTGTACGGCCTCGGTCGGCACGCCGGGAATGACGCGGCAGTTTATCGTGGCAGTCGCGCGTTGCGGCAGGGCATTCGCCGCATGGCCCGCCGACAGCATCGTCGCCACGCAGGTGGTGCGGAGCATGGAATGATAGCTTGGCGATCTGTTCAGCAGGTCGCTGGCCGCCTTATCTTGCGGATCGGCGACGATCGCGGTCATCGCGGCGCCTTCCGCTCCGCCCACGACCTTTGCCATCTTCGCGAAATAGCCGCGATTGGCGTCGATGAACTGCACGGGAAAGTCATATCGGCTCAGCCGGTCGAGCGCACGCGACAGGCTGTAGATCGCATTGTCGGGCCGGGGAACCGACGAATGACCACCCGGATTGGTGGTTTCCAGGGTGAACTGCATCACGACCTTTTGCGCTGCCTGGAATGTCTGGTCGACCCGATTGCCCTTGTCGTCCAACTCGCCATAGCCGCCCTCGTTCAGCGCGATGCCGGCGTCGATCAGATCTTTGTGGTTATCGACCAGCCATTTGGCGCCGTTCAGGAAGCCGCCGCCTTCCTCGCCGCAGGTCAGCGCCATCTTCACGGTGCGCAGCGGCTTGTATTTTTCCGCCTGGAAACGCAGCAGATTGTTGATCCATATGGCGTCCTGCGCCTTCATGTCGGCGACGCCGCGGCCGTAATAATAGCCATCCTCTTCGATGAAGGCGAAGGGGTCGCGCGTCCAGTCGGTACGGCGCGCATTGACGACGTCGACATGGCCCAGCATCAGCACGGCCTTCAGCCTAGGGTCGCGCCCCGGATAGATCGCAACCAGCGCGCCTGCCTTAGGGTGCCCATCTGGCACGAAAAGATGGAGATTCTGTTCGGGGAAGCCTGCCGCCTTCATGCGTGCGGCAATCTTTTCGGTGACCGTGGTGCAACTGCCCGTATCGACGCTGCTGTCGGTTTCGACCATGTCCTTGAGCAGTGCGCGGAACGATGCTTCATCGGGCGGCGCGGCGGCAAGAGCAGCAGGGGCAGCAATGGCGCAGGCGATCGCGCTTGCCGTGAGCAAAGCCTTGTTCAACATGGATCGTCTCATTCCACTATTTCCTGCGCTTGGACCCATCTGATCAAACGCAGCAGGCCCAGATATCCACGATGCGATGGCCCCACAATTTTTTTGGCGATGGCGGAAGTCGGGTCATGAAGCGTCTAGAGGAAGGACAGGATCAGGGCATTGCGGGACGCCCGCAGCGCACCGGTCGCTCCAGATGAAGGAATGCACGACATGACCTCCCCGCTAAAGGCTATTGTCGCTGCCATGCTTTTGGGTGGTGCAGTGCCAGCTTATGCGCAGCCCGCAAACCTGCCGCCGCCGGGCGGCGAAACCCCGTTTCCCATCGACGTGCATGAAGGCACGTCGATGGCGGTGTCGGTGTCGCCGGATGGCAAATGGCTGGCGGTCGATCTTCAGGGCAGCTTGTGGATCATTCCTGCAAAGGGCGGCAAGGCGAAGCGGGTCACCGACTATTTCAATGACGCGCGGCAGCCGGTCTGGTCGCCCGATGGCAAGACACTCGCCTATTTTTCCTACCGGGAAGGCGGCTATGACCTGTGGGTCATGAACCCGGACGGCAGCGAGGCGCGCAAGCTGACCGAGGGCAGCTATGACGATCGTGAACCCGCCTTTTCCGCCGATGGCAAGACGATCGCCTTTTCGTCTGACCGCAGCGGCAATTACGACATATGGACGCTCGACATCGCATCCGGGGCGGTCAGGCAGATCAGCAGCAATGCGCGCGAGGATCGGCTGCCGACATGGTCGGCCGACGGCATGCGCATCGCCTATGCGGGTGCCGAAGGGCCTAGATCGGCCCTCTATGTCACGTCGATTGCAGACGGCAAGGAAAGCCTGCTGAAAGAGGTCAAGGGCAAGGTCGACGCACCATCCTTCGGACCGAAGGGTGAATTGGCCTATGTCGTGCAGGATGCGACGAGCAGCCATCTGGAGATTGACGGGACAACGGTGAGTGGGACGGAGAATGTCTTTCCGTTCCGGGTGTCCTGGAGCAAGGATGGCTATTATTATGTGTCGGACGGCAAGGTCCGCCACCGCACCGGAAATCGGGTGCGCACGGTTCCGTTCACGGCGACGCTGGATGTGGTCAAACCCGTCTATACCCGCGCGAAACGGGACTGGGATTCCACCGCGCCGCGCAAGGCGCTGGGCATCGTCCATCCCACCATCTCGCCCGATGGCAGCCGCATCGCCTTCGCCGCGCTGGGCGATCTCTATCTGGTGTCGGCCAAGGGCGGCACGCCCGAGAATCTGACCAAGGATGCCGCGCTAGACGCCGATCCGGCCTGGTCGCCCGATGGCCACAGCCTGGTCTATACCTCCGACAAGGGCGGTGGTCTGCCGCAACTGTGGATCCGTGACATCAAGACGGGCAAGGACCGCCAGTTCACCACGATCGACACGCAGCCGCTCGGCGCGGCCTGGTCGCCGGATGGGACGCGGATCGCCTTCCTCGACGTCGATGGCCGTTGGGGCGTGGCAGGCGTGTGCGTTGCCGATGTCGCGACGGGCAAGATCACCCGGCTGCAAGCCTCACTCGGCCAGCCCGGCAGCCCAAGCTGGTCGGCCGACGGGAAATATGTCGCGATCGGCCTGTCCTACAAATATTCCAACAGCTTCCGCGAAGGCACGAACCAGGTCTGGGTCATCCCCGCCGATGGCAAGGGACAGCCTTCCTGGCAGATTCCGGAACCCAATATGTCGATGGACACACGCGGCGGCGGCGGTCCCACCTGGTCGCCGGACGGCACCAAGATGGCGGCGATCTACGAAGGGCTGCTCAAGATCTGGCCGGTTGCAGCCGATGGCAAGCCCATGGGGCCGCCGCGCAGCTATACGTCCGAAATTGCCTATTTCCCGACCTGGACCGCCGATTCCAGGACGATCCTCTACCAGTCATCCGACAAGATGAAGACGATCGACCTGGAGACCGGGGTCGTCACGGAAGTCCCGCTCGACCTGACCTATCGGCTCACCAAGCCGACCGGCCGTACCATCGTCCATGCCAGCAATCTGGTCGATTCCATCCAGGACCTGACCCAGCACGACAAGGATATCGTGATCGAGGGCAACCGCATCGTGGCGGTGCAGGATCATGATGCGGCGCTCCATGGCACAGGCATGCTGATCGACGGCACGGGCCTGACCGCCATTCCGGGTCTCATCGAACATCATAGCCATGTGCAGAAGGATTTCGGCGCCAACCAGCACAAGGCTTGGCTCGCCTACGGCATCACAACGGTGCGCGATCCCGGCGCGCAGGTCTATGATGGCATCGAAGATCGCGAAGCCAGCGAGGCGGGGGTGCGCATCGGCCCGCGCATCTACAGCGGCAGCGCGTTGATGGAATGGCAGCGTGTCTATTACAAGATGGGCATCGCGGTCTCCAGCCCGGCCCATCTGGAACGCGAGTTGGAACGAATCCGGCTGCTCAAATATGACATGATGAAAAGCTATGTACGGATGCCCGATCTGTACCAGCGCCGCATCGTCGAGGCGGCGCATGCGATGGGCATTCCGGTGTCCGGGCATGAAATTTACCCGGCGGCCTATTCAGGGGTCGATGCGACGGAGCATCTGGGCGCCACCAGCCGACGCGGCTATTCCCCCAAACAGGGACCGATGGGCATGGCCTATGAGGATGTGATCCAGCTATTCGCCAAGAGCGGCCGCACCCTTACGCCGACCATGTTCGGTTCGCTGACGGGCTATCTGGAAAAACATCCTGCCTATCGCGACGATCCGCGCGTCAATCTCTACCCCGTCTGGGCGCAGCAATCTGTGCGGGAGCAGGACCCGATGGCGACGATGCTCCGCCCGCTGATGGCGGGCAGCCTCAAATCGCTCAAGGCGATGTATGACGCCGGGACGTTCGTGACGGCGGGCACGGACACGATCATCGCCACCAACCTCCATTCGGAAATCGCCTCCTATGTGGATGCGGGGCTGACGCCGTTCCAGGCGTTGCAGACCGCCACGGTCAACAGCGCCAAGAGCCTGCAACTGGAGGCGGGCACGCTGGAAGCGGGCAAGCTGGCCGACATCGTGCTGCTGGATGGCGACCCGCGCGCGGATATCGCCAATACGTTCAAGGTCCGAAAGGTCATCGCCAACGGGGTGGTCTATGATGAGGCGGCGCTGCTGAAATGACGACAAGGCGCTGTTCACCGGGATTCGCATCGTTCGCCGAATGATGGTGCATCATGGCGTACAATGTTGCGCCCTCAAAATAAGCAGAGAGCAGGATCGCTAGCCCGGCGATGCGGGGCGCGATCCAGACCCGCAATGCGCGCATTGAGATTTCATAGAATTTGCGATGCGAGGGCCGAGGAAGCCTGAAATCATATGTCATTCCTATGCTTGCCTCCGCAATGTCCTGTGGAGACTATATGGCCGTTCGTGGCATGGCGTTTCACCACGGAAAGAGATTTGACTGTATGACCGAGCAGGCGACCGATGCTCCGGGCCACGGAGACGGCTCGCATGGAAAATTGCCAAAGCTGGTGCTTGGCGCGCTGGGTGTCGTCTTCGGCGACATTGGCACCTCGCCGCTTTACGCGCTCAAGGAAAGCTTCGTCGGGCACCATCCGCTGCCGGTCGACGCACCGCACATCTATGGGGTGCTCTCTCTGATTTTTTGGACGATGATGCTGATCGTCACCGTCAAATATGTTTTCATCGTGATGCGGGCGGACAATGACGGCGAAGGCGGCAGCATGGCATTGCTGGCCCTCATTTCACGCAAGCTCGGCGAGAACCGCTGGACGCCGGCTATCGCGATGCTTGGCGTGCTGGCGACCGCCCTGTTCTACGGCGACGCCATTATCACGCCCGCCATATCGGTTTTGTCCGCGGTTGAAGGTCTTAGCGTCGTCAACGATGGCTTCACCCCGCTTGTACTGCCGATCTCGATTGCCATCCTGATCGGCCTGTTTGTGATCCAGCGGTTCGGGACAGCGCGGGTCGGGACACTCTTTGGACCGGTCATGATGGTCTATTTTCTTGTTCTTGCAGTGCTCGGCGTTACCAACCTCGCCCGCCATCCCGAAATTCTCGCCGCCATCAATCCCTGGTGGGCGGTCAATTTCTTCCTGATCGATCCGCACCTCGCCTTCCTCGCTCTGGGTTCGGTGGTACTCGCCGTCACCGGCGCGGAAGCAATCTATGCCGACATGGGCCATTTCGGGCGAAAGGCGATCAGCATCAGCTGGCTCTACGCGGCACTGCCCTGCCTATTGCTCAATTATATGGGCCAGGGCGCCCTGCTGCTCGACAATCCGGCCGCCGCCGAGAATCCGTTCTTCCTGCTGGCACCGGATTGGGCGCGACTGCCACTGGTTATCCTCGCGACGCTTGCGACGATCATCGCCAGCCAGGCCGTGATATCCGGCGCTTTCTCGGTTACGCAGCAAGCGGTGCAACTGGGTTTTCTGCCACGGCTCAGGATCACCCACACCAGCGCAAGCGCCGCTGGTCAAATCTATGTACCTCTGGTCAACTGGGCACTGCTGGTCCTCGTGATCATGCTTGTCGTCGGTTTCCGCAGCTCCAGCAATCTTGCCGCGGCCTATGGTATCGCGGTCACGGGTACGATGGTGATCACCGCCTGCATGCTCAGTGTTCTCACTTTCAGCGTGTGGAAGTGGAATCCATTGCTGGCCGGTTTGGTGACGGGCGTATTCCTGTTGATCGACGGCGCCTATTTCCTGTCGAACGCGACCAAGATTCCCGATGGCGGGTGGTTTCCGTTGCTGGTGGCTGCGATCGCTTTCACCATCCTGACCACATGGGCGACGGGCCGAAAGATCATGCGCCATTATTTGCAGGTAGGCGCGATGGACCTTGGCCTGTTCATCAACTCCACCGGCGGTTCGATGAAGCGGGTGCCCGGAACCGCGATCTTCCTGTCATCGACAACCGATGGTGTGCCGCCGGCGCTGCTTCACAACGTCAAGCACAACAAGGTGCTGCACGAGCGGATCATCATATTAACGGTAAAGACAGAGCGCGTCCCCCATCTGCCCCTCGAAGGCCGATTGGTCGAGACCGACCATGGCCATGGTTTTTACCGGCTGACACTGCGCCACGGCTTCATGGAAGATGTCGATATCCCGGAATCGCTGAGGGCTTTTGAACAATGCGGCGGCTCCCTGAAGCTGACGGATACAAGCTATTTCCTCAGCCGGCAGACCCTGATCGCATCGAGCCGTCCGGGGATGGCGATCTGGCGCGAGAAACTGTTCGCCTGGATGATCCGCAACGCGGAAAGCCCGATGGAATTCTTCAAGCTGCCGACCAATCGCGTGGTTGAACTCGGTTCGCAGGTGGAAATTTAGCTTTCGGCCTGCTCGCCGGTAAACCGGAGCCGGTAGCCGATCCCCAGCTCGTTGCCGATGATCTGCGGGCGCTGCGGATCGTCTTCGAGTTTCTGGCGCAAGGTGCGTATGAGCACACGTAGATATTCGACATGATGCTCATGCTCCTTAGGCCAGACCGCCTTCATTATCTGGCTGTGGGTGATTACGCGGCCCGGAAATTTGGCGAGCTGGACAAGCACGGCATATTCCTTGGGTGTCAGATGCACCTCGCCGCCGGCCTTCTTCACCACGCGATTGATAAGATCCACCTCGACGTCCCCGGCCCGAACGGATGGCACGCCTCCATCTTTCGTCATGCGGTTGCGCAGTGCCACGCGGACCCTCGCGAGGAGTTCGTCGGTGTCGAACGGCTTCGTCAGATAATCATCCGCGCCAAGGTCGAGCGCGGCGACCTTTTCCTCGGTCGCGTCCCGTGCCGATATGATGATGAGTGTCGTGTCGCTCTGTTGCTTGAACAAGGGCACCAACTCCAGACCATCCCGGTCCGGCAAGCCCAGGTCGAGCAGGCTGATATCAGGCCGTTCGGACCGCAGTTTCTCCAATGCTTCGCGGGCATTCTCGGCTTCCACGGTTGCATAGCCCGCCCGCGTAAGCGCCGCGTTGATCAGCCTTCGTATCTGCGGCTCGTCATCAATGATGAGCACCTTGTGGCGGATGGTCATGACAATGCCTCGTCGGGGAGATCGCTGATGATGAGATGTTCTGGAATGCGCAGCGTAAAGCAGGCACCGCGGGGTTCGACATTGTTCGACGCATCGACACTCAGGCCCATCGCTTCGGCAAATCCTTTCACGATGGCGAGGCCAAGCCCCGTACCATGCTTTGCCCGATCCGACCCCTCCAGACGCGTGAAGGTGTCAAACACCTTGGTCTCCGCGCCGCTTGGGATGCCCGGTCCTTGGTCTATGACGGACAGCAGGATGGCGTCGGCCACTCTCTCGCCGCTGATCGTGACCGGCGTGTCCGGCTCTCCGTAGCGACCTGCGTTATCGAGCAGGTTGATGAGACAATGGTGCAGGAGAACCGGGTCGACCCGCACCAGTGGAATGTCCGGCGGGATGCTGATCTTCACCTCATGGCCGGTGAGCGATTGGCGAGTGTCCTGAACTGCGCCGCCGACGGCGTCGAACAGGTCGGTCGGCTCGATCTTCATGGGCAAGGCACCGGCTTCCACCCTGGCCATGTCGAGCAGGTTGGCGACGAACCGGTTAAGACGCTGCGCTTCGCCCTCCACGATGTCGAGCAAGGCGGATGGCTGCTGTTTTCTCAGTTCCTGCGTCGCGGACATGATCGTCGTGAGCGGTGTGCGCAGGTCATGGCTGACCGAGGACAGCAAGGCGGAGCGCAAACGGTCGCGCTCATGGATCTGACGCGCGCCCTGCATCTCTTCCTCCAGGGCCATGCGGTCGAGAGCGATTGCCGCCTGGTCGAGAAGACTCATGAGCAAGGGCAACTGATCGGAGCGCAGCGGTTCGCGCGCATCGTCGCGGGCCAGGCCAAGCACGCCCAACACGCCGCGCTGGGTGCGGAGCGGATGGAACAGCCAGTCCGACGCCGTGAGTGTCGAAGATCCGCGACCGGCGGGCTGGGCGTTGTTCATCGCCCATTGCGCCGCGGCTCGCTCGATCTCCTCAAGCCTGTCCTCGGGTGGATAAGCTGCACGCAATGCGGGGCCGGCATCCGAAGGCAGCAGCATGACGGTGCGCAAATCGAGGAGGCGTGCGATCTCCGCACAAATCGCCTGCATCAGTTCGTCCTGGCTGGCGGCTGAGGTCAGCTGGCGGGAGAAACCGGCCAGCGCCGCGTTCTGGCGGGCGCTGGACTGAGCAAGGTCGGCTTGTCCGCGCACACGCGCGGCGAACTGGCTGGTGACGATCGCGACACCCAGCAGCACGAGAATGGAGATGATATTTTCGGGATTGTTGACGGTTAGCGTACCGGTCGGTGGCAAGAAGAAGAAATTATAGGCGAGGCTCGACGCGACGCCGGCAAACAGACCTGCACGCAGGCTATAGGTTGCCGCCGCGAACATAACCGGGACGAGATACAGCAAAGCAATATTGCCAAGGTCGATGGCTTCGAGCAGGAGGCGGCCAACCGCCGTCATCGCGGCAATCATCAGCGCCGACCAGAGATAATCGGTTGGCTTGCCCCAGGCAGCACGCGTCACACGCCTGGCATGGGGTGGCGCGAGATTTTCATCTGACGGCAGGACGTGAACGGCGACAGAACCGATGTCGCGAACGAGACGATCGACCACAGACCCGTGGCGAAGCTCGAACCACCAGGACCGGGTCGACTTGCCGATGACGATCTGCGTAGCGCGCGCATCTGCTGCGAAGCTGCGCAGGCCCTCAACCACATTCTCCGCAGGGATGCTTGCCGTCGCGCCGCCGAGCCGCGAGGCGAGCGCCAGCGTATCGGCAAGAGCCTTGCGTTCCTCGTCGGAAAAGCCCTGCGCGCGCCGGGTCTCGATATGCACGGCGGTCCACGGCGCTTTCAGTGCATCGGCGAGGCGCTTTGCAGCACGGACCAGACCCGGCGCGCTGGGTTGCTCGCTGACGGCAACCAGCACCCGCTCCCCCACCGCGAAGCTGCCAGCGAGGGCATGAGCGCGCACATAATCGAGCATCTGCGTATCAATCGCCTGTGCAGCGCGGCGCAGTGCAAGTTCGCGCAAAGCGGTGAGATTGGACTTGGAGAAGAAGTGCGTGAGCGCACGCGTCGCCTCGACCGGGATGTAGACCTTGCCCTCTTTGAGCCGTTCGATCAGTTCGTCGGGCAGGATATCGACGACCTCGATCTCCGCAGTTTCCAGGATGGAATCGGGGACGGTTTCGCGGACGCGCACGCGGGTGAAGGAGGCGACGACGTCGTTCAGGCTCTCTATGTGCTGGATATTGATCGTCGAGTAGACATCAATGCCGGCGTCGAGCAGTTCCTCGACGTCCTGATAGCGCTTGGGATGGCGGCTGCCCGGCGCATTGGTGTGAGCCAGTTCGTCGACAAGAGCAAGCTTGGGCCGCCTTTCAAGAATGGCGTCGAGATCCATCTCGCCAAGACTGTGGCCCGCATGGTCGACGTGCTGCCGTGGTATCACTTCGTGACCCGCGATCAGCGCTTCCGTCTCGCGCCGCCCATGTGTTTCGACGACGCCGATGACGACATCTACGCCCGAATTCAGCAGCCGCTTGCCATCAGTGAGCATCTCATATGTCTTGCCGACGCCTGGGGCTGCCCCGAGAAACAGCTTGAGACGGCCTCGTCCCTCCTGCGTTGCAGCCCGCAAGAAGGACTCGGGCGAAGGGCGTTTGTCGGTATCGTTCACTGTGGGATGTTAGCGCTGATCCGGTCCAGCCGTCGATTAAGATCGAGCAGGTTGACTGTTGGCTCGCCCAGAAAACCGAGCAATGGCTGCTTTATCGTTTCCTGGACGAGCGAGCGGACGCGGGTTTCGGGAAGGCCGCGAACGGCTGCGACGCGCGCGACCTGATAAAAGGCCGCCCGCGGAGAGATATCGGGGTCGAGACCCGAGGCGGAGGCCGTCACCAGATCAGGCGGAACGGGGCGACCAGGGGACGTTTCCTGGAATTTTGCGACATCGGTTTTAGTGCGATCAAACAACGCCTGACTGGTCGGGCCGAGATTGGAGCCTGACGAGGCGAGACCGTCATAGCCTTTGCCGGCCGCCGAGGGGCGTGAGGAAAAATAGCGCGGATCGGCAAAGCCCTGACCAACAAGGGAGGAACCGACGATCTTGCCCTTTTCCGCGATCAGGCTGCCATTGGCCTGATGCGGGAACAGAGCCTGCCCAATAGCGGTCATCGCGAGCGGATAGGCGATACCGAGCAGGGCGGCGAAGAGGATGGTCAGCATGATCGCCGGCCGGAGGGAGGTGAGGATATCCTTGCCCATGATAAATTCCTTCAGGCCCAATTATCTCAGGCTAAGCCAAGGCCGCTGACGGCCAGGTCGATGAGTTTGATGCCGACGAACGGCGAGATGAGTCCGCCAAGGCCGTAGATGGCGAGGTTGCGCGCCAGCAGCGGCCCGGCCCCGATCGGACGGTAAGTCACACCCTTCAGGGCCAGCGGCACCAGCAACGGGATGATGAGCGCGTTGAAGATGATCGCTGACAGGATCGCGCTCTGTGGTGTCGCAAGCCCCATGACGTTGAGGATGCCGAGACCCGGATAGAGCACCACGAACATCGCCGGAATGATCGCGAAATATTTGGCGACGTCGTTGGCGACCGAGAAGGTGGTCAGCGCGCCGCGTGTCATGAGCAACTGCTTGCCGAGGCCCACGACTTCGATCAGCTTGGTCGGATCGCTGTCAAGATCGACCATGTTTCCGGCCTCGCGCGCCGCCTGCGTGCCGGTATTCATGGCGACGCCGACATCGGCCTGTGCCAGCGCCGGTGCGTCGTTGGTGCCGTCGCCGCACATTGCGACCAGCCGCCCGCCCTCCTGCTCCTTGCGGATCAGCGCAAGCTTGTCTTCGGGTGTCGCCTGCGCAAGGAAATCATCGACCCCCGCTTCGGCCGCGATCGAGGCGGCGGTCAGCGGATTGTCGCCGGTGATCATCACGGTGCGGATTCCCATCATCCGCAGTTCGCCGAAGCGCTCGCGAATACCCGCCTTGACGATGTCCTTGAGGAAGATGGCGCCGAGCAACCTGCCGTCCTTCGCGACCGCCAACGGCGTGCCCCCTGCGCGCGCGATCTCGTCCGTGATCCTCCGCAGTTCCTGCGTGGTGGCCTCCTTGTCGAGACCGGGATTGGCGCGAAGGATGGAATCTACAGCGCCCTTCTGGATAACCGCGCCGCCGATCTTCACACCCGATATACGGGTCTGCGCGGTGAAGGGGATCACTTCAGCGCCATCAGGCAAAGTCTGCGCCGACTGGCCGAACTTGTCGCGGGCGAGAAGCACTATCGAACGGCCCTCCGGCGTCTCGTCGGCCAGGCTGGCAAGCAGCGCGGCTTCAGCGAGTGCTGCGGGCGTTGTGCCGCCGACGGCACGGAACTCGGTTGCCTGCCGATCGCCGACGGTTATGGTGCCGGTCTTGTCGAGCAGCAGCACGTCGATATCGCCTGCGGCCTCGACCGCGCGGCCGGACTTGGCGAGTACGTTAAACCGCACCAGCCGATCCATGCCGGCTATGCCGATGGCCGATAGCAGGGCGGCGATGGTTGTCGGGATCAAGGTTATAAGCAGCGCGGCCAGCATCGAAATCGGGATCGACCCACCTGCATAGCTGGCAAAGCTCGGGATAGTGCCAACGGCGATCAGGAAGATGATCGTCAGGCCGACGAGAAGAATGGTGAGCGCGATCTCGTTCGGCGTCTTCTGCCGCTCTGCCCCCTCGACGAGGGCGATCATGCGGTCAAGAAAGCCCTGGCCGGGATTGACGGTCACGCGGACGCGAATTTCGTCAGAGATTACGCGCGTGCCCGCCGTGACCGCCGATCTATCGCCGCCCGCCTCGCGGATCACCGGCGCGCTTTCGCCGGTAATCGCCGCTTCGTTGACGGACGCGACGCCTGAAACGACCTCGCCATCGGCCGGGATCAGATCGCCCGTCTCGACAAGTACGATATCGCCCATTTTGAGCGCACTCGCCGGCACAGTCTCGCTCTCACGCCCGTCACCCTTTAGACGCTTGGCGGTGAGGTCAGCCTTGGTCGCACGCAGCGATGCGGCTTGTGCCTTGCCTCGTCCTTCGGCGATGGCTTCGGCAAAGGTGCCAAACAGCACGGTCAGCCAGAGCCAGATGACCAGTTGAAGCTTGAAGGCAATCGACAGGCCATCCTGGCCCACGGCCAGCAGGAGCGTCAGCAGGACGGCGACGACGGCGGTTGTGAACATCACCGGATTGCGGATCAGTTCCTTGGGATTGAGTTTGCGAAACGCGTCACCGATCGCCGGGACGATCAGGTCTGCGGTGAAGAGCGATTTGGACGCAGTGCGTGCCATAGGAATGCTCCGATATGTCTGGGCGGATCGCTGTCGCGACCTTGGGTCAGAAAAGCTGGCCGCGGATCATCGCGAGATGATCGGCGATGGGACCGAGCGCGAGGCTGGGCAGGAAGGTGAGACCGCCCACGATCAGCACGATACCGATGAGGAGTCCGGTCCAGAGCGGGCCTGTCGTCGGAAAGCTGCCCGGCGTGGCTGGCGTATATTTTTTCGCGGCCAGGCTGCCCGCGATCGCCAGCATCGGGATAATCACGAAGAAGCGTCCGAGCCACATCGCAACGCCCAGCAGCCCGTTGTAGAAGGGCGTGTTGGCGGTAAGACCGGCAAAGGCCGAACCGTTATTCCCCGCTGCGCTGGTGAAAGCATACAGGATTTCCGAAAAACCGTGCGGCCCCTTGTTGAGCGGCCCGGCAAGTCCGGCGTCCATCACGGATGCGATGGCCGTAAACCCCAGGATGATGAGCGGCAGCACGGCAATCGCCAGGACCGCAAGCTTCACTTCGCGGCTCTCGATCTTCTTGCCGACATATTCCGGCGTCCGCCCCACCATGAGACCGGCCACGAATATGGCGAGGATCGCGAAAAGCAGGAAGCCGTAGATACCGGCACCAACGCCACCGACAACGACTTCGCCAAGCTGGATATTGAACAGTGGAATCATGCCGCCCAGCGCCGTGAAGCTATCATGCATTGCGTTGACCGCGCCGCAACTCGCCGCGGTGGTAACCACGGAGAACAGCGCCGAGGCAGCGATGCCAAAGCGGACTTCCTTGCCTTCCATATTGCCACCGGGGACGCCCAGGCCGTGGAGGACCGGATTGCCGGCGGCCTCCTGCGAATAGACGACCGTCACGCCGATGAGGAAAATCGTCAGCATCGCGGCGAGGATCGCCCAGCCTTGCCGCGTGTTGCCGACCGCCTTGCCAAAGGTCCAGGTGAGGCCGAAGCCGATCATGAAAATCGACAGCATCTGCACGAGATTGGTGAGCGCCGTCGGGTTCTCGAAGGGATGCGCCGAGTTGGCGTTGAAGAAGCCGCCACCGTTCGTGCCGAGCATCTTGATGGCTTCCTGGCTGGCGACCGGTCCCAATGCGAGCGCCTGATTCGCGCCTTCCAGCGTCGTTACATCGACTGACCCTGCCAATGTCTGCGGCACGCCGTTTGCGATCAGGAACAGGGTGTAGACGATGCAGATGGGCAGCAGCAGGTAGAGCGTCACGCGTGTCACGTCCGCCCAGAAATTGCCGATGCCCGCGGCGCTCCGCCTGGCGAACCCGCGAAAGAGGGCAAACGCCAGCGCGATGCCGGTGGCCGCCGACAGGAAGTTATGGATAGTAAGGCCGAGCATCTGGCTAAGGTT
Organism: uncultured Sphingobium sp.; assembly: GCA_964562225.1. Taxonomy (GTDB): domain Bacteria; phylum Pseudomonadota; class Alphaproteobacteria; order Sphingomonadales; family Sphingomonadaceae; genus Sphingobium. The sequence continues at coordinate 28,275 of CAZLSU010000020.1, forward strand.
GGACATGGTCGATTCCCCGCCATAGCTTTGCCAGTTGGTGTTGGTGGTAAAGCTGACCGCCGTATTGAATGACAAATGCTCGCTCAGACCAGCATATCCCAAGGGATTGAGCGGTAGACCGGCCTGCAGCCGCAAGACCGAATAGGTCAGCAGCAAAAGCGCGACGTTGAAAATGAGCATGTGGACGGCGTAGCGCCGCCAGCTCTGATCCTCGTTCGGATCAACGCCGGAGAGTTTGTAGAAGCCGTTCTCGACCGGGCCAAGAATGACGTGAAGCGGCGTGGGTCGGCCCTCATATAATGCGAAAAGCCAAAGTCCGATCGGTTTGGTGAGGGCCAGCAAGATGCCGACAAAAGCCGCGATCAGCAGCCATCCCTGGAATGTCATGGAAGCTTCCTTTGCTAGAAGCGTTCGGGGCGCACGAGCACGGCGACCAGATAAAGCAGAAGGCCAAGGGCGGTGATCGCCGCGAGCCAGTGATCGAGGGTCATTTGCCGGTCATCCTCACGCGTTGTCGCACAATGCGGCATAGCCAAGGCTTGCCGCCAGCAAGGCGAGGATGAGGCCGATCCAGAGGATGTCCTGCATGGGTTTGCTCCTGCAGTGCTCGCGCGCGGGAAGTGGCATGAGTCGTCTGCAGTCATCCAAATAGGGCAGGGCGCCGTTGGAATTCGAGACGGAGGCAATCAGAATCGCATAGTATTTACGTATGAAATGGGCGCGTTAGCGAACCGCGCTGGTGGCGACTCTTGCCCAAATGAAAAACTTCTGAACCAGGCACTGAGCGACAAGATATATCTTCATTTATCTTTGGAGGGTGATGGCTCTGCCAGCAGGTTCAGCAGGCGGGTGACGAGCGCCTGGAAACGGCCTTCGTCGATGAGGGCGGCCGGATTGTTCCAGGCGGCGCTGATGCCGAGCCATCGTCCGTCGTGGCGCCGGGCGAGCAGGTTCATTGCGATGACGCCGGGTTCCGATCCGCCCTTATAACCCAGGTACGCCCATCGCGCGGCGTCGGCGGGGGCGATGCCGGGGTTTATCGCCAGGATCGGCAGCGCGTCGCCGCCTTCCCGCCGCAGTCGGTCGAGCAGGCGGATCATGTCGGTTGGGGCCCCGAACCATTCGATGCTGTCGATCGCGGTCGGGGTTTCGGCGACCTGGCTGACGTCGATATGATCGGCGGTCAACATCGCGGCATTCTGGTGGAGAAGGGCGGCGCGGGCGTCTGGCGACGCGCCGGCGTAGTGGGCGCGTAGCGCGCTGGCGGCGGGCATTTTGAGCGCGAAGGCTTCGGCGGTGGTGAGCAGGGGTAGGGTCTTGTCCGGCGCGGCATGGCCGGTGGCGCGGACGATGGCGTCCATCCTGTCGCGCCCGAGCGCGAACATCAGCGTATCGCTGGCGCTATTGTCGCTTTCCGCGATCATCGCGGTGGCGAGGCTGTGCAGGGTCAGCGGCGCGTCGGCGGGATAGCCCGACAGGCGGCCGGAGAAGCTTTTATGGGCGAGCGGGGTGACATCGCTCCAGCGGCGTTCGCCGGTCGCGGCGGCGCGCGCCAGTTCGGCGAGGATATAGAGTTTGAACGAGGAGCCGGTCGCCATCGGGCTATCGGGGTTCAGCGTGTGGAGCGGGAGCGGGCCTTTGTCGGCGAGTTCGGACACGGCCAGCGCCACGGAGCCGGGCAGCGCGCGCAATTCGGCGATGATCTTTTCGGGGCTGTCATCGGCCTGTTTGATGCCGGTCAGGCGCAGACCGATCACGCGGAAGGGGGATTGCGGCGCGATGACGAGTTGGAAGCCCAGCGTGGCGCGGGCGTAGCGGATTTCGACCGCGCCGATTGTCGCGCTTTCCATGCGGATATGGGTGACACCCTGCGGCGCGCCATAATCGGTTCGCCAGCGGGCCGTCAGCGCGCGCCATTGCGCCACTGGGACGGCGTTGAGAAAGATGGGAGAGAAGAAGGTGTCTTCGGTGCCGGGCGTGGCGAGTTGGGTGACGAGCTGGTTTGCGCGGGCGCTATAGTCGGCGGACGGCTGGGCGAGGGTTGGGGTGGCCAGGAGGGTGAGGAGGAAGACAAGAAGCGCGAGAATATTGTTCCTCGGCCTGCGCCGGGAAACGCGGAGGTCCAGCCATACCATCAGGCGTCGATCGCTTCCTCGTCCACAGCGGCCGCATTTTCCTGGATGAAGGCGAAGCGGTGGGCGGGGTTGTTGCCCATCAGCCGGTCGACGAGATCGCGCACCGCGGCGCGATCCTCGACGTCGGGGGGCAGGGTGATGCGGATCATGCCGCGCGTCTTGGGGTCCATGGTGGTTTCGCGCAACTGCATCGGGTTCATTTCGCCCAGCCCCTTGAAGCGGCTGACTTCGACCTTCTTGCCCTTGAATTGCTTGGCCATCAGCGCTTCGCGATGGGCGTCGTCCTTGGCGTAAACGCTCTTGCCGCCCGACACGATGCGATAGAGCGGCGGCTGGGCGAGGTAGAGGTGACCGCGCCGGACCAGTTCGGGCATTTCCTGGAAGAAAAAGGTCATCAGCAGAGTGGCGATATGCGCGCCGTCGACGTCCGCGTCGGTCATGATGACGATGCGTTCGTAGCGCAGCAGATCGGGATTGCAGTCCTTGCGGGTGCCGCAGCCCAGCGCCAGGATCATGTCGGCGATTTCCTGATTGGCCATGATCTTGGCATTGTTGGCCGACGCGACGTTCAATATCTTGCCGCGCAGGGGCAGGATCGCCTGGGTCTTGCGGTCGCGCGCCTGTTTGGCGGAGCCGCCCGCGCTGTCGCCTTCGACCAGGAAAATTTCGGTGCCTTCGGGATCGTCGGTGGAGCAGTCGGTCAGCTTGCCGGGCAGGCGCAGCTTGCGCGCGCTGGTGGCGGTCTTGCGCTTGACCTCCTTCTCCTGCTTGCGCTTCAGACGCTCGTCCATGCGGTCCAGCACATAGGCGAGCAGCGCCTTGCCCCGGTCCATATTGTCCGAAAGAAAATGGTCGAAATGGTCGCGCACCGCATTTTCGACGAGGCGCGCGGCTTCGGGGCTGGTCAGGCGATCCTTGGTCTGGCTCTGGAACTGCGGGTCGCGGATGAAGACCGAGAGCATGATTTCCGACGAGGTCATGACGTCTTCGGCGGTGATGTCCTTAGCCTTCTTCTGCCCGACAAGATCGGCGAAGGCGCGGATGCCCTTGACCAATGCGGTGCGCAGCCCGGCTTCATGGGTGCCGCCGTCGGGGGTGGGGATGGTATTGCAATACCAGGAGTAGGAGCCATCCGACCATAAAGGCCAGGCGACCGCCCATTCGACGCGGCCTGCGGTGCCGGGGAAATCCTGACTGCCGGTGAAGAATTTGCTGGTCGCGCATTCACGCTCACCCACCTGTTCCTTCAGATGGTCGGAAAGGCCGCCGGGAAACTGGAACACCGCTTCGGCAGGCGTGTCGTCGGTGATGAGTTCGGGCGCGCATTTCCAGCGGATTTCGACCCCCGCGAACAGATAGGCTTTCGACCGGGCGAGGCGGTGGAGGCGGGCGGGCTTGAACTTCTGTTCCCCGAAAATCTCCGTATCGGGGATGAACATGGTCGATGTGCCGCGCCGGTTGGGGGCGGCCCCGACCTTTTCGAGCGGGGTGACGGGCAGGCCCTGACTGAAGCTCTGGCGGAACAATTCCTTGTTGCGCGCGACTTCGATCACGGTGGAGATCGACAGCGCATTGACCACGCTGGCACCGACGCCATGCAGGCCGCCCGAAGTGGCATAGGCTTTGTCGCTGAACTTGCCGCCCGAATGGAGCGTGGTCATGATGACCTCCAGCGCCGACTTGCCCGGAAATTTGGGGTGCGGGTCGATCGGGATGCCACGGCCATTGTCGGTGACGGTCAGGCGATTGCCCGGTTCCAGCGTGACTTCGATCCGCGTCGCGTGACCCGCCACCGCTTCGTCCATGCTGTTGTCCACGACTTCGGACGCCAGGTGGTGCAGCGCGCGCTCATCGGTGCCGCCAATATACATGCCGGGGCGGCGACGTACCGGCTCCAGTCCTTCAAGCACTTCGATGGCGGAGGCGTCATAACCGGTGGAGGATGTGGGCTGGGCGGCGAACAGGTCTTCGGACATGGCGACAAGCTATAGGCAGGCGGACGATCCGTGCAAGCACTGTGCTCAAACGGCAACAGCAATGAAATGTTACGTCTGCAAGTGAAACAAAAGCGCTTATCAAGCCGTTAGAGGTCCGCAGTTGGGTTCTGACACCCGATCAGGCGAGGAGATTTTTAAATGCATTTCAACCGTATCGCGCCGCTTGGCGCCACTTTGGCGCTCGTTCTGGCGGCAGCGCCCGCTTTCGCCCAGGATAGTGGGCCGGCGGATTGGACCGGTCCCTATGTGGGCGGGTCTTTCGGCTATAACTGGCAGAAGAGCGACGGGGCCGAACATCTGCGCTTCGATACCAATGGCGACGGCAATTTCGACGACCAACCGCGGTTGGGCACCGGTGCGCCCGCCTTTTCGCCGGGCACATGCGGTGGTTCGGCACGCGGCCGCAATCCCGCCGATGGCTGTAACGGCGACAAGGATGCAATCGGCTGGATGGGTCATGTCGGCTACGACATGCAGTTCGGCAGTATCGTCGCCGGTGTCGTCGCTGAAGCGGGCAAGGCCTATATCAGCGACAGCGTGACCGAATATTCGACCACGCCCGCCAGCTACACCATGACGCGCCGCATCGACTGGAACGGCAATTTGCGCGCACGCCTGGGCTATACGACGCCCAGCGGCATCATGCCTTATATCACCGGTGGCCTCGCCTACGCCAAAGTCAAGAACAGCTTTAGCCAGGACGGCAATGGCGTAAACAGCTTTACGCGGGGCAAAGCCAAGGAAGATGCCTGGGGCTGGACGATGGGCGGTGGTGTCGAAGCCAAGGTTTCTGACAATTTTTCGATCGGCGCCCGCTATCTTTGGACGCGTTATAACACCGGGGATTACACTGTGGTTGCCGGAACCCAGGCTGCTACACCGCCGCTACCGGTCACCGCTTTCAACAATGCTTTCACCAATGGCAGCACCACAATCGGTCGTGGTGATAAATTCGATACCCAGAGCGTGATGGTCACCACCAGCTTCCGCTTCTGATCCCTGTCATGAAAAAAAGGGGCCGGTTCCTTCCCAGGAACCGGCCCCTTTTTTTTGGGCTGAATTTCTTAGCGAACCCGCGGGCCGCCGAACGGCAGCGGCGGGGGCGGGCGGCGGGTGCCGCGGGGCAATTGCGCCTGATAGGCGCGGCCGCAATGTTCGACGCAATAGGGGAAGCCGGGATTCACGGTGACGCCGCAAAAGTGGAAATCGGCTTCGCCCGGATGGCCCATCGGCCATTTGCAGATCCGTTCGGTCAGGTCGAGCAGGCTCGTCTTGTCGGCCATGTCGGCGCTGGGCTTGGCGGGAACCAGGCGGCGCGGCGGGGCGGGCGGGATCGGCGCCTGCTGATCGCCCGGACCCTGACGCAGGAAGCCGCCGGGTCCGACCGACACGATGCGCGGCTGGGGCGGGCGTGCCGGGGCATCGACGCCTTCGGCAGCCACAGCCGCAGGGATGGCGGAAGCCAGCGGCGCGGCGGGTGCCGGCGCAGGTTGGGGTGTCGGCGCGGCGGGCGTGGCCGCGCGCACAGGCTCGGGATCGGGCTTGCGCACGGGGGCGGCCGGGGCGACGACAGGCTTGCGCGCGGGCGCGTCATTCGCCTTGACCGGGGAGGGGCGCGACTGGAGGCCCAGCCGATGCGCCTTGCCGATCACCGCGTTACGGCTGACGCCGCCCAGTTCCTCGGCGATCTGGCTGGCGGTCAGGCCCTTTTCCCACATGCCCCTGAGCTGGTCGATACGCTCGTCGGTCCAGGACAAATGCTATACTCCTCTTAAATCTCGTGATGGCCCCCTATATGGGAGCGGGGCGGGGCAGGTTCAAACCCGCCTTTGCCCTTGCAGCAACATGTCCCAGCCGATAGTCGATCCAACCATGAACGACCAGCCCCAAAATATCGCTTCCCTCGCCACGCCCGCCCGCTTCGCGGAGCCGGGCGTCCCGGTTATCCGCAACGTCAACTGGGCGGGGACATGGGCGCTCTACTCCAAGGAAGTGCGCCGTTTCATGAAGGTGCAATTGCAGACGGTGTGGGCGCCCGCGATCCAGACGCTGCTGTTCCTGGTGATATTTTCAGTCGCGCTGGGCGGGGCCAGCCGCACGGTGCTGGGCGTACCTTTCCCGGATTTCATCGCGCCCGGCCTGATCGTGGGCACGGGCATGTTGCAGGCGAGTTTTCAGAATAGTTCCTTCTCGCTGCTGGTCGGGAAAATCCAGGGGACGCTGATAGATTATCTGATGCCGCCCATTTCGACCGGAGAAATGCTGTTCGCGCTGGTGGCGGCATCGGTGACGCGCGCCTGCGTCGTCGGCTTCGCGCTGTGGGTGGCGATGGCGCTGTGGCCGGGCGTGCATGTCACGCCGGTCCATCTGTGGGCGATATTATGGTTCGGTATCGGCGGATCGACGCTGATCGCTTTCATGGGCGTGCTGACGTCGATCTGGGCCGAGAAGTTCGATCATGCCGCGTCGATCACCAATTTCGTGATCGCGCCGCTGTCGCTCCTCTCGGGCACCTTCTATGCGATCGACCGGCTGTCGCCGCTGTTCCAGACGATCAGCCATGCCAACCCCTTCTTCTATATCATTTCGGGCTTTCGCTACGGCTTCCTGTCGGCGGCCGATACCAATGTGCCGACCGGCGCTGTCGTGCTGCTGGTGCTGAACATCCTGCTGGGCGGGATCAGCTATGCGGTGCTGCGCGCGGGATGGAAGCTGAAAGCCTGATCCTGTCAGGCGTGAGCATATTTTCAGACGAAACCCGCAAACATCGGCACGCACTGCATCATGACAAGCAGGATCGCGCCTGCCAGCAACCAGTCGCGCATGCGTGGCGCTCGGGTCATTCCGCGCTGCCCACCCCTCCGATGCGGGACACAGCGAAGCCCGCTGCGACGGCTTCGTCGACGGGATAGATGTTGCGCAGGTCGACCAGCACGGGCTTGGCCATCGACGCGGCGAGGCGCTTCAAGTCCAGCGCGCGGAAGATATCCCATTCGGTGACCAGTACGACCGCGTCGGCACCCTGTGCAGCGGCATAAGCGTCCTTGGCCATGGTGACGCTGGCCATCATCGGTCCCGCGACATCCGCGCCCTCTGGGTCATAGGCGACGACGCGGGCGCCGGCATCCTCCAGCGCCTGAACGATCGCCAGGCTGGGCGCATCGCGCATATCGTCCGTGTTCGGCTTGAAGGTGAGGCCCAGCAGCGCGACCGTCTTGCCGCGCGCGTCGCCGCCCATGGCCTTGACGATCTTGCGGCCCATCGCGCGCTTGCGCAGGTCGTTGACCTGCACCACCGTCTCGACGATGCGGATCGGCGTGTCATGATCCTGACCGGTCTTGACCAGCGCCAGCGTATCCTTGGGGAAGCAGGAGCCGCCATAGCCCGGCCCGGCATGCAGGAATTTCCCGCCGATGCGGTTGTCGAGGCCGATGCCGCGCGCGACGTCCTGCACTTCGGCACCGACCGCTTCGCACAGATCCGCCATCTCGTTGATGAAGGTGATCTTGGTCGCGAGGAAGGCGTTGGCGGCATATTTGATGAGTTCGGCGGTGCGACGCCCGGTGAACATGACGGGGGCCTGGTTGAGGTTCAGGGGACGATAGATTTGCCGCATCACCGCGATGGCGCGCTCGCTGCCGGTGGTGCCGACCACAACCCGGTCGGGGCGCTTGAAATCGCCGATCGCCGCGCCTTCGCGCAGGAATTCGGGGTTGGAGACGACCTGGATGTCCATGTCGGGCCGCGCTTCATGGACGATGCGCTCCACCTCGTCGCCGGTGCCCACGGGCACGGTCGATTTGGTGACGATGACGGTCGGGCCATCAATGGCGCGCGCGATTTCCTCGGCTGCGGCATAGACATAGCTGAGGTCGGCATGGCCATCGCCGCGGCGCGAAGGCGTGCCGACCGCGATGAAGATTGCGTCCGCGCCCGCCACCCCTGCGGCAAGGTCCGTAGTAAAGGAGAGCCGACCGGCAGCGGCGTTGCTGCCCACCAACTGATCCAGCCCCGGCTCGAAAATCGGCATCCGGCCGGATTCGATCGCCGCGATCTTCCCCGCATCCTTGTCGACGCATACTACGTCATGGCCGAAATCGGCAAAACAGGCCCCTGATACCAGTCCGACATAACCGGTGCCGATCATCGTGATTTTCATAAGCTTATTATTGCTCGCGCTAGGATGAGTAGGTGTGTCCGGCTCTAGCATGGCATCCGAACATTGCAAAACCGTGTGCAAAGGGCGTTTCGTTCAGTCCATGGTTACGATTTTCTGTCATATGCAGGCGCAGCGGTGCCAGTAGGGTGGGCCGGTAACGAAAGGACGTCATGAAGGTTGCGCTGGTGTTCGGGACGCGTCCCGAAGCGATCAAGATGTTCCCGGTGGTGCATGCGCTGCGCGCGCACGCGGGGATCGACACGCGGGTCATCGTGACGGCGCAGCATCGCGGGCTGCTGGACCAGGTGCTCGACATGGCGGGGATCGTGCCGGACATCGACCTGAACGTGATGACCCCCAACCAGACGCTGGACGGGCTGACGGCAAAGCTGATCGTCGAACTGGGCAAGGCGTTCGACACGGAAAAGCCCGACCGGATCGTGGTGCATGGCGATACGCTGACGACGATGGTGGCGAGCCTGGCCGCCTATTATCGCAAGATTCCGGTCGCGCATGTCGAGGCGGGGCTGCGCAGCGGGGACATTCATCATCCCTGGCCCGAGGAAGTGAACCGGCGTGTCGTCGCCTGCATTGCTGACATGAACTTCGCGCCGACCCAAGCGGCGGCGGACGCGCTGCTGAACGAAAGCCGGGCGGCGGCGGGCATCCATGTCACCGGCAATACCGTGATCGACGCGCTGCTGGCGACGACGGCGCGGATCGCCGAGCGGCCCGATCTGGCGCGCGGGCTGGACGATCTCGCCGCGCGGTTCGCGGGCAAGCGGATCATCGCGGTGACCAGCCACAGGCGCGAGAATTTCGGTGGCGGCATGGACAATATCGCGCGATCGATCGCCGATATCGCGGTGCGGCCGGACGTGGCGGTGATCTTCCCCGTGCATCCCAACCCCAATGTCCGCCCGGTGATGGACGCGGTGCTGGGCGGCCTGCCCAATGTCGCGATGATCGATCCGCTCGACTATCCGCATTTCGTGCGACTGCTGGACATGTGCCACCTGGTGCTGACCGACAGCGGCGGCGTGCAGGAGGAAGCGCCATCGCTGGGCAAGCCGGTGCTGGTGATGCGCGAGACGACCGAGCGGCCCGAGGGGGTCGAGGCGGGGACGGCGAAACTGGTCGGATCGGACCATGCGACGATCGTGCGCGAGACGCTGGCGCTGCTGGATGACGAGGTCGCCTATGCCGCGATGGCGCGGGCGCATAATCCTTTTGGCGACGGCAAAGCGGCTGAACGGATCGCCGATATTATTGCAGCTTCATAAGGCAACGAATGTCACCACCAGTGCGTCGCGCCAGGCGGGCTGGTTATCATCGACGGGGTGGATTTCCGTCACGCCGTGCAGGATGCGACGGTCGTCGATCAGCATCGTATCGCCCGGCACAGCCAGCATGAATTCGCCCAGCGGCGTACCGTCGGGCGCGCCGATGCGGGTGACGCCTTCACGGACGTTGCGCCGGTCGATCAGCATCACCAGCACATGATCCACCCCGTCGCGGTGCAGCCCTTCCGGCGTCGGGCGACCGGCCTCATCCGCTTTCGCCTCGATACGGAACTGGTGCATTTCGACATGCCAGCAGCGCGCTTTCGTGGACGTGAAGCTGCGCGCGCAGAAGGCGAAGATGGATTGCATCACGGGGCTGGCGACGGTCGATGCTTCGACCGGATCGAACCAGCGCTGCACATCGCCATTGAGCGGGTTATAGTCGCGGCTCTGATAATGGGGCTGATGCGGCTGGCGGATGAAGCGTCCCGCTTCGCACCGAAAGGTCGCGTGTCGCCGCCGCCGGTAGCGGCCACCATCTGCCATGTAGAGATCGGGGCCAAGATCGTTCCAACTGGCGGCGAACGCCTGCCAATCATCCGGCGCGATGTTCAGGGGCGCGACCATCTCGGGAGCGTTCAAGCGAGCGTAGCCGTGCGTAGACATATCGCTGTTCAATGCGTCGATCATGACGCGCGCCTTAGCGGTGCGTTCGCCTGTACGACAGGACCAATTGCGTTGGCGCGGCTGCTCCATATCCGTGTGCATCATGCAGACCCGTTCCCCGACGAAGGTCGGGGGGCAGTTCACAGCAAAGGACTGGACCCCGACCTTCGTCGGGGAACGCACCCGCCTCTATGGGCCGCTATTCTCGCACGGTCATATCAACTGATCCAATAGGGGACGATCTGGCGATTGTCGGGATCGACATGGATCGGCCGGTCCGCCGGGGGGAAGGCGCGCTGGTCGCAGGTGCGGCGGGGGCACAGGCGGCAACTGATGCCGATCGGCGTGGCGGCGCTCTCATCCTCCAGCCGCAGGCCGTCGGCATAGACGAAATTGGCGGCGTGGGCGATTTCGCAGCCCAGCACGACCGCATAGCGGCGCGGGGTGCGCGCGTAACTGCCCGATGGTTTTACCAGCCCCTTGGCCATCGACACATAACGCACGCCATCGGGGGTTTCGCCCAGTTGCACGTTGATCCGGTCAGGGATCGCCACCGCTTCATGCACGTTCCACAGCGGGCAGGCGCCGCCGAAGCGCGCGAATTGCAGCCGGGTGGCGCTGTGGCGTTTGGTGATGTTGCCGGCCATATCGACCCGGCAGAAGAAGAAGGGGATGCCGCGCAGGCCGGGGCGCTGGAGCGTGGAGAGGCGGTGGCATGCCTGTTCAAAACTGACGCCGAAGCGGCGGGCCAGCCGGTCGATATCATGACGGGTCGCGCGGGCGGCCTCGCGAAACTGGGCATAGGGCAGCAGCAGCGCACCCGCGGCATAATTGCCAAGGCCAATGGAAAGCAGCCGGTCCGCCCCCGTCACGACCAGCGCAGCGCGATCGACGATGGCGGCGATTTCCGCCGCGCCCTCCAGCATCATCAACTGGTGCGCGAGCATGAATTTGCGGCTTTCGGTCGGCAGCGCGGCGTTGATGAATAGGCGCTTTTCGGCCGGAGCATAGGATCGCAGAGCGGAATCGGGGGTGTCGGCGATCAATGTCTCGACGCCGTGCCGCCGGGCCAGCGCCTCGACCAGCATGCCTTCGTCCAGCGGCTGCCCCGCCGTCAGCTTGGCGGCCAGATCCTCCGCCAGACAATCGAGGGCGTGAACATAATTGCCCGCTTCGTGAAACCAGTCGCGCGCGGCCTCCCACGGCAGGCGCGCCTGCACCGTGCTGTCGTTGGCGATCGCTTCTTCGATCATGTTGATGC
>CAZLSU010000021.1:0-39133 GCA_964562225.1 uncultured Sphingobium sp.
GTTATAAACGATTTGATTTGGCTGGCTTGACAGAGGGGCGATTAGACGACCCGCTGCGCGGGAGTGGCACCCAGATTTGACGGTGCGCTGATCATACCGATGATGCGCCTGGCTTGAGCGAACGGCAGCACAGGCAGACCCTATCGACCCCTTCAACTGAGGAGTCGAACGATGAACACTTCCACTGTGATGATGCCTGTCCGGTCGCTGCGCGAGCGTATGGCCGAGGACATGGACCTGCGTCGGTTATCCCGTGCCACGCAGCGCAACTATTTGCGGGATGTGGCGCGCTTTGCCACTTGGCTGGGCCGTCCTCCTGATACCGCAAGCGGCGAAGACACGCGGCGACGCGCCAGGCTGCCGCGCGGAACACGCTCGTCGACCGCAATCCACCACGTAACGCTGATCGTCGACATCGAATTCGACGCACACCGAGGACAACCACCGGCGCACATCGTCCTGCAGGCCCTTGGGCGTGCCTCGCAGCGCCCAAAGCAGGATCTCCAACACCGTCGATTTGCCACGGAGGTTACGTTCGCTCGTTACTGCCCAGACGCCGGCGGCCAGGTCCGACCAGTCGAAGTCGATCGGCCCCTGCGCGGTTCCGCGTTTCTCTCCCTTGAAGGCAATGCGCCGCACTGTCAGCTTTCGCGCGCAGAGGCCGGTCCGCCGTGATCCCTCGCTTGCGCAGCGCGAGCTCCGCCTCCGTAGGCCGCACCCCGGCTTTCGCCGCGACTGTTTCCAGCCAACCACCGCTCATTCAACGAGCCCTTCCATGATTGTCGCGAGACGGGCCAGCACCCGATCGGTGACCGGCTGGATCACATGGCTAAGTTCCGTTCCCGCATATTCGGCCTGTAGATACTGTCGGTCCTTCAGCGCCTTGCCGCCCTGTGCACCCGCCACCCGAGCCACGATACAGGCACGATCGCGATACCAGCTAAGTTCGGGTGCTGCAGCGGCGATCCGCCCCAGCGCGTCTTCGCCTGCAGCAGTCAACAGATAGAGATGCTCGCGGATCTTGCCGCCGGGAACACCGTCGCGCTTGATCCGAATGAGGTCTGCTGCCCGCAGGATCGCCAGCGCATTGTCGAGCGGTTCGAACGCCCCGAACAGATAGCGCACCATCGGTAAGCGCCGGAGATCAGGTTCGCGATCATAGAATATGCGCTGTGCGATCGTAAGCAGATCGCGTTCGCCGGACGTCTCAAACTCCGTTAGGAGTTCGTTGGCGAGATAGTCGGGATTGCGCATCCAGAAATCGAGCGCCTGCAGGCGCGACTGGGAGTGCAGGACGCAAACAACATCGCGTCCCCAGTATCTGGCATTATTTGTGTCTCCCGCTGCCTGAATGCAGGAGAGCAAGCGAATGGCTGTTTGTCTTTCGCTGGCAACAGCTATTTCTGTCACTTAAAATCACCCTGCTGTCGATCTTCGTCAACTTGCCCCGCCGGGAAGATCACCCTCTTCTTCTCTACCCGATTGTCCCGCAAAGACTAGCCGAACCCGCAATGTTCGACGCGAGTTTTATACTGAAATTTGAGTTAGGAGCGCGAAATATCGTCCGCCTGGTTCAAATTTGAGCTCGTTCCTTTCTTGAGCGTTCCGATGGTGTTCTATGTACAGCAGCCCATCGGCAACACCAATCGCTTCCCCCCGAGCGCCTGCACACTAAGCGGCTTCGAGTTCGAATCCATCATGCAGTGCGGCTTGCCACTGCCAGAGCATGCATATCGACGACACCGGACGAAGGCCATGCTGTCTGCGGCACATGAGCAGATAGGCGAAGTTTGAAGGCGAACGAGGGCCACGAGTGATCGGAAAGCGGTCGTCATATCATCTGCGGCAGGCATCATTGACGCTGAACCGAAGGGCATCTCCGTCGGCGCGCTAACGACCGCTATCCCCGATTGGCTTCCCGCAAGCTGTTAGCCTTCAAACGGCCAGCCTTGCCAGTTTTCCTTCTCGGTGCGGTCGGGGATGCTATCGGCGCGCGGGTCGGAATAGCCGGGTTACCGTCACGTTCCGACCTATGGTCTGCAGCTCGAAATCGCTCCCGAAGCGGCGCGCACCATCCGGTCCTCCTCGCGAAACCGCAAGTTCGAAGCCCGCCGGATCGAGCCAGTGCGTCACGTCCCCCTGCGTAGCCGGCACCACGGCATAGCGTTGCCGGCGGCCGTCGGTTCCGGTGAGCTGCGCGTCGAAATGGTCCGGGGGATCGGCCGCGGCCTCGCGTAGGGGTAGGCTCTGCCGCCAGCGCTGAAGCAACTGCGGGTCAATCCTGTCCTCCGCCTGTGGATCATCGAGCTCGGCCAGCAGCCACGCATCGAATTCGCCGCGGCGCTCGGTTGCTGCATCACGTGTCCGCGCCAGACCCTGCGACAAGCAGAACGCGACCAGTGGATCATGCGTGCCCCAACGCAGCAGCTCTCGCGCCCAGAATCCGATCCACGGCAGGCCGGTCGTTTCCTTCCATTCGGCGAGCGTCGGCGTCGAGGACTTGTCCGGCGCGCCTTCTGACCACGCCCGGGCAACGACCGCGCCGAGCGCAACTCCGAGACGAAACTCGAGATTGTCCGCTACGAAACGCTGCCAGGCTCGCAGATGCTCCGCGTCGGGGCCATTGGCGCCCGGCTCTTTCATCCACCATCCCAGCACGTCATTCCACTGGTCGAGTAGCGCTTGGTCACCGACGGTAGCGCGGACCCGGAAGCCAAACCCCCTGTCACCTTCGAGAAGGTTGCCGATCGCCTCAAAGATATCGATCCGTGCTTCCGCTTCGAGGGCGCCATAGTCCGTGGCTGCGGCAAGAAGCGCACGGATCTGGCCGGCGATGGCCTCGAACCGCCTCCCGATCACCGGCGGAAAGCCATATTGATAGAGCCGCTGCCGCTCGCCGGTATCAGGATACAGATGCTCCACGATGCCGCGGCCGCGCTGAACGAACGCGGCCTCTAGCCAGTCCTCCTGCGCCCGCGCCACGGCTGTGAACGTCCGTCCCCACAAGTCTTTTAGCTCCGCCTCCGCCCGCGCCGGGCTCATCGGGGCATCGCCCATCTGCTCGCTCTCGGCGAGCGCAGTAAGCAGCACGGTATCGAGTTCGTCCATGGCATCGGCGATCCGCGCGAGCGGGCCGGTGGCCCCGGTGCCGGCCTCTCCGCTGACATCGCCAGGCGCGGTACGCTCGAGCCAGTTCATGAATGCGTCGGGTGCGATCCCCAGCACGTCGCGCGCCTTTTCCCAAATGCGCTGGAGCAGGAGGGCAAGCGGACTTTCCACAGCGTCGCGCTCCTGTTCTTCGGCGAGGAGCTGGCGGGTGAGCTCCTCATATTCGCCCGTCCACTCGCGCAGCTGCCGCTCCTGAGCCGCCTTGGGACCGGCCGCCGTGGTCGAGATTCGCAAGGGCAGGGCGACGAGCGTCATTCCCTCAATGCCACGGGCCGCTCCCGGTCGGCCCGCGCGCCCGGCGAGGTTACGGAATTCTGCCGTCGTGAATGGGATGACGACCGGCTCCTCTTCGACTGGATCCCAGGACCGCCGCTTGAGCGATGTCAGGAAGATGAGATCGAAGGGCAAGTTGACGCCTTCCGTGAGCGTTGCGGTCGCCACGGTGATCGGGCAGATTTTTCGATCGATCATTTCCACCATGAGCCGACGAAGCCGTTGCGGCATTTGCCCGTGGTTCGTCGCGATCCCGCGGTCCAGGAGGAAAAGTTCGAACGATTCCCCCCCGCAATAGTCGAGGCAGGCTGCTCTCGCCTCGTCGAACCGTTCGCGCAGGAAGCCGTCGGGCGGTTCGAAGGCGACTATCTCGCGCCATCGCGCCAATTCGAGCGCATCACGGAACCAACGCATTGTCTGCTCCGGTTCTTGCGCGACGGAGATGAGAATTCGCTGGTCCTCGCGCGCCAGGTGGAGCGCGGTCCAAAGAACCGTCAGACTGTTGAACCGGTTGAGGCTGTTGCGCCAGAGCGAGGGCAACAAAGGCATCGCGGCGAAGCGTAGCGGCAGATAGACCGGATCCTCGCGACCCTTGAGGTAGAGGGGCTTGCCGTTCATGAGATCAAGCAGGATCTGGCCCGGTTGCCCCGGCGATGTCTCGAGAACGCCGATGATTTGCCGGGTGCTGCGATAGCGTACCCCAACCGCCTGCGCTTCTGCGCGCCCCTCGATCCAGCGCGCCACCGGCGCGGACGCACCGCCCGCGACGGCCGTGAGTGCGATACGGGTGATTTCGGGTCGCCTCGCCAGTATGCGCGACACGAGGCTCTCTAGCCGGAGAGCGCGGTTGCTGTGATCGGAGAAGCTGACCGCCGTCGCCTCTCCCGTTTCCGGCACGACCTGATGCGCTTCGTCGATTATGACCAGGGTGAGACGGGCCAGCAGAAGCTGGCCCAGATAGCGTAACAGCGCGTCCGCCTTCTCGACGGTGACGATGAGCACCACCGCCTCGGTGCTGGTCAGCCAGACATCGGTAATGCCCCAGTCAGCGCCGCCATAGAGGCCGGTCACGATTACATCGCCCTTGAGCTCAGAACTCAGCTTCGTCTCCACCTCGCCGGCCAGCGCCCGGGAAGGAACGATATAAAGTGCAAGCGGGCCAAGTCCGTCAGGATGGCCGCGTAGCAGCAGCTCCTTGATCAGGGCGAGGTTGGCAACAAGCGTCTTTCCCGAGCCGGTGGGCGTGCACAGCGCGAAGCTCGACGTTTCCAAGAGCCGGTCGATGCCGTGAAGCTGCGAGGTCCACAATATTCCCCGACCGCGGCTGAACTGATCACGGCCATAGCGCAACAGGCGCCCGGTCTTCTCGGGTCGCAGCGCGCCAAGGCGCATAAGCGACCGATAGATCGACGTGCTGACATAGCGATCCGCAACCTGTCGCATGAGGGTGATGACGAGCGCCGCATCAGGACTGAACATCCGGCTGGACAGCCCATCGAGCGCGTGGAGTTTAGCCATCGCAATACCAAGTCGCGCATCATCGCCGCGTCTCAGGCTGTCGGCCACAAGGCCAAGGCAGCGCACCAGTTCCACCGATGCGGCCCAAGCCATTCCCGGCCCCTCCTCGTCTTCGTCGGCGCGTAGCGCTGCCAATATCGCCGCCTCGGCGTTTGCGACGGTCAGCTGGGGATGCGCAGCCCAGAACCTGCTGGCGCACCTGACGACCCCGTCGAGATCGGCGCGCAGGAACGTCGCGTAGAGGCTGACGCCGTCATGGTCGATCTCGACCTGCTCGAGCAGGCCTGCCGCCATCGCAGGAAGCCCGCCCAACTGATAGGCGGCTGCCGCCAGCAGTTCGATCGGAACAACTTGCCGGATGCGGTCGTCTGCGCGCGCCAGCCATTCGAGGATTTCCCCGGTCCGACGGTAACAGTCGATACCGCGGGGCGAGTCCACCCCCTCGATCGATGCAAAGATATGTGCGGCATGGAGCAGCCGCCTCGCATCTTCGAGCTGTCCGGCGGATTCTCGATCCGCCCAAGCAATCGGGGGCACCTGCCAAGTCATCTGCAGGCAGCGGACATAGGCACGTGCCTGCGGCCGCGTCAGGGCGTTCTCGATGCCCAGCGCCTGGCGGATTTGTTCGGCGAGCGCCAGACGCTCTTGGTCGCGCGCTGCCATCAGCCGGCGTTCCAGAGCGAGGCGTAAAGCGCGTCGATCAGTACGTCGCCCCCCTCAAGGACAACCTCCACCACTTGGAGATCGCGGCCGGCCTCATATTCAGCGGGCGTTTCTTCCCACGGGACCAGAACATCGGACTTTTCGCGCCGTGCCGAGCCATTGCCGCAAATGATCACAAGATCGGTGCGTTCCGGTTGGGCCCCGAGCCCCAGGACGGCGCGATCAATCGACAGAATCGTGTTGGCGTGAGCATCAGGGTCGCGTTGCTCGAGCAGGAACTGCAACTGCCTAAGCCCATGCGGAATAAACGTGTCTCGGTTGAGTTCGCGCCAGATGCCCTTGCCGTCATGTTCGAGTTCGCCGGTCGCTTCGTTACGTACTTTGGGTCCATGGAGCAGGGTCGCGACCGTTCCCGGCGTCAGCGTCTTGCGCCATTTCGCCTCGCCGGCGATCACCCGGACCACCTCACGGTTGTCGCCCACGGAAATCGCCACGAAGTCGGTGCCGTGGCGGCCATATATCTCGCGGACGCGTTCAGGGTCGTAGCGCAGTGCCCAGAGATACTTTTCAACGTCGTCATGCTCACGGAACAGGAAGATCGGCACCTGCCAGACGTGGCCACCAACAAATTCTTCCTGATATGCCTCGGTTACGAGGCCTGCCATCACCTCGCCGAACAAGCCCCTCAGCGCCTTGGTCGGCAGGCAATTCGGATAGGCGACGACCGGCGCTGCGGCCCCATCGGGGTGTAGGCTGATCCCGATCTTACGATGGAAATGCTCACGCGCATCACGATGGGCAGATTCAAAATAGGGTTTGAGCGCCGCGAGCAACGCCGGCTCGCTAGGGGTCTGCTGTTCCAGCAGCAGGTGCCCAAAATTGTCGTCCTCGACGCTGCCATAAGCCTTGAGCCATCTGGCAAGGGCTTCTTTTGGCGGAGGGCAGTCGTGCATAGTCATTCTAGCCTTTCGCGCAGAGCCAGCTAAATTAAAGAAGCTATGCCAGGCAAGTTGATCAGCACAGATATTTTTGCGCCGCGCCGGGGGTTGGTGCGATGTCTTCTCTTACCTGATGAGTCGGGAGCTGAAGCCATCCAAACGGCAGCTTTCCAACTTTCGCCCCTTAGAACTGGTCAGTTGTCTTTCGGCCAATAGCCGAGGTTCGGCCAGAAGCCTATAGAATCGGGATCAGTTCCTGCCCGCCGATTCTCAGCCATCCGCCATCTTCGACACCTGCTCGAGCGACAAGCCCGTGACCCCAAAATTCTCGGTCAGCTCTTCCATGAAGGCGTGCACGGCATCGAGGATGCCGGACCGGCCTTCATCGCCGAGCATGTATTCGTGCATCGCGTAGTCGTTGAGGCCAAGATTAGGCCTCGAGCCTGGGCTGGGTCGTGACATCCACCATTCCACCCCCCGTAGCCCGCAGCCGCCCAAGATTAGGCGAAACGGACCCGCGCCGCCCGCCGCGCGCGAAGAAAGAACCGCTCTTTCCAACCAGCGCACGAGATCCTTGATCGCCTCCTCATAAGCGAGGTGAGGATATTCACCACGTTTGTAGAAGCTCCAGGCCGAAATGGCCCAGATTTCGCCATTGTCCTTGTACCAGCGTGCCACGGACTGGGTTGTCCGTCCCTCGCCGATGCTTTCGAAGACCACATAGCCGTTTCCAGACCTTCCATAGGTCAGATTTCCGCCAGTCCCGATAGGATAAAGCGCTTCCCGGCCCCCGGGAAACAGGCTGTTAGGAATCTTGCGCGCTACCGCCTGGGTCGCCGGCAACAGCCGCACAAAAATGCGCGGGGCGTCAGCGATGAGGAGGTCGACCTGCCCCAGATGCGGGCACGCGACCGGCAGAGGATTGTACGCTTCCTCCCAAATGCTGGGATCATGGGGGAGGGGAAGATGCCATTCCGGTGGTGGCGCGCCCGGTTCGACCTCGAGGTTCGTCAGCATCGCCGTGAGATACTCGCGGAAAAGCTTCTGTAGTTTCTTGCGCTCCTTTACCAAGGTCTCATCGGTCGCACCCTCTGGCAACTCGAAGTGGATCGAGCCCGACATATGCCGTAGGTCGAACGGAAGATCTTCGTGACGCGTCGGGCCTATCGCCTTGTTGAACACGGGAATGACCCGCTGCCGGCCGAGTGCTCTGCGGGCATAGCCCAGCTCGAGCATGACATTGGGATTAGCGATGCATTTGCGGTCATCTCCCTTGCCGATCACATCGACGGTCGAAATGTCGCCGACGAAGATCGAAGCCAGATCGATCTTCTCCAGTATCTTCTCTGCGATGAGTTCCATGCCGAGGACGCCCTTCGCGCCCTGGTCGACCTCGAAGCGCTCCGCTTCCTGAAGCTCGGCCGCCAGTTCCTTGACCGCGCCTTTCAAGGCGTCATGGATCACGCTCCGGGTTTCGCGTTGGGGCGCGTCACTCTGCCAGGACCAGAAGATGGTGCGCGCCATAGACGATCTTACCTTCGCTCATAAAAGGGGGAGGACGATACGGAACCGTTCCTGTCTTACCTCCAAGCGGCGCAGCTCGCCAGAGAGATGCAGCGCGCCAATCGGCAGCGCGACTGGCGTGAGCCATGGATAATATGGCACTGACGAGGATCATCTTGAGCGGCAGTTTCTCAGCCCCTTGCTCTTTGATTGGGCGAGTATAAACGCTGTATAGCACTCGGGACGGCTCGCGCGTTGGTGGATCCGCTATTTCTCAAGGAGGCTTTTTTGCTGGATTCGGACGAGTTGTTTGCGGCGGCAGTCGAATTCGAAAAAATCGCAGCGTTGGGCAATGAGACTGAGATTCGCGGAACGATCCAGGCCATCATCGACACCTGCAACAAGGTCCACGAAGCGTTCTCCGGTTCGTGGTTGGGTTACCATGCCAGCGTCTATCAGCGCGACCTTCGAGCACAGCCCGGCGCGCGCTTCGATAGCCAATGGGGGCTGCGCGAGATAAGCTTCGCGGGTGGGACGTCCGGGCCATGGGCGCAATATGATCGTAGCGTGGTCCGCAATGCGATATTTCAGCGTGCCGGCCATGTACTGGAGACAATCTCCGATCGGGTCGATGCCGCAGAGCGCGATTTCGCGCGTGTCAAAGGGACCGTGCTGTCCATATTGTCGAGCATGCTCGCCGAGCGGGATGATAGCTTTTTAGGCAAGCTGAAGAGCGATCTCGAAAAGGTGAATATCTTCTCCGCCCGCGAGGCGACGTTGGTGTATCAGCCCAGCGGTCAGTTCATGACCGCCGACACGGAAGCGATATCCGGAGGTGTCGTCACGCCGGCTCATTTCGAGGTGCTGGGGGAGGCAGGCGCTATGGCAACGGTGTTCAGCGCTGGCCAGCAGGCGGCAGATATTGTGCGGCAGGCGGCATCACATGTGGATCGTATGGTCAAGAAGACGCGACGCGACGATCGGATCGGGACAAATGTCTTCATCGGTCATGGCCGCTCGCCGCTGTGGCGCGAGCTGAAGGATTTCGTCGAAGACCGGCTTCGCCTGCCGGCCGACGAGTTCAACCGTGTTCCGGTCGCGGGCGTGACCAACATCGCGCGCCTCTCAGAAATGCTCGATGCCGCAGCGATCGGCTTCGTAATCATGACCGCGGAAGACGAAACCAACGAAGGCGCGATGCGCGCACGGATGAACGTCATCCACGAGGTCGGCCTGTTCCAGGGGCGATTGGGCTTCACGCGCGGCATCGTGATGCTGGAGGATGGATGCGAAGAGTTCTCCAACATCCAGGGTCTCGGCCAGATCCGCTTTCCGAAGGGACGGATTTCGGCTGCGTTTGAGGATGTGCGTCAGGTATTGGAGCGGGAAGGCATCCTCACATCCTGACCAATGCGGCGCTGCCAACCTTTGGTGCAAGGGCATCGGGTATCTTGAGCGGTTCGGTGATACAGTAACAGATCGACCAAACCCCCGGGACGGTCGGATGTTTTGTGATCAAGTGCGATTTTATACCCTTCGCCCGCATGACGGCGGATGCGAGCCATGACACTCTGGAGATACTCGGCCCCGAATGGCTGGTTCCAGCGTGAGTCGACATTCTCGCCACCGCATCGGGCCGGCGTATGCTGGTCGGCAATTACCGGCGCTCTTGGGACAATTCTGCCGTTCCCAAGCGCGGCCGTGACCGACGGCTCTCGCCAAAACCCGACGCTCATCGAGCTTTTGCCATCAGTTCCTCTGGCGCTGCGACCTGATGCCGCACTCCGCCTGGAGCGATGCTCCAATGCTCAAGATGCTTGTAGACGATCACTTTCCCGCCGAGCAGATCGCCATGGGCCTCGCAAAAGCGCTCCAGTTCATGGCGCTGGCCGATCAGCTCGACACACATCGTCAGATGCGGATTGGATAGTTCAGCACCATCCTCCATTACCGGACCGTGGTTGCTGAAGCCGTAGTGGGTATGATGCGCGACAGCGTTCATGATGCCGTCGCGCTTCGCTTGCACGACCAACTGCCGGTAGAGCGGTTTTCGGGTCCAGAAGCTGCGCGGGCCATCGGTCGCCTTGTCCGATGGCTTCATGTAGATGCGGATCATGCCGATCTCGCTGGGCGTGACCTTGTGAGACATCAGTTTTCCTTCTTGTTGAAAGAGCTATTCTCCCGACGTGTTCGCCGGGAGGCACGCGCTTCGCGCAGGGTAGCGCCATGGGAATGGCCGCGTGTCAGCCGCTTCGGAACGGCGATACGCTGCGACAGGTAGATTCCGTTATGGCCCGAGCAGATATAAGCCACGAAACAGGCCACCGCGATCGGAACGGCGTGGGTGGCCCCGAACAACTCGATACCCATGATCGTACAGGCAAACGGTGTATTGGCCGCGCCGGCAAAGACGGCGACGAACCCAAGGCCGGCGAAAAGGTCGAGCGGCGCGCCGAGCAGCCAACCCAGCGCATTGCCGAGTGCTGCCCCGATGAAGAATAGCGGCGTCACTTCCCCGCCCTTGAAGCCGGCGCTGAGGGTCACGACCGTAAAGACCATCTTGAGCGCCCAGCTCCACCGATCGGCAGGACCGGTGAAGAAGCCAGCGATGGTCGGGTCTCCGGGAATGGCGGACCAGACGCCAAGACCAAGATAGGCACGTGTGCCAAAAATCCAGACCAGCGCGATGACCAATATGCCGCCAAAGGCCGCCCGCAGAGGGCCATAGGGAATGCGAGCCTTGAGGAACCCGCCGAGCGCGTGATTGGCTTCGGCAAATAGGAGTCCTGCTAGGCCGAATGCCACCCCTGCTACGGCCGCCTTGGCGAGAATCAGCGGTTCGACGATCAGAGCGCCCACGCCTCCAGTAATGCTACTGATCTGGTAGGGCGTGTGATGGATGCCCCAGGCATGGCACGTCCAGTCGCCCACCAGCGCGGCAAGCAGACACGGTAAGATCCCGCTATATTCAATGCGGCCGACCGCCAGCACTTCGAGCGCGAACACAGCGCCGGCTAGCGGCGTGCCGAAAACAGCCCCGAAGCCGGCAGCGACCCCAGCCATCAAAACGATGCGGATGCTCGGAGCATCAAGTTTGAACAGTCGGGCGGCAGCGCTTGCAAGGCTGCCGCCGAGTTGCACCGCTGTGCCTTCGCGGCCTGCCGATCCGCCGAACAAATGTGTGGCGATAGTACCGATGAAGACCAACGGCGCCATTCGCAGGGGAACGCCGCCCCCTGGCTCATGAATTTGCTCGACGATCAGATTGTTGCCCGCTTCGACCGACTTACCGGTGCGATGGTAGAGCAGGGCGATTGCCGCGCCACCTGCCGGCAAAAGATAGAGAAGCCAGGCATGATCGAAACGGGCCTGTGTTGCCGCATCCAGACTCCACAGGAATGCGGCACACAACGTGCCGATCAGCGTGGCCAGGGGAACCAGGATCAGCGTCCAGCGCACGACCGACATCGCATGATCGTGTCGATCCCGGAGAAAGGCCACCACATTGAGCATATTGAACAGGTTGCGAAAAGTCGCGCGCACGATTCCTCCTTGCTGCCTTGCGGCGCCAAGTAGGAATCATCGTCCCTTGTCAGGGCGGTTCGACCCGAAGGTCCGGCAGAAATCCATTACCGTTATTGCCATCTATGATGGGCGAAGGAAAAAAGATCAAGGGATGCTAACCGCTGGGATAGCAACAGCCCAGGTGGCAGGGTTCGGCGTGAGCTGACATTTTTGAGCGACCACCGGGGCGACCAGTTCTGGTCGCTTGCCGTCGAAACGCTGAACCCCGTAAAATCGGACAAAGCCGTCGTTAGCAGGTTAGACGGTGCCCGACGGCTTTAGGTAAACGCGGACGTCGATGAGCTTCCCTTCAATAACTAGGGAGAGTCGAAGAGCGATGAAACGCCGCTGCGCACAATTGGTAGCCAGCGGCGCGCGGGCTTCAATGGGCTTGTTTCTGCACTACCGCGCCCTGCGAATCCGGATCACCGGCACGAATGACCAAATAACGGCGCTCGGCCGGGGCAGCATCCGCGACAATCTGGCGGATCGGCCCGACGGCGTTGACGATGGCGGCGCCGGCCGGATTGGTCATGAACTTGGCAAGAGGTTGAATCGCACCCGTCCCGTCGGGTTTGGTCGCCAGTCCGAGCGTGAACGGTTGCTTGGGCGGCAGGCCGGCGACGGCGGCCTGCAGGATCTGGACCTGCCCCTGATCGAACAAAGTGACTTGGCTCTGGCCCTGGCCTGACAGGGTCAACTGGACCTTGCCGCTGGCCATATCGAGCGGGACCAGATTGGCCATGCCGTCGCCCGAAGGCACCGCGCCCGGTACATAGGCGACGCCCTGCGGCCCCTGACCGATAGGGATGGTCGTGAGCAGGCGGTTGGTGGCAGTATCGATGACCGCAACGCCGTCGCCATTCTCCAGCCCAACATAGATGCGGGTGCCGTCGCCCGAAGGCCATAACCCGTGCGGCAGCGCGCCGACCGAAACTGTCGCCACCTGTTCGAACGTGTCGGTGCGGAACACCTTGACGATGTTCTGCGTGCCGACTGTCACATAGGCGAACTGTCCGCGCGACGTGCGGGCGATGTTGACGTGATTGGTGATGGGGCCGGTGTCGATCGTCTTAAGGACAGCGAACGGCGGCTTGGCGTCGAACACCATTACCTTGCCGACATCTTTGAGCGTCAGCCAGACCTGCCTGCCATCGGGTGTCGCGGCGATGTCGGGGCAGAAGGGGCTAGCTTGGGCGACACGTCCGACGACCTTCTTGGCTTTGGTGTCGATCACGACCGTCTCGGGCGAGAAGCTCGAGCAAACGTACCCGTATTTGCCGTCGGGCGAGAAGATCGTCATGCCCGGGCCGTTCGGGACGGTGATGCGCGTGGTGGGTTCGAACGTCTTGCCATCGAGCACCTGGATATAGTCCTCGCCGCGAACGCTGACCCAGACCTCGCGCCCGTCGGGACGGAAGAACGCCTCGTGCGGCGAGCGGCCGACATAGGCGGTGTGCTTGACCGCGTTGGTGGCCGTATCGATGAAGGTCACCGAGTTCGACCCTATCGAGATCACCGCCAGCGTCCTGCCATCGGGTGAGAAGCCGATGCCGTGGACCAGAAGCTGACCCTTGTAGAGTGGGCTCAGATTGGCGGGCGTCAGATCGCCGAGCTTGATGACGCCGAGCAGTCGGTTGGTTGATGGGTCGATGACCGATACCGTGTTGGAAAACTGGTCCGAAGTATAGAAGCGGTCCTGCGAACTGATCGGCCGGTCGGGCGTCGCATTGGGCACCTGCTGCGCGGATGCGGGGTTCGCCAGCAGGCCGAGGGCAGACATGGCAAACGCCATCTTGAGGTGATTCGTAATCATTTTCCGTCTCCCTGATGCTGGTGAGGCACACTCGGCGGTGCGCCCTTCTCGGCAAGGATCGCCTGCATGACCGCGATCTCCTGACGCTGTTCAACGATGATGCCCTGCGCGAGACGGCGCAGGCGTTCGTCCTTGCCGTAGCGCAGTTGCGCCTGTGCCATCTCGATTGCGCCCTGGTGATGCGGGATCATCATCGCCGCGAAGTCGCGGTCCGGATCACCGGACGGCGCGACCATCATCTCATGATGCATCTGCTCCATCGCGGCGGCCATGTCGGTGGCGAAGTCCTGAGGCGCCGCTGCGAGTGCGCCTGCGGATGCCGCGAGGCCGAGGCCGGCAAGGCCCAGTATCAGTTTCAAGCGCATGCCCCTTCTCATGATAGTCTCGCGATAACGCCTATGATGGCAGCCAGTGTCATCATCGCCGCCGGCAGGAGCAATATTTGCATCGTCGCCTCGCGGCCGCTGATCGTCCCGGCGAGGATTTCGACCGGGCCGCGCAGGAACTCGCCAAGGCTGCGCTGCCGCTCGCCCGGCGCAGCACTGTCAGCGAGGAGGATACCGCCGACGATCAGCGAGAAATACATGACCGTGAACAGCGTCACGACGACGAGGACACCTGCCGCTGCCGCATCGCGTGCGAAGAAGGCCCAGAATGACCCGACCATTATTGCATAGAACCCCACCAGCGCAACGAGCACATTAGGATGAACCCCGCGACTGGCGACGCCGGGCGCTGGTCGCTCCAGTTCGGCGTATGGATCATCGGATCGGACCAAGCGTAATGCCGGTCGCGTCGGTTCTTCCACCACTTCCTTGGGCTGAAACTCGCTCTCCATAATGCGCGTTGCCATGTCGGATCTCCTGATCGACAGCGCTGCCATTGCTGCATTGCTGTAACTGTGACCAAGGTGGCGCGTTGCTAGTCATCGATCCAACCGATGATATTTGTCGTTCCGATCACGAATGGAGATGAATGGCCTGGCTCGACGACCCCGACCTGATCAAGCGACGGCGGCAGTCCTTGGCGGATGCGCATGTCGCACAGCTCGAATGCTGGCGCGAAGGGCTGTTGGCCGACGGCAGACCTGTGCCGCATTTCGACCCGGCGGACGGCGGGGTCGACGCCCGGCTGCTGTTGCTTCTCGAAACCCCCGGTCCCGGGCCTGAGCGCACCCGCTTCGTGTCGCGCGACAATCCGTCCGGGACCGCCCGCAATCTGCGGCGCTATCTCGACGAGGCCGGCATCGACCGGTCCGATTTTGTACTCTGGAACACCGTGCCTTGGATCATGCATCCACCCGGTGCCCGCAATCGCACCCTGCGCAAAGCCGAGATCGATGCCGGGCTGGCCACGCTCCCCGGGCTTCTCGCGCTGCTGCCCAAGCTGAAAGTCTGCTTGCTGGCCGGCCGGGTGGCGACCAAGGCCGGACAACTCGTGTCGGCGCATGATGCTTCGATCAAGGTCATGCCGATGCCGCATCCCAGCCCGGCCAACGTCTGTACAAGTCCTCAGGTTATGGATCGCCTTCGCGCGGCGTTCAGCGAAGCAGCGGCCCTGCTCAACCAATCGTGAATGACGATTGGAACGATCCAATCAACAAGTTGGAACGATTTATCGCGCCGGTCTATTGATCCCTGCAGGAGATCGATATGACCCTCGAACAGCTTCGTATTTTCGTTGGCGTCGCCGAGCGCGAGCATATGACCCGCGCCGCCGAGGCGCTCAACGTCACCCAGTCGGCGGCGAGTGCCGCCATCGCCGCGCTCGAAGCGCGCCACGACGTGCCGCTATTTCATCGGGTCGGGCGCGGCATTGAGCTCACCGAGGCGGGTCGCATGTTTCTGGACGAGGCGCGCGCCGTCCTCGGCCGGGCCGCGAGCGCCGGGCTGGCGCTGGCGGAGTTCGGTGGTCTCAAGCGCGGCACGCTGCGGATCGTCGCGAGTCAGACCATCGCCAGCTACTGGCTGCCTGCGCGGCTCGCTGAATTTCATCGTCGCCATCCGCTGATCGGCATCGAACTGGCGATCGACAACACCGACGGTGCTGCTGCGCAGGTGCTCGACGGCACGGCCGAACTTGGCTTTGTCGAAGGTTCGGTCGACGAGCCGGCACTTGCGCACTGGAAAGTCGCCGAGGACCGGATGTTACTGGTCGGCGCAGAGCCAACCGGAAATGTCGATGAAACCTGGGTCCGCGAGGCCAACTGGATCGTGCGCGAACAGGGATCGGGCACGCGCTCGACCTTCGAGGAGGTGCTGCGCCACCGCGGCGTCGACCCTGCCGATCTGCGCATCGGCATGACCCTGCCGTCCAATGAAGCGGTTCGCTCGGCTGTCGAAGCCGGCGCCGGGGTGGCAGTGCTGTCCGAACTCGTCGTGCGCAGGGCGCTGGCGGCGGGGCATCTGCATGACCTGGGTCTTGGGCTGCCCGCACGGCCGTTCGAAGCGCTGCGCCACAAGGAGCGTTACCGCACCAAAGCGGCCGACGCGCTGACCGATCTCGTGAAGGAGCATGGATGATGACCGGCGACCTCAAGCCCGTGCTCGGCGGCCTGCGTCCACTCTCGCGCCTCGATCATCCCCGCGAGATGATCCGCCAGTTCACCCCTAACTGGTTCGCCGCGACCATGGGCACCGGCATCCTCGCGCTGGCGCTACCGCAGGTGCCGGGCATCGGCCCGGCATTGAAGCCGGTCGGCGAGGCGTTGTGGTTTTTCAACATCGCGCTGTTTGCGCTCTTCACCGGCCTCTATTCGGCGCGCTGGATAATGTTTGGCCATGAGGCACGGCGGATCTTCGGCCATAACACGGTGTCGATGTTCATCGGCACCATCCCGATGGGCCTCGCCACGATCATCAACGGCTGCCTCGCCTTTGGGATCGCCCGGTTCGGCGACGGCATCGTCGGTGTAGCGCATGTCCTGTGGTGGATCGATGTCGCGGTGGCCGTGACCTGCGGCGTCGTCATTCCCTATTTCATGTTCACCCGTCACGAGCACAGCTTCGACGGCATGACCGCCGTCTGGCTGCTCCCGGTGGTCGCGGCAGAGGTGGCGGCGGCGAGCGGCGGGCTGCTGGCGCCACATCTCGCGGATCCGCATGCGCAATTCGTGACGCTGCTCACTTCCTATGTGCTCTGGGCCTATTCGGTGCCGGTCGCCTTCAGTATCCTCGCGCTACTCATCCTTCGCATGGCGCTGCACAAGCTGCCGCACGAGGGGATGGCCGCGTCGAGCTGGCTCTCGCTCGGCCCGATCGGCACCGGTGCGCTCGGAATGCTCGTGCTGGGCGCTGACGCGCCAGCGATCCTCTCGGCGCACGGTCTCGCCTCAATTGCCGGCATTGCCCAGGGTCTCGGTAGCATCGCGGGGCTGCTGCTTTGGGGCTTTGGCCTGTGGTGGCTGGCGCTCGCGATGCTGATCACCTGGCGCTACTGGCGCGCCGGGATCCCGTTCAATCTCGGCTGGTGGGGCTATACCTTCCCGCTTGGCGTCTACACGGTCGCGACCTTCCGCCTCGGCACGACCTTCGACCTCGCCTTCTTCGGGATCGTCGGGACGGTGCTCACCCTTGCCCTCGCGATGATGTGGGTGGTGGTCGCCGCCAAGACGCTCGCCGGCGCGTGGAAGGGCCACCTCTTCGTATCGCCCTGCATCGCGACACCCAACTGATCGCCTGAGGCGATCAAAATCGAAAATCCGATCGCTTGGCTCGACGAGCCGGATCGGCCACGTTCGCCCGAAGAAGGGAATGCTATCATGGACAAGCTCGACACTTGGTTCGCCGCCGAAAGCAGTCGTCGCCGCTTTCTGGGTCAGGCCGCGCTCGGCGGCGCCGCGCTCGCTGCCGGCCCCGCACTCGCGCAGAGCCTCGTCGACCTGCACCTTCCCGGCGGCAATGCCGGGCGGCCGATGACCAGCGCCTTTCCCGGCAAAGGCAGCATGATCCTTCAGCGCATGCACCCGCCGCTGCTCGAAACTCCGATGGAGGTATTCGACCGCGACGTTTTCACCCCCAACGACCAGTTTTTCGTGCGTTGGCACTGGGCCGACATCCCGACCTCGATCGATGTCGATATTTTCCGGCTCACCGTCCGCGGCCACGTCAATAGACCGCTTTCGATCAGCCTTGCGCAGCTGCTCCGGTTGCCGCGCGTCGAGATGGCGGCGGTCAATCAGTGCTCGGGCAACAGCCGCGGCCTGTTCCAGCCGCGCGTGCCCGGCGCACAATGGGGCAATGGTGCGATGGGCAACGCCAAATGGCTCGGCGTCCGGCTATGCGACATCCTCGACTATGCCGGCGTAAAGCCCGGCGCGGTGCAGGTGCGCTTCGGCGCCCTCGACCAGCCCGTCGTTGCCGGCGCACCCGATTTCGAGAAGGCGCTCGACATCGACCATGCTCGAGACGGCGAGGTGATGATCGCCTTCGGCATGAACGGTGAGCAATTGCCCCTGCTGAACGGCTTCCCTTGCCGGCTGATCGTGCCGGGCTGGTATTCGACCTACTGGGTCAAGATGCTCAATGACATCGAGGTGCTGCCCGGCCCAGATGACGAATATTGGATGGCCAAGGCTTACAAGATCCCGGCGACCCCGGGCGCCAATGTGAAGCCGGGCGCAAAGGACTTCCCGACCGTCCCGATCAACCGGATGATCCCGCGGTCCTGGGTCACCAGTCTCGGCGAAGGCCAGGCCATCGCATATGATCGAACGATCCCGCTCGGTGGTATCGCCATGGGCGGCGATTGCGGGGTCGCCAAGGTCGACGTCTCCACCGATGGCGGCCGCACCTGGTATCACACCCGGCTCGGTCCCGATCACGGCAAGTACAGCTTCCGCCGCTGGGACACGCAGGTGCCGCTGGCGGCGCGCGGAAATGTCCGGCTGATGTCGCGCTGCTGGAACACGGACGGGGTCGCGCAGCCGATGGCGCCAATTTGGAACCCGGGCGGGTTCATGCGCGGCAATATCGAAACCACCAACATCACTGCGTCCTGAGGAGAGCCGAGATGAAAGTCCCTTCGATCGGCATGCTATCCTTCGGTGCGATCGGCCTTGCGGCCATAGTCCTGATCGCGATCGGCCCGCCCGGCAGCCACGTGCCCCCACCGCCGCCCGCACCCAGCGGCCCGGCACCGTCGAGCATCGCTTTTGGCGGGTTCGCGCTCACGTCGGACACGGTCGACCTGCCGATCGACGACCAGCAATATCCCGACGGCCCGCACGCCGACGTGATCAACGCCAACTGCACCTCGTGCCATTCGGCCAGCATGGCACTGACCCAGCCCGCGCTCACGGCCGACCAGTGGAAGGCGACGGTCACCAAGATGAAGGAGGTCTATAAGGCACCGGTCTCGGAAAAGGATATTCCAGCGATCGTCGACTATCTGACCGCGCTGAGCGCGAAGCAGGGCAGCGGGGCGCCGGCCGGCAAGGAATCCGGAAGTCAGGGCGCTCCCGACGCGCCGGGCGGGACTGGCTGAGTGACTTATCGCCGCGCGCCGCGTTGATCGGATGAAGGAGGCGCCTGATGCGTATCGAGAAATTCGTCCATAGCTGCTTGAGGCTGACGCTCCAGGGCAAGCGGCTGTTGTTCGACCCAGGCAAATTCTCGTTCGTCGATCGGCGTGTCGATCCTCGCGACCTCAGCGACGTGGATTTCATCCTATTTACGCACGGCCATCCCGATCATCTCGACGGCGAGGCGCTACGCACCATCGTCGGCGATGGCGAACCGCGGATATTCGGAGGCAACAAGGTCGCAGCCACGTTGCGCAGCCAGGGCTTCACCGTCAGCGAGGTAAGAGAAGAAGGGCTCGACCTTGGACCATTCACGGTCCGTGCCCTGCCGGTGCGCCATGAGCCGATCCTCGCCGAAGAAATCCCGGCCGTCCTGGCATTTGTCGTCAATGATCGCCTTCTCAATCCCGGCGATAGCTTCGATGAACGGCTCCGCCAATTTGCTGGAATTGACGCGCTGGCGCTGCCGGTGATGGCGCCGTTCCTGACCGAGATCGGCGCCCACGAGTTCGCCAGGTCCATGCGTCCAAGCCATGTGCTCCCGGTCCACGATGGCTATGCCCGCGACTGGTTCCTGACGCAGCGCTACGATACCTATGAGCCCTATTTCGAGAAGGCTGGCATGACCTTCCACCGCCTCCAGCAGCCCGGTGACGGGTTCGACCTGTGACGGACGACAAACCGGCCTTTCGGTCGCGACGGCCTGGTGCATCGACGATCCGAAGATCGCCAATGCGGCGATCGAGCAAGTCCAGTTGGACCTCGTCATGGTCGCGCGCGCGCATCTCGCCGATCCGCATTATCCCTATGTCGCGGCCCAGGCGCTCGGCAAGGACCGGCCATCATGGGTGCTCCCTGCGCCTTATGCTCACTGGCTTGAGCGCTACCGGGGGATCGGTAAAGCGGCGGCCCAGTGATCGGATCACCTAGTGCACACAGGGTAGCGCAAGGGCCACGTCGGGCCCCTAAAATAACCCTCGTACAGCCGATCATTCCAAGCATTAGCGCAGACGACCGGCTGCCGAACTCTTAAATTATCAAGATCTTTGCACGATGACCGTATGGCGGGTTGTAGGATCGACGACTCCAATTGAGCGCTCATCTTGAGCGCACCGCTGCGAGACCGCTCACTGGAACGGAAATGGCAGGTTTCGACAGGATCGGCCATTGACGCGCCGGGCTGCGAACTTCTGGAAGTGGTCGACAACTGCCCCGCAATAGGTCTGTCGCCCGCGCAAATTATTGTCCGGTCAGAACTTGCTGCCTTCGCCTCGCCATCTGTTCGCCACGGAATTTGCTAACGCTCGCGATCCCGTGGCTTACGGGCACCTCGGTCAATGTCAGGTCGTTGCGCCCCTTCGCCCTTCTTTTCTCGACTGCGAAGATCCGATGCCTGGTTTCGATCGGCAATCATGATCTCACGCGCCCGTTCCAAGCGCCGCGACACCGCCGGCGGCATATCGGCGACGAACCCTGCGATCTCCTCGGCCAGCGCGCGATCCTCGTCTTTCCCGGTCGCCGCCAGCGCGGCTGCGGCATCCGCGTAAGCCCCCCGGATCTGCTTCTGTCGGCCCAGCGCCAGCACATCCTCCACCCGACGCTCCGGATTCTGTGACCGTGCGAACGCCTGCGCCCGCTCCTCGATCAGCCGGTTCAGATCCAACTTCCTCCCCTGCCCCGCTGTCCGCGCCTCCAGATGGTGCGCCGGCGACCGCACCCGCTTCTGGACATGGCCCCGCGCGCGGCGCGGCGTCGCTTCGGCGGCGATGCCGCGCTGACGCAATTCATGGGCGAAGCTCTCGCGCCAATGATGAAGGTCGGCCTTGCGCGGATTGAACCGCGTCCCGTCCACACCTTGGGTTGCGACGGTCAAGTGGACATGGGGATGAGCGGTGTCGGTGTGAAGCGCCACCATATAGCTGAACTGCCCTTCGAACTCGACGCGCGCGAACGCCTGGACGGCATCATGGATGGTCGCGGCATCGGTTGTACCGCCAGGCATCGACAACACCATCGACATCGAGGTCGGACGGTCCTTCCCATGCGCGTTCATCGCCTGATCGAGCATGTCCCAGTCGGCGGCAATCGCCTTCAACCGCTTTTCATCGGTGATGATCTCGCCCTCGCTGCTGCGGATTTCGAGCTTCCCGTGCCGTGAAATATAACCGAAATGCTCGGCAAGATGCCTGACGCCCCGCTGTTTGCCCGAGATCTTGACCATGACCTCAGGGGCCTTGCGCACGATCCGCTCAAGCTTGGCCCGCGCCTCGGCCGCCGACAGCCCGGGCGCGGCATTGCTCCCGCCCCTGCCCTTGCCGCGCGATTGGATCCGCAGTGTCCCCCCGCGCAGGCTGCGCTTGCCCCCGGCCGGCGGTCGCCAGGCTTCCATTAGACTGGGGAGCGGCAGGACGCCGTCGTCGTCCTCATTCATCGGCCGTATCCCAATAGGCCATGTCACCCTTGAGCGCGCGGCCAAGCACGCGCAGCTGATCGGCCACCTCATCCCGGAAGGAAGCGACACGCGCGGCCTCGCGCGCCAGGTCGAGACGGGAATCCACCATGGTCGCGGCATGCAGCGCATGGACCGCCTGGTTGAGATTGATGCCGATCCGGTTGAGTTCGCGCCAGGACTGCGCGATCAGCACCCGGTCGCCACGCGGCGGCGGCGACGTCGCATGCAACCGTCGGCGCAACAGCATCACAAGCCATTCGGTCCGTTTGAGGCCGCGCGCATCCGCCGCCGCATCGAGCCGGTCGATATCTTCGCGCATGAGACGAAGCTGCAGCCGGTCAGTCGTGCGGGTCCGAGGTACAGCCGTCTCGCAGGATGTGTCCCCAGCCTCGTGCAGCGCACGATCAATCAGTTTGCGCAGGAGCGACGAACGACCGCCAACGGACCTTGCCATGGCATCGAAGCGTGCCGCGAGATCATCGGGCAGACGGACGTTGAAGACGGCCATGTCCGCAAGACTATTGTCATACATTGACGGCGCCAAGCCTATCCGGCCCTCACCTAAAACCACTCATCTTATAGTCTGCTCAAACAGACTCCCCCTCTTCAAGCAACGTATCCAACTCGACCTGACCTCGATGGGACAAGAGAGTATATCCGAGCGAACCAATTCCCTCCGCCTGCAAAAATGAAGACAGCCGCGCCCCTGAAGAAAGGGGCACGGCTGTCAAAATTGTCTGAAAAGCTCGATCGTTTCGACGCGGAGTGAGGGGTGATTGGATGCGCCCCGACCTGCCCCGCCAATGGTTTACTCCATGGCGATCTCGGCAACAGGCGCTTCGACCTCCTCGCCGTCGTCGAACGCCACCCGAACGCGCTCGGGCAGGATCAAACGTCCTGTCCGCCCACCCACCGTCACCCGAACCGCATCGAGCGGCCGAGGCTGCGGCGGCACCTCCGTTTCGAACATCGATCGCAATCCGGCACCGGCACGGACCGGCCGGCACGGTGCAGCGCGCTCGGTGCCCTGCCCGTTCGGGAGCGCGGGCACATCGCGCAGACGGGCGTCCGGCAGAGTCTCGGAGGCCTTGAGTCCTGCGATAAACCGGCCGCCTTCGGCCAGGGTCACGCTCTCATCGCCAAGCCCCGTGACATAGGCGCGCACCGCGTCGCCATGAGTGCGAGCAGCCCGGTGAAGGTCGTAGAGCAACCGGATCGGCATCTGGTCGATCGCCGCACGCAGCCAGGGCGCCATGTCGGCACAGGCGGCATAGAGCGATACGAACTGCTTCGATCGGCCGAGCGCGCGGGCGATCTCCGCCTGGGTGACGCCGGCACCTAGCATGCGTTCGATCCCGGTCGCCAGATCATGGGGGGTCAGGCCTGCGCGCTGGTCATTCTCGACAATCTGATCGGCGAGCGTGTCGGCGCGGTTCACCACCGCCATCACGATCGCCGGGATGGTCTCGCGCCCGGCAAGGCGCGATGCCCGAAAGCGCCGCTCACCGACGCGGATGACGTGAAGGCCGTCGCCATTTTTCGGGGCGACGATGATCGGCTGCAGGACGCCGCGCGCGGCGATCGAGGCAGCAAGATCCTTGAGCTCCGTCTCGTCGAACACGCGCCGCGGATTTTCCGGATCGGCCATGATCCAGTCGAGCGGCAGATCCTCGACGCGCCGCGCGCTGTCGTGGAGACCGACAAGCAGCCCGAACTCTTCGGCGCGCTGATCGAACTTGCCCATCACGCCGCACTCAGATGGCGGACGTCCATCCGGCGAACGATCTCCGCCAGGATCGGCCGAATTTCGTCAGCGGCCGCCTTGGCGCCACTACCGGTTTCGCACCAGACCGGATGATGCTGTTCGGCCGAATGCTTGTAGGTCGGCCGCGCCTTGATGAAGGCGGGGAACATCAGCTTCTCACCAACCGCGCGGGCGAGCTTGACCGCATTGTCCATTTCGCGGCGGTCGAACGGATTGACCATCGAGGGCAACAGCCCGAGAAAATCGACCTTGCGCCCGCCGCGCGCGCCTTCCGCCTTTTTGAGCGCGGTGAGCAGCATCTTGGCGCACTCGATCGAATCCTCGGCGACCTGAACCGGAGCGATCACTGCGTCGGCCACCGCCATCGCGCTCAAGGTCAGCTCATCCCATTTGGGGCCGGTGTCGATGACGCAATGGTCAAAATGGGCACCCAACGCGGGAAACCGGCCAAGAAAATCGCGCACGTCACCCGCTGCCTTGACCATCTGCAGGCGCGGATCGGCGGCGAAGACCGTGATGCCGGGCGCATCGGTAAGCTCAAGCCGCGCCTCGGGATCGAACAGGTCCGCCGAGAACCACCCGGTCCGCGCGCTGGCAAGCCGGCGTGTGGAACTGCCCTGCGGATCAAGGTCGAGAAAGGCGACGCGATTGCCGCCTTGCTCGGCCAGATACCAGGCGAGGTGCGTGGCGAGGAAGGTCTTGCCGACCCCGCCCTTCAGCAGGCTGACGACGATCGTCTTCATGGTCGCCGGACCCTCACGATTCATAGTCTTGGGGACCATCACGCAGATTGCGTTCATAATGGTCGCGCGACGACCAGTCGCCACCGCCGCCGATGCCGGGTCCGACATAGCGAAACAGGTAGACGGTGATCGCGAAGCAGACGAATGCGAACACGAACGCATGGTCAGGATGACGGGAAAAATAATCGGCCACAACGGGTCTCCTTGGGATGTTCCAGGGACACCGATCGGTCCCCTCACCGCGCAGCAAGACGCGGACGCTCTCGCCGCGCAGCCTCCCCTCTCGTGCCGGAGAGCAAGGGTCGATGGGACGTCTGGGCGGCACCGCCGACAGTCTGCTCAAGCAGACTTTTCGGCTATCCCCCCGGTCAGGGGGATGGCCGGGGTCGCTCGCGAGGGATGGGAAATCTGGTCAGGCCGACGCCGGGCGCAACCGGGTGACACAAAGCAATCCGCGCCGGCCGCAGCGGCGAGCCCTTTCGGTAAAAAAGTGGCCCCGACAGGGTCGGGGCCATGATCGCTCAATATTCGTGGGTGAGAAGCAGCGTCAGCACGCGGATGGTGACATCGGGATCTGCCGGGTCAGGCGATCCGTATGTCAGTGCGCGATCATAATAATCGATCTTCCAGTACAGGGCCTCGCCCGCGAAGTCGAAGCGACCGAAATCACGCTCCCCATGCGGATCGACGTCGGGACCAAAGGCGTCATAGTCGCGCACCGTGCGCAGCAGTACCGCGCGGCGCTGAAACCCGCGAAACAGGCTGGTATCGCCGATCAGGTCGGCGACCCCGGCGGTCATGACCACCTGGTTGACGCCCGGGCTATGGATGGATTGGCGCAGGGCATCATTGAGCCGCGCGATGGTCGCGATGCGCTGGTCTGCGGATAGGATTTTGTCATTCTGGGGGTCGGCCATGACGTTCGACTTTCCAAGCTGTGTCAGACCCCGCCGATCGGGGCCTTCCGACAGGCGACCGGACCGCCGGGGCATAGCGCGCCCGCGCACCCGACAGGGTCGCAGCGGATGTGGAGAAGCCCGGCACCGGGCTTGCGCTGGCAAGTGCCGCGGCGAGGACGCCAAGCCAGGAAGGGACCGTCGGTGCGGCGGTCAGAGGGAATAAGGAACGGCATGGCCGACTTTTCAGACGTGCTGCTGGACGCGCGAACGAGGGCTTCGCTATCATCCGATCATGACAGACACCGCCCGGATCATCGCCCTTTGGCCACGCTGGACATCGAGCGTCGGCGCGATGCAGCGGTTGCAGATCCAGGTTCGTACCCAGTGCCGTCGCTGCGGCGCCCTGATGCGCGCCGATCTCGACGAGCTGGTCGCCCGCTATGGCGGGAATGCGTCGTTGATCGATCGCCAGGAGCGATGCCGTATGGTCGCGTGCGATGGCGCGACCTTCTACCTCGCGGCCCGGCGCTATGGTGGACCGTGGCGGATCCTGGTCGATGATGCGGCGTTGCGCGACGGGCTGAGCCTGTGCCCGCCCGCGCATCTAGCGCATGGGCGACCAGCCCCTGTCGCGAATGCCGCAGACCTGCCGAGTCCACAGCGCCGTTGACGACCTGCCCACGGCAGGGATCGTGACCCGCATGGGCCGAGACCCGGCACGGGGCTCGGGGCGGTCCGCCTAGAGCCCGGTCCGGCGCAGCCGGAGCCGCCCTGCCCGCTTAAGCCCCCTTCGCGTTAGCCAGATCACCGAACAAACGAAGCAATATCTCGTCCAGGCTGGCGACCTTCTCGAACCTGGATATCCGGACCTTGCGGTGGTTCGGCCGCTCATTCTTCTCGCCCTCCGCCGTGCCCTTGCTATGTTTGGCGACGGCGAACGGACTGATGTCCGGCAAAGGCTCGCCCGGCCCCGCGCCAAACCACAGATAATGGTCGAAGAGGAGATCCGGCGTCACCACGATCCAGATGACGCATCCGCTCGGCTTCTCCATCAGCTTGAGGCTGATCTTTACCTCATCGGTCTTGCCGCCGACGATTTTGGTTTTGAACTGGATATGGCGGGTTACGCGACCTCGGGCCATGACCAGGTCATAGCCGCCCGCGTCGAATTCAGAACGCAGCACCTCGACGTCTGTCACACCCAGTTGCCAGAGCCGGCGCAGTGCTTCACCGACAAAGACATGCTCGACGATGCGCTCCCGCAGGGTCGAGTGAATGAAGTGCGGGTTCGCTTCCTCGGTAAGATCGTCCAATCAGCACTCGCGCAATAAGGGCGGGGGCGGATGCCCCCGCCGGAAGGTTTCAGCTGAACGGATCATATTCGTTGATGACGACCACGTCGCCGTCAAAGTCGTCGGCGGTGATGACGGCGAACTGGTTGCCGATCCCGATGACCATCGTTGCGATCATCAGGGTTTTGGAGAGGCTGAGCGCATTGAGGCGGGCGATCTTGATGTCGGTGAACATGTCGAGGCTCCTTGAAAGCCGGCGGGTTCATCCCCGCTCGACTGGCGCCCGAAGTGTTCGGAGGGTGGCCGCGATCACTTTTTGCCGCAGGCCAAAAGCCGTAGCGAAGCGACCGGACCCTTTACGGGTTGATCGCATTAGGCCGCGCGCCGGACCAAGGATTGCGCCTCAAAGAGCGGGGTGAAGCTGCCGGCCGCAAGAGGTCATGGCCCCTCCGGACCGATATCACCGTTTGCTTGTGTTTGCCTCACATGAGACATATATCTGTATCAGGTGAGACAGGAGCAGCAGATGGCGAGCCAGCCCGTGACGATCGAGACCCTGCTTGGGGTTGCGCCCCGCAAGGGCGACACGCGCCTGGGGCTGAGCTATTCGATTCTCGAAGGCCTGCCGGTCGGCGCACTCGACCATCTCGCCGACACCGTCGCGCCGGGCGACAGTCGCTTCAAGTTCCGCCTTATTTCCAAGGCGACGCTCGATCGCCGCAAGAAATCGGCGTCCAAGCGCCTGACCAGCGAGGAAGGCGACAAGCTGGCGCGGATCGCCAAGGTGTTCAGCTTCGCGCTCGATATCTATAAGGATCCCGCCAAGGTCCGCGACTTTCTCGGCCGCGCGCACCCCATGCTCGACAACAAGCCGCCGCTCGACGTGGCGCTGGCGACGGGTCCGGGAGCCGATGTCGTCATCAACCTGCTGGGACGGGCGGCGTATGGCGGCGGAGCGTGAGCGCCCAGATCACCGACCGCGTGCTGACCTGTTTTCGGATCGGCGATCCCGATGGCGCGCATCCGATCTATGACAGCGAGGGCGCTCGGCTCTATCCGGGACGGTGGAACACCGCGGCCAGCCCGATCATCTACACGTCAGAACATTATTCGACGGCGATGCTGGAAAAGCTCGTCCATGCCAACACGGTGATGCCGCCCAACCAGCATTATATCCGCATCACGATCCCCAACGGCGTCAGCTACGAAGTCTTCCCAACCGCGAAATTCTCCGGGTGGGACGGCAAGCGCGAAGACATCTGCAGGGCCTTTGGCGAGGCGTGGTTCGCGGCAGGGCGCTCGGCGTTGTTGCTGGTGCCTTCGATCCCGGCGCGGGTGGAACGCAACATCCTGATCAATCCAGCACATCCCGACGCGCAAGCAATCAGCTTCGAGCTGCCCGAACCAATTGGTGGGATGACCGGCTCTACGGCTGATCGTGCCTGACTGGCATATTTGCGTTGATCCTTGCGAACTGCCTTATTCGCCGACAGTCGGGCCACCGGCATTGAGCAACTGCGAAACAGCGGTGACGATCTGGCCGATCGCAAAGGGCTTGGCGATCAGCACGCTGTTGGGGACGCCGTGCGATGTCCATTCATGACCGCTCGCGCCCGACATATAGACGATTGGAATATCCGCTGTCAGTTCGCGAGCGCGTCGTGCGACATCCCAACCGGTCAGCTTATTCGGTACAAGATTTACGTCGGTGACGATTGCCCGGACGGTCGAGTCCGTTTTCTCCAATGAAGCGATCGCCTCCTCGGCAGTGTGAGCAGTCGCGACGGCATAACCGGCATCTTCCAGGCCCAAGACGACGACCTCTTCGATCAATGTCTCGTCTTCCACCACCAATATCAAAACTGAGTCGGTCAAAATCGGTGGTGCGTTGTTGGTGTGCGAACGGAACGCTCCGCGCCTGTGCGATAGAATTGCTCAACGCAGCCAAGCTGCAAACTATCCGCACCCGCAGTGTAAATCTCGCAAGGGGGCCAAGCCGTGCCGGTTCAGGCTGCCTCAAGCAGTGGTGCAGCCGCCAGGGTCCGTGCTACGGAAACGGTGAATCCTGCCGGGTCGGTTTTCATCGTGACCTTGGCATCCAGCTGCTTGGCCAGAGCTGCCACGATCGTGGTGCCAAGGCCTCCATCGGCTTTCGGCGCCTGGTTGGGAGCCTTACCCACGCCGTTATCCGACACGATCAGTGTCCAGTCGTTCTGGTCGATCGTGTAGCGCACAGCGATCGCTGCTTGGTGGTGGATCTCGGGAAAGGCATATTTGAGGGCGTTGATCACGAGTTCGGTGACGATCAGCCCGAGGCTGACGGCTTTCGCCGATGGGATCATGCCAGAATCAGAAACGACCGTGATCGTAACCGGCTGATTATCGCCGATCATCGAGGCCCCGAGACCGGCAGAGAGCTTTTCGAGATAGGTGCCGACCTCGATCTGATCGATACCGTTAGTCATGTCGAGATGCTGCTGAACGACGGCGACCGACATCACGCGCTGGTGCGCGTCCTGAAGATGAAAGCGGGTTTCGTCAGATGAAACCGCGCGGGCTTTGAGCAGCAAAATACTCGCGATAATCTGAAGGCTGTTCCCTACGCGGTGCTTCATCTCCTGCAGCAACACCTCATTTTGAAGCCGCAGCTCTTCCGAGCGCTCGAGCAGCGCTTGCTTCTCGTGTTCGATCGCGCGCCGTTCGGTCACGTCGCGAAAGGCAAGCAGGATCGCCATTGTGTCGCTCTCGTCGTACAGGACCTTGCGGGCATTGAGCAGCATGATGCGGTGGCCGATCGCCGGGAAATCATGATCGACCTCGAACCCATCCATAGCGACCCGCTCGGGCAGGATGGTTTCGAGCAACAGCCGGAGCGCGGGAATATCCCACTGCCCATGACCGAGCGCATAGAGCAGGCAGCCTTGAGTCTCTGCGGGCTCGACCTTGAAGATTTCATAGAAAGAACGACTCGCCTCGAGAACGCGGAGATCAGCATCGAGGACAAGAAACGGTTCGGGGATCGTATTGACGATCGCCTGGGCCAGCAGATTGGCCTCTTCGAGGTTTCGCACGGGAAGTGTCGTGGACATTCCGGTCAGCCCATCACTAATGGGCAAGAATCGCTCAATATCATCACCGGCCTTCCATTTGTAGGCGGAGGCACGCTCGTCCCCCGGTCACGGGACGCCTGCGGATGCCATCGAGTGATGGCTGAGATTACCATAGCAGCGCAGCCATGCCTATGCTTGCGTGATAGCGTGCCGGACAATGCGTGGAATCAGGCGGCGTGGACTAGACGCGACCTTGCTTCAGGTGGGGGGATCGCGCACCAGATCAGCGCTGAGAAACTCGACGAACGCCCGCGCAGCGATGCGGATCGCCCGCCCCATCGGATAATAAGCATGAACCGGCAGCGCTGCGGTCTCCCAATCGGGGAAGATCTGCACCAGCGCGCCTCGCTCCAGCTCAAGTCTACACGCCCAGGAGGTGGTCGAGATGATGCCGAGGCCAACCCCAATCTGCCGGCCACTTTCATGGTCACGGGGTTGGTCTATGATGTGGCGACCGGTTTGATCGAGACCGTGGTTCCACCAGCCCCGCTGCGGTCTTTGGCCGCATAAGCGACGCCTATCGCGCATCGCGAGAAAAGGTGCGCACGAGATGCTTGATGATTGTTCTTTGTTTGTTCTATTCTACGGCCATGCTCCGAGTCGATGAAGATAGCCTGGCCCTCCATCTCGAGGTGTCCCTCGCAACGGCCGAACCGGCCCTCGTGACCAATATCCGATACGGCGACGCCGTTGCGCGTCGCCGTGCGACGGCCGAATTGGCGCGACACCTCGCTATGCGTTTGCGCTGCTATGATATCCTCGCCGATGAGGCCGCGGCACGGTCCGATACATTGCCGCTCTTTCCTGACGCATGACCCACGCTACCGCCCCGGTTGAGCGCTGATGCTCGCCATATTTCTGCTGGCTGTTGCGGTCGTACCCAGCGGCCAGGCATTCATCTGCACGCCCGTCAGGGTGTGGGACGGCGATGGCCCGGTCTGGTGCCGCGAGGGACCGCGCATCCGTCTTGCCGGGATAGCGGCGCGGGAGATAGACGGTTCGTGCCGCAAGGGACACCCCTGCCCACGCGCCAGCGGCATCGCCGCGCGCGACGCGCTGGTGCGTTTGCTCGGCGGCGCCAGAGGACGTGCCGGCACTGGCCATATTCTTGTCACTGGCCCAAGGCTCCAGTGCCGATCGAACGGCAATGCGAAGGGCGATCGCACCGGCGCTTGGTGCACAGCGCCCGTCATTGGCGATATCAGCGGCGCCATGATTGCCACCGGCACGGTGCTGCGGTGGAACCGCTATGCGACGGGCCATTGCCGCTGAGGTGACGCGAAGGGCGAAATAGCGGAATTCCGTCGCGCCGTATATGTCCGAAATCTGCCTACATATTTCGGACCAGCCACATTTACTCCTGTCCGAAATTTGTGTACGGATTTCGGACATGGCCGACACTGTTCCCGATCTCAAAGCCGCGATCCTGCAACGGATCGACGCGCGCGCGCCCAAGGCGGTATGGACCCCGGCCGATTTTCTCGACCTCGGCAGCCGTGACGCTGTCGACAAGACGCTGCAACGCCTGACGAAAACGGACGCGCTGCGGCGGATCGACCGGGGGCTCTATGACAAGCCGGCCCGCAACAGCCTGACCCAGCAAAGCAACCCGCCCGATCCGCGTGAGGTGATCGACGCCATCACCCGTCGCGACCAGATCCGGGTACTGGTCGACGGGATGACCGCCGCCAATGATCTCGGCCTCACCAACGCGGTGCCTGCCAAGATCGTCGTCCATACCGACGCACGATTGAAGACGATCCAGCTCGGTCGGCTCACGATCAGCTTCCGGCTGACCGCAGCCAGCAAACTTTTCTGGGCGGGACGACCGGCGATGCGACTCGTCCAGGCGCTCCACTGGCTGCGCGACACGATGGGCAGCGATCCGCAGGATGATGATCTGGTCCACCGTCGCCTCGCAGCCCTGTTGAACGATCCCGGCCAGGGCAAGGTGCTGCGCGACGATCTGGCCGACGGCCTTCTGGCGCTGCCGGCCTGGATGCAGGCCTTCCTCAAGCCATTGCTGTTCGAGAAGGTCGCCACGTCATGATGAACCCTGCCTATGATCGCATCATCGGCGCAGATGATGCGACACGCCTCGGCGTGTTCAGCACGACGGCCCAGCGCATCGGCACCACGCCCCAGAATGTAGAGAAGGATTTCTGGGTTTGCTGGACGCTCGACGCGCTGTTCAACGGCCTCCCGCCAGGTCCAAGGCTGCTGTTCAAGGGCGGTACGTCGCTATCGAAGGGCTTTGGCTTGATCCGCCGCTTTTCCGAAGACATCGACGTCACCGTATTTCGCGACGATCTGGGGCAGAC
Organism: uncultured Sphingobium sp.; assembly: GCA_964562225.1. GTDB lineage: Bacteria > Pseudomonadota > Alphaproteobacteria > Sphingomonadales > Sphingomonadaceae > Sphingobium. The sequence continues at coordinate 31,547 of CAZLSU010000021.1, forward strand.
CGCTTCGATCGCCGAGCTCGAGGCGATGAGCGGCAAGAAGCGAGAAGCCGCGCTCGACGCGATCCGCGAAGCCTGCGAGGCCCATATCCAGGGGCCTTTGCAGAGCCAGCTCGCCGCGATCGTCGGCGAAGCAGCCCAGCGGATGGGGATAGCCGCCGCGCAGTGGCGGGTCGAACCCGACGCGCAGGACGCTCAGACACTTTCCCTGCGCTACCCGACGGTCACGCCGATCGATGCCTATGTCGGCAAGGCGGTGAAGATCGAGTCCGGCGCCAAATCCGCGCTCGACCCCCACGCGCTCCACACGATCACGCCCTATCTCGAAGCCGACGTGCCGGGGATCAATCTGGCCGTCGCCAATGTGACGATCGTCGACGCGGAACGGACCTTCTGGGACAAGGTGGTTATCCTGCACGGGCTGCGACGCTGGTTCGAGATCCGCGGCGCCCTGCGCGGCAATGGCCAGCGCGTCTCGCGCCATTATTATGATCTTCACGCGCTGTTGCAGTCCGACGCCGGCAAATGCGCGCTGGCTGATCCGGCGCTCGGCCGAGATTGCGTCGCCCATGCCCGGCTGTTCTTCAACCGGCCGGCCTTCGACCTGGGGACCGCCGTGCCAGGCAGTTTCGCGCTATGCCCCGAAGGCGACATGGTCGATGATCTGCGGCGCGACTATCGCGCCATGACGGGGATGATCTTCGGCGACGCGCCTGCCTTCGATGCCGTCATCGAGAGCATCGCGACCCTCCAGGACCAGCTCAATACGGCAGTTCCGTAAGAGCGTGCTTCGGGTCAGCCGACGGCCTGCGTCGCGAGATCCTTGTCCGCATCGCGCTTGAGTATCGCTGCTTTGCGCTCGGAATAACGATCGACGAGCTGGTCGGTATGGCCGCGCGTGAGAATCGTGAAGCGAACGAGCTCCTCCATCACATCGACGATACGGTCATAATAGCTGGACGCGCGCATCCGGCCGTCCTCGCCGAATTCCTTGAAGGCCATGGCGACACTCGACTGGTTGGGGATAGTGATCATCCGCATCCAGCGGCCGAGTAGCCGCAATGTGTTGACCGCGTTGAACGATTGCGAGCCGCCGGACACCTGCATCACCGCGAGGGTCCGCCCCTGGGTCGGGCGCTTGCCGCCGAACTCCAGCGGCAAATGGTCGATCTGCGCCTTCATGATGCCGGTGATCTGGCCATGCCGTTCGGGACTGCACCACACCATCGCTTCCGACCACAGCGCATGCTCGCGCAGCTCATGGACCGCCGGATGATCGTCACCCTCGACCTGATCAGGCAACGGCAGATCACTCGGATCGAATATGCGCACCTCGGCGCCGAACAGGATGAGCAGGCGGGCCGCCTCCTCCACCGCAAGTCGGCTGAACGAACGCGCGCGCAGCGAACCGTAGAGCAGCAGGATACGCGGAGGTGGATTGAGAGGACCAAGGCCCGCCGCCAAATCAAGCCGGACCATCGCGGCATCGAGCGCCGGCATGAGATCGGGATCGGGAAGTGTACGCAGTCGGGACATCAGCAAATCCGTTTGAAAAGAAAGGCGGCGCTCGCCGGGCAAAGCGAGCGAAACTCCGCGCTGTCGGCGATCTCCGCCGGCGCGGAGGCGCGGGCTATCGGGGCATACCCAAAGCGGCCGAAAAAGGGCTCAGCCGTCGTGGTCAGCAGATAGAGGCAGGTCGCGCCATCATTAGCAGCCGCGCGTTCGAGCGCGGACAGCATGGCGCTGCCCAAGCCCGCGCCGCGACGCGCCTCCACGACGATGAAAGAGCGCAGCAACCGATCGGCTCCAGCGCCTTCTACACCGCCATAGCCAATCAGACCGTCCTCATCGTCGAACCTGTAGAAATGACGGCCAGGCGCTGCGATATCGCTCGCCGGCAGTCCTGCTTCCGCCAGCACCGGCGCGAGCGCGGCCAGCTGGTGAAGTTCGACGCGCGCAGCGATCATGTCGTAGCCCGCTGCTCGTACCATGGCCGCGTCGCCTTCACGATATGCACGACCGAGAGCATTACCGGCACCTCGACCAGCACGCCGACGACCGTCGCCAGCGCAGCGCCCGAGTTGAGGCCGAACAGGCTGATCGCAGCGGCAACCGCGAGCTCGAAGAAATTGGACGCGCCGATCAGCGCGGCAGGCGCGGCAACGCACCAGGCCACGCCGAACCGGCGGCTCAGCCAATAGGCGAGGCCCGCATTGAAATAGACCTGGATCAGGATCGGCACGGCGATCAGCGCGATGACGAGCGGATGGGCAATGATCGCCTCGCCCTGGAACCCGAACAGCAATACCAGTGTCGTCAGCAAGGCGACCAGCGATACGGGGCCGAGCATTGCGAGCAGGCGATCCAGCGCGGGCTGGCCGCCGGATGCCAGCAGCACGCGCCGCGCGATCTGGGCGACGATGACCGGCACCACGATATAGAGCAGAACCGAAATCAGCAGCGTGTCCCATGGCACCGCGATCGAGGCCACGCCGAGCAGTAGCCCGACCAGCGGTGCAAAGGCGAAGACCATGATGATGTCATTGAGCGCCACCTGGCTCAGCGTATAGGTCGGCTCGCCCTCGCAGAGGTTGGACCAGACAAAAACCATGGCTGTGCACGGCGCCGCGGCCAGCAGGATCAGCCCGGCGATGTAAGAGTTGACCTCGCCCGCAGGGAGCAGCGGACGAAACAGCCACCCCAGGAAGACCGTGCCCAGCAACGCCATTGAAAAGGGTTTGACCGCCCAGTTGATGAATAGGGTGACGCCGACTCCCTTCCAGTGCTGGCGCACCGACCCCAAAGCACCAAGGTCGATCTTGAGCAGCATCGGAATGATCATCAGCCAGATCAACGCCGCCACGACGAGATTGACACGGGCGATCTCGGCCGCGGCGATAGCGGCGAAGAGGCCCGGCAGCGCATAGCCGAGCGCGATACCCACGATGATGCACAGCGCCACCCAAAGGCTCAGATAGCGTTCGAAACCGCTGATCGCCGGTTTGGTCGGCGCGTTAACAGCGCTCATCCCTCGACCCTCTTGCCAGCGGCATCGATAACACGCTGACCATCCTCTTTAGTGAAAGCGCCGCGCTGTTGGCTCGGCAACAGATCGAGCACTTCCTCTGAGGGTCGGCACAATTTGACGCCCAGCGGCGAGACGACGATCGGCCGGTTGATCAGGATCGGGTGTGCGATCATCGCGTCCAACAGCTCGTCATCGCTCAACGCAAGATTGGCGAGGCCGAGCTCGTGATAGGGTGTGCCCTTCTCGCGGAGCAGATCACGGGGCGTGATTCCCATGCGCCCGATCAGCGAGGCGAGCCGCGTTCGGTTCGGCGGCGTTTTGAGATATTCGATGACATGCGGCTCGATGCCGGCATTTTCGATCATCGCGAGCGTGTTGCGCGACGTTCCGCAATCGGGATTATGATAGATGATCACGTCGATCGGCATCACGCAGCGTCCCCGCGACGAGTGCTCGCGCCTTCGACCTGGCCGATTTCCCGAACATGGGCGCGTAACGCCAAGGCGTCGAGCCGGTCGAACGGCAGCGCGATGAACAGCTTAATCCGATTTTCCAGATAGCGCAGCGCCGTCACGAACGCCCGTTCGCGCTCGATCGTCGGGCCTTGGACATGGCTCGGATCCTCAATGCCCCAATGCGCCGTCATCGGATGACCCGGCCAGATCGGACAGGTTTCGCCGGCCGCGTCGTCGCAAACGGTGAATACGAAATCCATGGCGGGTGCATCTGGGCCGGAGAATTCATCCCAGCTTTTCGACCGTAGACCGGCGATCGGATATTCGATCCGCTCCAGGAGAGCGATCGCGTCCGGATTGATCGCACCTTTGGGAAAACTGCCTGCGGAAAAGGCGCGAAACCGGCCCTCTCCCAATTTCATCAATGCGCTCTCGGCGAGGATCGAGCGCGCGGAATTGCCGGTGCACAGAAACAGGACATTATAAATCCGGTCAGACATGGAGAAGCTCCGTCAGCAACAGGGAATAAGCTCGGCGATCAGCGGTTCGCATAGCTCTGCCCTGCCCCCGCAGCAGTCCTTGACGAGGAACAGGGTGAGCGCCTTGAGCTGGTCGAGATCGGCGCGGTAGATGATATGGCGGCTGTGGCGCTCGGCTCGGACCAGACCGGCGCGAGCAAGTCCGGCGAGATGCGAGGACATCGTATTCTGGGGGATGTCGAGCTGGCGGGCGACGTCCCCGGCGGCGAGGCCGGCGGGCTCATGCCGCACCAGCAACCGGAAGGCGTCGAGCCGCGTACTTTGCGCCAGTGCGCCAAGAGCATCGATAGCAGAATCATTATTCATATATCGATATTATTGGATATATGGATTTCTTGCAACCGCCCTAAAGCCGAAAACAGCAAAAAGGCCCGGTGGCTGACGCCACCGGGCCTTTGCGGCTCTCAGAAGGGAATTTCGTCGTCATCCACCGAGCTGTCGTTGCCGCCCTGGCCGCCGCCCGCGGGCTTGGCGCGGGTCAGGAAGGTCACCTCGTCGGCGATGATCTCGACACCGTAGCGTTCGATATTCTCGTTGTCGGTCCAGCGGGTGTAGTGGATGCGACCGCGCACCATCACCTTCATGCCCTTGTCGACATATTGTTCGACGGTCTTGCCGACGCCGTTGAAGCAGGTGATCCGGTGCCATTCGGTATCCTCGATCCGACGGCCATTATCGTCTTTGATGGTCTTGCCGTTGCTGTCCCGCTTGGGCCGCGAGGTCGCGAGGCTGAAGTGGGTGATCTTGGTGCCGCCCTGGGTGGTGCGGGCTTCCGGCGTGGCGCCGACATTGCCGGCGAGGATGACGAGGTTCTGCATGTCGAGGTTCCTTTTTGGGTGCCGAAGGGACCGTCCCTTCGACTGACCCCCGAAAAAGGCGGGCATGGGCGGTGCTTCCACCGGAGCGCGTCAGCAGCGCAGGGGAACCCCGACACAAGGGGTGGTGCGGGCAGCCGTGGCACACGGCAACTCGGCCCGAAGGGGAGCGGGTTGGAGGCACCGAACGACCGACTTAGGGATCAGGTCAAAAAGAAGGGATGGTCGCTTGGGTTCTATGACACCAGGAACCGGTGCAGAAACCACGCCCCACCGCTGCGACAATCTACGCCCCGCAGAGCCCTCTTAACCACTGAACGGCACATTCTCCCATTTCTGCCCCGTCCCCAGCGAAGCGGCGATGCCCGGTACGAGAACGGAGGTGATGGCTCTGTCGTCCGTGTTACGGCAGGGTCACCCCCGGCCTCAACGGGATCGGTGAGCCCGTCTTCGACCAACGCGCAAGGCTACCATTGGAGCGCCGGTTACGCGATCTGCGCCCGGATTACGGCAAGGAGACGGTCAACGCACAGCGAGGCGTCCGTCACATCGAAAGGTGAAGCCCCGCCCCGGAACATCGCGTCGATTTGATGGCGGCTATAGGCAGGCGAAAGAATAGCCGCGAGCTGCGGCAATTCCGGTGGGAAGCCCGACAGGCCCGTCGCCACGGCAAGCGCCAAGGCCTTTTCAAGGTCATGCCGAATATGGACGCGGTTCCAGTCGTCGGCATAGCCCGCCTTCATCAGATAGGCTTTGAGGCTAAGTTCGATCGCGATGGCCAGTGAATGCGCAGCGCTCGCCGGAGCGATCCCGACGCTTGCCGACGCGCCGCGGGCAAAGCCCGTGGCATTCTCCATGAAAACGTCGATCAGCGCCGGATCGACGCACCCGGCAAAACGCCGCGCAGCGTCATCGAGCGTGGCGGCCGATAGCCCGAGCAGCCAGCGCGGTCCTCCGATATTGCGCAGATGGCGCAAATGCGCCGAACCGGGTTCATCGGCGTCGGTGCCGGCCGACCAGCGCAACAGCAACGCAGCCTTCCAGCAGCGCCCATGGCGCTGTCGGAATGCAAGCAGAGCGCGCAGTTCCTCATCATGCAAATCACGCATCATCATCTCTCTCTCATTTGTGGCAAGGCGACGGTCGGCGCGGCGTGAGCAACGCGGATGGCTGGTGGACACTGAAATGGATCCGCGCTGCGGACACGGCCGACGGATTCCAGCGCTATTCAGCCAAACCAAACACGCCTCGGCACCCTCCCCTCTCGCTGGCGGGAATTCCGATGGGACAACCGTAAGCAGAGCCAAAAAAGGGCCGCCGGCAAACCGGCGGCCCGCGGCTTCAGCCCGCACCGCGACGAGCAGCTGAAGGAGGGCTTCCCAATGGGCCGCGACGATCAACGACCCGGAGTCCCCGAGCCTTGGCTTCGATGACAAGCCGCTCGGTCACGCCATTGCCCTGGAAGGCGATCACGAATCTCGGCTTGAGCGAGAGCATCTGCTCGTTGCGACGGAAGCCAGCGCGATCTCCGAGCTTGCGATCGAGACCGAACCGCACCTGCTGGATGCCATTCTGCTCGGCCCAGGACGCTGCAAGCCGTTCGATACCCTTCATATCGCCGCCGTGTACGAGATACATGTCGCCGACATGGGCGCGAACCTTGTTGAGGGTCGCTAGCAGGTTGTCGGCGAACGTCTTCATATCCAAATCGTTGGCGAAGGTGAGGCGGCCACCGGCGAACACAACGGGCGTACCCTGCGCGGTGTTGGCGTTCAAAGCCCGCTCGCGGCGCGCCCGCAAGAAGGCGTGGCCATCGACGATCCCGGCGGTGACACCGAGCGAAATGCGGTTGCCGGACGATGGCACCCACGATCTCCCGGTTTCCCGGATATAGTGCGCGGCGGCGACATCGCGCATGATTTCGAAGGCACCTGCGGATTCCTCGACCTTCTTGGCGAGATCGATCTTTTCCTCCAGATTGGCCGTGCTGATTTCGGAGCCGTCCTGTTCGGCGAGGAGCAAGCGAATGTCGTCGGTCAACCGGTCGACCAGCCCGTGTTTCTTGGCGGCGGCGCGGTGGAAGAGATTCACCAGCCCCCAGCCCAGATCTTCGATGTCACGCTCGATCGATGTGTTGCTCATCGTTGTGAAGAGATCGCTCCAGATTGCGGTAACGGTCTGCTCCAGCGCCTCGGTTGGTGGCGGCGCCATGCCACTCAGGTCTTCAGCGCGGGGTTCGAGGTGCCCTAGCTCCAGTGCCGCGAGTGCGGCTGCAAGCGATGTGGACATGATAGCGAGCCTTTCTGTCTGTGCCGGCGGCCTCTCCGCCGGATGCGCATCCTCCGGGCGCTCGCAAAAGAGGGGCTGGCACCGAGGCACAGCCGAGGGAAACTCGCGAACAAGGGGTGGTGCGGGCAGCCGTGGCACACGGCAACTCGGCCCGCCGTTCGCGGGTTGCCAGCGCCTCGCGGGCGCCCATATGCAGCATCCTCTGGCGGGGAGGTGTCGTCACAGACCGGTTTTCGCTTTGTCCTCAGCCTGCGCCGTCGATCCGGAACGGGGGTATCTCCAATTCCGCCGCCGCGAGATGCGAGAGCACCGCCGCGTAGCTGCCGAGACGGCGCACCGCTTCCGCCGAGATTAGGATCTCGTCATCGTCCGAGGCGCTGAAACTCCGAACGGTCGTGCCGTCAAAGACCACCTGAGAACACCGGTAATAAAAGGGGCCATCCGTCGGCTGAGAGCACCGGGAT